>NZ_BPIK01000001.1:97500-397500 GCF_026004075.1 Meiothermus sp. | reverse complement strand
GGAACGCTCGAGCCACGCCCTTTACCTTACCGCAAGGCCCCCAAGATGAATGAGACCGGGGTCAAGGGTTGGCCAAGAGCAGGCTTTCCAGATGAGCCCTTAGCTGGGCTTGCAGGGCCTCGAGGGGCTGGGTTGCATCCAGTAGCACAAAGCGTTCGGGTTCGGCCTGGGCCAGCTCGAGGTAGCCCTGCCGCACCCGCCGGTGAAACTCGAGCGGCTCGCGCTCGAGGCGGTCGCGTCCTTCGAACCGCTCCAGACCCACCTCCGGCGGCAAATCGAGCAGAAAGGTCTTGTGAGGCCGGATACCCTGCGTCGCCCCCTGGGCCACGGCCCGCAGCCAGCCCAAGTCCAGCCCCCGCCCGTAGCCCTGGTAGGCCAGGGAGGAGTCCAGCCAGCGGTCGCACAGCACCACCTGGCCTTGCTGCAGGGCTGGCCGGATCAGGGTTTGCATATGCTCGGCGCGGTCGGCGGAGTAGAGCAGGTACTCGGCCTCGGCGCACATGTGATCCTGATGTAACAAAAGCCCGCGGATGGCCTGACCCAGCCGGGTGCCGCCCGGCTCGCGGGTGAGCACCACCTCACGCCCTTTTGCGCGAAGCCACTCCGCCAGAAGCCGGGCCTGGGTCGACTTGCCCGCCCCCTCGGGGCCTTCAAAAGTTATAAAAAGACCTTTCATGCTACAGCCCGGTCGGATGCTCAATAAACACCCAGGGCAGGCCAAACTCCCGCTCCAGCCGGGCGGCCAGGGCCTTGACCCCGAAGGTCTCGCTGTCGTAGTGGCCGGCGTAAATCACGTTCAGGCCCAGCTCGAAGGGCTCGTGGTAGTGGGCGTGGGCAGGCTCGCCGGTGATGAAAAGGTCGCAGCCCAGGGCTTTGGCCAGCCCCACATCCCCGGCCCCACCCCCCGAGACAATGCCCACCCGGCGCACCTCGTCCAGCCCCGCCCGCACCACCAGAGGCTGCATACCGGTCAGCTCGCCGATGCGGTCTTCCACCAGGGCCAGCGGCGCCGGCTCGGCAAACTGGCCGATGTAGCCGATGTTGCCGTACTTGGGGTGCGGGAAGGGCTCCAGGCTTTGCAGCCCCAGCTCGCGGGCCAGGACGGCGTTGTTGCCCACCTCGGGATGGGCGTCGAGGGGTAGGTGGGCCGTGTAGAGGCTGATACCCGCCGAAAAAAGCCGCTCAAGGCGCTTCTTCTGATAGCCCACAATAGCAAAAGGCTGCCCCCAGAAGAGGCCATGGTGAGTGATAAGGAAATCCACCCCAGCCTCGGCGGCTTTGTCGAAAATGGCCTGGGCTGCGTCCACCGCGGCCCCCACCCGGCGCACCTCTTCCCGGCCTTCCACCTGCAAGCCGTTGAGCGAGGGGTCTTTGAACTCCCGTATCTTTAGGTACTCGTCCAGCCAGCGAACCAGATCATCGCGCTGCATGGCCTCAGTCTACCGGTTGCGCCGCCAGGGCCTTGCGCACCTCGTCCACCTCGTTCCAGGGGATGGCCTCCGTGCCCCGCTCGAGCGTCCGCTCGTGGCCCTTGCCGCTAAAGAGCAGGGTATCGCCCGGCTGGGCTTCCCGGATGGCGTAGCGGATGGCCTCGCGCCGATCGGGGATGAGGATGTAGCGGCGGGGGTCGCCGTGGGCCTGGGCCATGGCCTCCAAAATGGCCTCCAGCGGCTCGGTGCGGTGGTCTTCCTCGGTAAAGATGGCGAGATCGGCCAGCCGCGCCGCCACCTGGCCGATGCCCACGCGTCGGCTGGGATCCTGATTCCCAGCGGCCCCGATCACCACCACCAGGCGGCCCTGGGTGGTGGGGCGCAGGGTCTGGAGGGCGGCCTCGAGGCTGGCCCCGGTGTGGGCAAAGTCCACCACCACCCGAAAGGGCGCGGCCTGCACGAGCTGCATCCGGCCCGGCACGCCGGGAAAACTGGCCAGGCCCTCCTGGATTTGCCCCACCGAGAGGCCCACCTGCGCAGCAGCGGCCATGGCAGCCAGGGCGTTCTCGGCATTGAAGCGGCCCACCATGGGAAGCTGCACGGCAAACCGGCCCATGGGCGAGACCACCTCGAACTCGAGGCCCGTACTGCTTTCCACCAGGTGCTGGGCCCGCCAGTCCCCTTGCTGGCCGTAGCTCCAGGTCTGGGGGCGGCCCCGCAGGGTCTGGGTCCAGGGGTTGTCGCTATTCACAACGGCGAACCTCGAGCGCTCCAGGAGCTTCTTTTTCTCAGCAAAGTAGTTCTCCATGCTCCCGTGCAGGTCGAGGTGGTCTTCGTAGAGGTTGGTGAAGACGCCCACCCGGTATTCCAGCCCCCGCACCCGCTCCAGCGCCAGTGCGTGGCTGCTGACCTCGAGCACTGCCTGCCGACAGCCCGCCTGCACAAAGCGGTACAGCATCTCCTGTACCTGCGGGGCCTCGGGGGTGGTGAAGTGGCCGGGCAAAAAAAGCTCTTCTTCGCCAATTTTGATCCCCACCGTGGAGAGCCTGCCCACCGGCGGACGGGCCTTTTGCAGCAGGTGATGGAGCAGCACCGCAACGGTGGTTTTGCCCTTGGAGCCGGTCACCCCCAGCAGCTCCAGCCGTTGCGCCGGATACCCCCAGAAGGCCGCCGACAGATCGGCCAGGGCCGCGCGCGCATCGGCCACCCGCAGGTAGGGCGCGTTCAGGTGCAGCTCGCGCATCCCCACCACCGCCACCGCCCCGTTCTGGATGGCCTGGGGGATGTAGTCGTGCCCATCGAAAGGTTTGCGGCTCGGCAGGGGCACGCCGGGAATCGCCACGAAGATAAAACCCGGCTGCACCAGGCGCGAGTCGTGGGTCACACCCCGCACCTCCAGGGCCGGGGCGGTCTGGCCGAACAGTCCAAAAAGCTCTCGTAAGGTTGGCATCCGGGCCGCTCCGTTAGGCTTAATTTTTGGGCCCCTCGAGCCGCTCGACCGGCCCCCCGGCCTCGGCCCAGGCTTTGAAGCCGCCCTCGATGTGGCAGACCGGCTCCAATCCCATCCGCTGGGCGGTCTGGGCTGCCAGGGCCGAGCGCCAGCCCCCCGCGCAGTAAAACACGAACTTTTTACCCGAGGCGAAGATGGGCTTGTGGTAGGGGCTTTCGGGGTCTATCCAGAACTCCAGCATGCCCCTGGGGGCGTGAAAAGCGCCGGGGATCTTGCCCTCGCGCTGGAGTTCGCGAATATCCCGCAAGTCCACAAACACGTAGTCGGGGTGGCCCAGGTAGCCTTTGGCCTCCTCTGCCGGGATGGTCTCGATCTCGGCCAGGGCCTGCTCGAGCAGCTTTTTATAGCCGACCTTCATTTCCATGCCTCAATTTACTCATCCGAGCGGTTTAAGCTAGCTAAGGTATGCGTGGTTTGCTTTGGCTTTTACCCTTGGTGCTTTCGGCCTGTGTGGTGGGCGTGCGGCCCGAACCCGCCCCTCCCCCGCCGGTGCGGCCCGTACCCCAGACCTCCGGTTTCGTGCTGAATGCCCGGCTGGGCCTGCCGCCCTATCCGGGCAGCGTTGCCCTCAAGCGCGAGGAGCGGGGCGGCTCGAGCGAGGCCGAGTTCGAGACCCGCGATTCCCTCGAGCAGGTCTACGCCTTCTTCCACAACTGGCTCGCCAGCCGGGGCTGGGTGCGCACCCGCCTCGAGTACAAAGGCCCGGCCAGCCAACTCGAGGCCGAGTACCGCCGCGGGGCCGAGCGCTTCAAGCTCGAGCTCGACCAGCAGGGCAAAAGTGGGCGCTACAAGCTCGAGATAGATTTTTGAGTAGGTTCGAAATTGTACCCAAAATAAAGTCCCCCTTTGGCAGGGGGACGTAATGTCGGGCAAATACGGGTGCGAATGTGCGGTTTGGTTAGGTTGCTTGGCCCTGAGGGGCTCCAATGGGAGCCTTTTTGAGCAGGGGTGGCTCAGGGCCAAGCAACTGCATAGTAGCAACGAGTTATGCAAAAGATATTGAAAGCCCAGGCCACATAGCGCCTCGAGGGTTTGTGGCATTCTGATCTCGATGCGCCGGGCCTACTCCACCGCTCACTGCACCCTCGAGCTTCCCGATTACCACCCTTTTCCCAAGTACAAGTACGCCGGGGTCGCCGAGGCACTGCAGAATGAGCTGAACGTACAACCCGCCCCAGCCATCGCCTGGGAGACCCTGGCCCTGGCCCACGCCCCGGACTACCTGCAAAAGCTTCGGCTGGAAGGGCTCAGCCGGCAGGAATCGCACAAGGTGGGGCTGCCCTGGAGCCAGAGCCTGCTCACCCGGGCCTTGCATGCAGCAGGCGGAACCCTGGCCGCCACCCTGGACGCGCTTCAGACCGGCCTGGGCCTCAACCTGGCCGGAGGAACCCACCACGCCTATCCGGGGCGGGCCGAGGGCTACTGCCTGTTCAACGATGTAGCTGTAGCAATTGCTTACTTGCGGGCCCAGGGCTGGAATGGCCGGGTGCTGATCGTGGATCTCGATGCTCACCAGGGCAATGGCACAGCGGCTTTTTTTCGGAACGACCCCACCGTCTTTACCCTTTCGGTGCACGCCGAGCGCAACTACCCCCTTAAAAAAGAGGAGAGCAACCTGGACATAGGGTTGGCGGATGCCACCAACGATGCAACGTATCTGGAAGCGTTGGAGCCTGCACTGGAACAGGCCTTCGCTCACCGGCCAGATCTGGTTTTCTACAACGCCGGGGTGGATGTGCTGCAAAACGACCGCTTCGGGCGCCTGGGCCTGAGCCTGCAAGGGCTGGCCGAGCGGGATCGGCAGGTGCTGGCAAAGGTTCAGCAGGCCCACCTTCCGCTGGTGGTGGTGATGGGCGGCGGCTACAATCGCGACCCACAGGTGACCGTTGCTGGCCATGCCCAGACCTACCGCCTGGCCCTCGAGGTGCTCGAGAATCGGTGAGTCCAAGACATCCCACATCCCGTTCGCCTCGGTACCTGCGCACCCCTCACCACGGGAGTAATTGCCATCGCTGTGAACGACACACACGGTACGTTGTAATGGGTGGTGTGCGATAAACTTCCCCCATGCAGCCGCCCCGCAACATTCTCTCAATCCAGAGCTGGGTCAGCTACGGCCATGTCGGCAATGCCGCCGCAGTGTTTCCACTGCAACGCATGGGCTTCGAGGTCTGGGCCATCCACACCGTGCAGTTCTCCAATCACACCGGCTACGGACAGTGGAAGGGCATGATCCTACCGCCAGAGCATCTGGCAGCAGTCGTGGAGGGCATTGCCGAGCGCGGCGTGCTGGGCCAGTGCGACGCGGTGCTATCGGGCTACATGGGCAGTGGCGATACTGCCGAGGCGATTCTGTCGGCTCTGAGCAAGGTACGACAGCTCAACCCCAGCGCACTGTTCTGCTGCGATCCAGTGATGGGCGACGAGGGCCGGGGCCTGTTTGTGCGCCCAGAAATCCCCGAGATCATCAAAAACCAGGTGCTGCCCCAGGCCGATATCCTCACCCCCAACCAGTTCGAGCTCGAGCTCCTCACCGGGCATTCCAGCAAAACCCTGCCGGAGGCGCTCGAGGCGGCCCGCATGGCTCGAGCCCGGATGCACCCAGATGGCCCCCGCATCGTGGTGGTAACCAGCCTGCTGCGCCAGGGAGCCCCTGAAAATATCATCGAAACCCTTGCTGTGGCCGATGAGGGGGCCTGGCTGGTGCGCACCCCCCGCATCCCCCTCGAGCCCCCCCGCAACGGAACCGGCGATGCCATTGCCGCCCTGTTTCTAGGCCGCTACCTCAAGACCGGCAACGTGGCCCAGAGCCTCGAGCACGCCGTCTCGGCTATGTACAGCCTGCTGCTGCTCACGCACCAGATGAACACCCGCGAAATTCAGCTCGTCGCCGCCCAGGAGGAATACACCAACCCTAGCCGGCACTTTGAAGCCGAACCAGTGAAATAAAAAGGCGGCTCCCCTCGAGCCGCCCAGCTTACTTCGGAAGGTGTGCTTTGAGCGGTGTAGGTTCGGAAACACCTCCCCTCGAGGCTACCCGACCCAGACACCTCCGAAGGATACTTTCAGCCTAGCAAGAAAAACCCCTAGGGGTTGGTTATTTGACGGTCTGTCCACCAAACTACCTCCAAAGTGCTCTTTTATGCGCATTTCGGTAGTATCGTTCACTTTGACAAGCCCGAACAATATTATCAAAAATACCTTTCTACTCCCCTCGGTTGACGACTGCACGTAACAATGAAGGATTCAAGCAGAATCGGTCATCCAGCCAAGGCCCTAACCTGGCTTACAATCTTCACCGATGGAGCTACTGAGCGAGGCCGAAGTTCGGGTGCTGGGCACCCTGATCGAGAAGCAGTACGCCACCCCCGACCACTACCCCCTGACCGAGAACGCCGTCCGGCTGGGAGCCAACCAAAAAAACAACCGCCAGCCCGTTACCAACCTGAGCGAAACCGAGGTTCGCGAGGTCCTGGATGCCCTCCAGCGCAAACGGCTGTGCGGGATGTTCCGCGAGCACAACGCCAGGGCTCCCAAGTACCGGCAGTTTCTGGATCGGGAGTTCAGGTTAGATGCTCCCGCCACCATCCTGATGGCTCTGCTGATGCTGCGTGGCCCCCAAACCCTGGGCGAGCTGCGGGCCCGGGCCGAGAGCATGAACCACAAGTTCGCCTCGCTGCAAGAAGTGGAGGCGGTGCTACAGGGGCTCATTAACCTGGCCCCCCACCCCCTGGTGACCCCCCTCGAGCGCCAGCCCGGCGAACGCGAGGTACGCTATGCCCATCTGCTGGCCGGAAAGCCAGCCCCCCTTGTGCGCACGGAGGCCAGAAGCGAGCTCGAGCAACGTCTAGAGGCCCTGGAAGCCGAGGTACACGACCTGCGAACCCAGTTAGAAGAGCTCAAAAGGATGCTGAGCTGATGCCTATGCCTGTTCAGGGAAGATCCTGTGGGCGGTTGGCGTTTAGGAATAAATGAGAACCAAAGCGGGCCTCGAGCGCCCGCTTATCCAGAGATATCAGGGGAATGTCATGTAGCAGCGCCTGCATCTTGAGGTTGCCCGCCTCGAGGCGGCGTAGAACCTCGGGCTCGAGCGATTTGTGGTACAGCGCACCCAACGGTTCGTAAAAATCGTCCGAAACCGCTACCACCGCCTGGATATTGGCCCGGGTGTGCTCGAGCATAAACGACCAGAAGCCCTGGCTCAGGAAAGGCTGGTCGCAGGCTGCCGCCCCCACCCAGTCTTGCTGGGCGTGCGCGAGCGCCGAATGCAACCCCGACAGGGTATCCCCCCCGCGCCAGAGGTCGGGATAGACCTCGAGCCCTGGGTAGGGGCGGTTGGCAATAACCAAACGCTCGGAGGCCCCGGCCATCGAGTCCAGCACCCAGGCGATGAGGGGTTTGCCTTTGTATACGTAGAGCGCCTTGTCCTGGCCAAACCGGCTCGACCTGCCTCCTGCTAAAACGGCTCCACTCCAGCGCATCAAAAATAGCTTAGTACGCAGGGGTATAAATTTCGAAATTCATGGGTTTTTTGCCCTCCTCCTGACAATCTCCTGACATCTGAACGACAAGCTATGGGTGGCTGGTAGTGAGCATACCTGCCGCTACAAAAGCAACCGGAGGTTAAAGATGAAAAGGTTATTTATCACAGCCGCTGCACTTTTGGGACTTGCTGGCCTAGCCCTGGCCCAGCCCATCCGCGGCGACGGCTCCTCAACGGTATATCCCATTACCCAGGCAGTGGCCGAGGAGTTCAACATCGCTCGGCCCGACGTTAGGGTCACTGTGGCCTTCTCCGGCACCGGTGGGGGCTTTAAGAAGTTCTGCGTCGGTGAGACCGACCTGCAGAACGCCAGCCGCCCCATCACCAAAGCCGAGATGGACGAGTGCCGTAAAAACGGGGTGGAGTTCATCGAGATTCCGGTGGCCTTCGACGGCCTCACGGTGGTGGTCAATCCCCAGAACACCTGGGCCCAGTGCCTGACCGTGGCCGAACTCAAGCGGATCTGGGAGCCCGACTCCAAGGTCACCAACTGGAACCAGGTACGCCCCAGCTTCCCCAACCGCCCGCTGGTGCTTTATGGCGCGGGTACCGACTCGGGCACCTTCGACTACTTCACCGAGGCCATTAACGGTAAGGCCAAGGCCATCCGCAAGGACTACTTCCCCTCGGAAGATGACAACGTGCTGGTGCGCGGGGTCGAGGGCAATATCAACGCCATGGGCTTCTTCGGCTATGCCTACTACGTCGAGGAAAGGGGCAAGCTCAAGGCTGTTTCGGTGGACAACGGCAAAGGCTGCGTAGCCCCCACCGAGGCCACCATCAACAACGGCACCTACGCGCCCCTTTCGCGGCCCCTGTTCATTTACGTTAGCGTCAAGAGCCTCAACGAGAAGCGCTCGTTGCAGGACTTCGTCAACTTCCTCCTGACCAACAGCCGTGCCCGCACCGCCATCCGCAAAACCGGCTACGTGCTGCTCCCCGACGAGGCCTACCGCATCGGTAAGGTGCTGGTGGACAAGCGGGTCAAGGGCTCGGTTTTCAGCGGTATTGAGCCCGGCACCCCCCTGGTCGAGATCATGAAGAAGCTCGAGGCCGAGGCCAAGTAACCCCCTACCCCCTGCCCTCTTCCTTAGAGGGCAGGGTATTATTTTCTCGTAGCGATGAGCACTTCCTCCCAAAACGCCAATTCCTGGGCCAACAAACATCCCGGAAAGAGCCTGTCTGAACGCCTCATTGGGACAGGTTTGTTTATCCTGGCCACTATCTCCGTGCTAACCACCGCCGCGGTGATTGTGGTACTTTTCAGCGAGACTTTTCAGTTTTTCCGCCAGGTTCCCCTCACCGAGTTTCTCTTCGCCCCCGAGTGGACACCCCTTTTTGCCGACCCCCGCTATGGGATTGGGGCGCTGCTGGCCGGAACCTTTTTGTTTACCGGTATCGGCCTCGTTGTGGCCATTCCCCTGGGCCTGATGACCGCGGCCTACCTCTCGGAGTATGCCCCTTTCGAGCAAAGCGTGCGGGTTAAGGGCATTATGGAGCTGCTCGAGGGGGTGCCTACGGTGGTGTTTGGCTACTTTGCTTTGCTTTTCGTGACCCCCATCCTACAAAGCCTGATTCCAGGTCTTAACCTTTTTAACCCCATATCGGCTGGCCTGGTACTGGGGTTTGCCATCCTGCCCTACATCTCCAACGTGGCCTCCGACGCCATGATGGCGGTTCCCCGCAGCCTGCGCGAGGCTGCCTATGCGCTGGGGGCCACCAAGTTTGAGGTGGTCACGCGGGTGGTTTTTCCAGCAGCCATCTCGGGCATTGTAGCGGCCATCTTGCTGGCTACCAGCCGGGCTGTGGGCGAGACTATGATTGCCGCCATCGCCGCGGGACAACGTCCGCTCCTGACCCTCGATCCGCGCGAGACCATCGCCACCATGACCTCCTACATCGTGCAGGCGGCCACCGGCGACCAGCCTGCCGGTTCGCTAGCCTCGAGGGCCCTCTTCTCGGTGGGGGCTACGCTGTTTATGTTTACCCTGACGTTCAACATCCTGGCCCAACGGGTGGTCGAGCGCTACCGCGAGAGGTACGAATAATGCAACGGGGTTTATCGCTGGAGTCCTCTAAAAGTCCAGAGAACCTGCGGCGCGAACGGATCAACCGGGTGTTCGCCCGTGCGGTGATTGTACCCACCGCGCTGGCGCTGGCCCTGATCGCCGTGCTGATTCTGGACACCCTATACGACACCATCTCGGTGCAGGTGGTCGAGGTCACCGAGACCAGCGGGAAGAGTTTTCCCCTGGGGCAGGCCTGGAACGCCGAACAGGTGATCCGCCTCGAGCTTCTGGCCCAGGGTCTGCCTGAGGAAGAGGTGAACCGGCTGATGGCCGATCCGGAGGAGATGCGCATCTTTGGACTCCGCAACCGGGTCGAGCTGATGTGGGCAACCCAGGACGGGCCGCTGCGCTGGGTGGTCAGCAGCATTGACGACGAACGCGTGAGCAACTACTCGCTCCTCGAGGGCCTGCGGCGCTGGAACGAACTCAAAGCGGGCTTGCAGGAAAACCAGCAACTTCGCCTCAATCCCTGGCTCGACTATTCCTTTCTTAACCGCGACCCCTCGCGCAACCCCATCTCGGCAGGGCTGCGGGTGGCCCTGTTCGGCACCCTGTGGCTCCTGACCATGACCCTGCTGCTAAGCGTTCCCATTGGGGTAGGTACGGCTATTTACCTCGAGGAGTACGCCCCCAAAAACGCCCTGACCCGCTTCATCGAGATCAACCTGCGCAACCTGGCCGGGGTGCCCAGCATCGTCTTTGGGCTGCTGGGGCTGGCGGTCTTCGTGCGCGGGATGAACCTGGGCCCCACCCTGGCCGCCGCCGCCCTGACCATGGCCCTTTTGATCATGCCCACCATTACCATCGCGGCCCGCGAGGCTTTGCGGGCCGTGCCCGACTCGGTACGCCTGGCGGCCTATGCGCTGGGAGCCACCAAGTGGCAGACTATCTCCAGGGTGGTCATTCCGGCTACCATTCCCGGCATCGCTACGGGGGTTATTCTGGCTGCGGCCCGGGCCATTGGCGAGGCAGCCCCGCTTCTGCTGGTAGGGGCAGCGGCCTATGTAGCCTTTGTACCGCAGGGGCCTATGTCGGAGTACACCGTGCTACCGGTGCAGATTTACCTGTGGATCTCGGCCAATCTGAGTGAGTTTGCCAACACCGCAGCGGCAGGTATCATCGTGCTGCTCCTGACGCTGGCCGGTTTGTATGCGCTGGCCTTCTGGGTACGGCGGCGCTTTAGGGTGGAGTGGTAACTATGGTTCAAGAGATTGCAATTGGACACCAGACCGTTCGGCGCGAGCCGGTGCCAGCCGAGGAAGCCGTTGTACAGGTACAGAACCTCAGCCTCTTTTACGGCAAGCATCAGGCCCTCTACAACGTAAGCATCAACTTCCCGCGCAACAAGATTACCGCCATCATTGGGCCTTCGGGGTGCGGCAAGTCTACCCTGCTACGCTCCCTCAACCGCATGAACGACCTGGTGCCGGGGGTACGCCTCGAGGGCAAGGTCATCTACGAGGGGATTGATATCTACGACCCCCAGGTTGACCCGGTGGAGGTGCGCCGCCACATCGGCATGGTCTTTCAGAAGCCCAACCCCTTCCCCAAAAGCATCTTCGAGAACGTAGCCTTTGGGCTGCGCTTACAAGGGCAAAAAGCGGGCCTCGAGCAAGCAGTAAAGCAAGCCCTCGAGCGCGCCGCACTCTACGAGGAGGTCAAAGACAAGCTTGGCGAGGTTGCGCTCAGGCTCTCGGGCGGTCAGCAGCAACGCTTGTGCATCGCCCGGGCCATCGCCACCGAGCCCCCACTGCTGCTCCTGGACGAGCCCACCAGCGCCCTCGACCCCATCGCCACCGAACGCATCGAGGAGCTTTTGCTGGAACTCAAAAAGCGCTTCTCGCTGGTAATTGTGACCCACAACATGCAGCAGGCCGCGCGCATCGCCGACCGCACCGCCTTCATGCACCTGGGTGTGCTCATCGAGGAAGGCCCCACCAACGAAATCTTCACGGTGCCGCGCGACCCCCGCACCGAGGCCTATGTAACGGGCCGGTTCGGTTAGGCCACATCGAGTCTGAGACCGTTGTATTTTTTCTGGGCGGCCTCGAGGCCTTCGGTCGCCCAGAGTTTGGCTGCTTCGGCTGCGGCGGCAATCACCCTGTCCATTACTGGCACCAAATCGGGATGAAAACCCGAGAGCACCCAGCCTGCCCCTGCCTCGGGTGAAGGGGGCTTGCCGATACCAATGCGCAAGCGGTGGAAATCCCGTGTACCCAGGTGGGCGGTAATGGACTCCAGGCCGTAGTTGCCCGCGTTGCTCCCACCGGCTTTGAAGCGCAGCCGGCCAGGGGGCAGATCCAGCTCGTCGTGAATCACCAGGATGCGCTCGGGGGGCACCTTGTAGTAGCGGGCCAGCGGGGCTACGGCCTCGCCGGTGGCGTTGTAAAAGGTGGTGGGCTTGACCAGCAGGCCTGAAACCCACTCACCTGATGGCCTCTGAAGCTTTATTTCAGCTATCAGTGCATTGCCCTTGGGACGAAATTCCGAGCTAAGCCGATCCAGCACCCAGAACCCCACGTTGTGTTTGGTACGGGCATATTGCAGGCCGGGGTTGCCCTGTCCTACGATCAGAAACATAATTCAGCGTTTGGTTTTTATTTGGGCCTAAGGCGCCAAAAGGAAGGGTCGAGAGACCACTCTGGCTCTCGACCCCTGGGCCGCCCGAGGGATGGCTACTTCTCTTCCTCGGTCTTGCCCTTCTTGATGACTTCCACTTCGGCAGGAGCCGCCGCAGCCTGGGCTTCCAGCTTCTCAGCATCCTCAGGTGGCACGATGGCGACAATGGTGTCGCGGGGGTTCATGGCCAGCTTTACACCCGGCGGCAGGCTCAGCTCGTCGGCATGGATGCTATCGCCAATCCGCAGGTGGCTTACGTTGACCTCGATATGGGGCGGAATGGCCTTGGGCGAAACCTTGACCTGCACATCGTTGTTGACGAGTTGCAGCACCCCGCCTTCACGTACACCCTGCGCCGTACCCACAATCTTGACCGGAATCCACATCTGCACCGGCTCATCCGAGAGGGCGTAGAAGTCGACATGCTCGGGGCGACGGCGGCGCTTATCCAGGTTGACCTGGCGCACCAGGGTATCCACGGTTTTCCCGTTCTCGAGCTCGAGGGTGATCACGTGGTGGATCCCAGCGGCCATAAAGACCTTGTTGAACTCCTTGAGGTCTACCGTAACCTTATAGTTTTCGCTGCGGTTGTAGACCACCCCCGGCAGCTTGCCGGCGTCGCGCAGGGCCATGGGTTTTTCGTTCCCACGGATTTGGGCTTTGATGCGGTATTCCATTCCCTTCCTCCAAAACTTTTCCGTTGCCAGCATTGGCCAGCTCTGGATTTTTTATCTGCTCACACCACCCCAGCCAAGCAGGGTTCAAAACACAAGCCTTCAAAGTCTACCATAACCCCCGGCCACTCGAAAAGCCTATCTATGGGGCTGCTTGCTCGGCACCTACATTAGAACCCTCCTATACGTTTTTGACGTAATCCAGGCGTCATTACAGCAGTAAACCGGTGTCGGACAGGGCTTGGTTTTGTAAAAATTCCGTTTCGATTGGGTTTTGTTTTATTGTTCATAGACCCTAGACAAAACCGGCATTATGTTATACTCTAAGTTCATCCGATTTGGTACAACCAAACGGGGGAAGGAACGAAACGTAGAAGAGCTGAAGAACTGACCGCAACGCACCCAAGACGAGCCGACCGAAACCCCAAACCTCATACTCAGTGTGCCCCTTGTGGCGCAGACCGCAACGGACGTGAACGATGAAAACGCTCGAGAATCCCCCATCCCCCTGCCAGGCCTAGCCGCTTGCACCGGCCATAGCGTAGGTTCTTATGGCCCAACAAACAATCCACCCGCCAAACCCACAGCATCTGACCGTAACGTACAAGGAGAGCCAAACATGTCCACCAACCTAGTCTTCATCAGCGGTGTTCTGAGCAAACACGACCTTCGCTATACCCCTAAAGGTACCCCGGTGCTCGAGGTCACCCTGATCGGCAAACGGGCCGTTGGCAACGAGCATATTTTCTCCCGCGCCGACCTGACCTTCTATGGCAGGATGGCCGAGCACTGGGCCAACCATCTGGTAGCTGGAGAAGCCTATCAGGCGATGGGCCACCTGGTCTATGAGTCCTGGGAGGCCGATGGACAAAAAGGTTCGCGCCTGCGCATCGTGGGCGAGGATCTCTTCAGGCTGGAAAACGCCGATGTGCGGCAGGAAGAACAGGGCCCGGTGCTCTACGGGGCCGAGAACCGGGTGATCCTGTCCGGTGGCCTGACCGCCGACCCCGAGATCCGCCAGACCCCGCGCAAGACCCCGGTAGCCAGGGCCAGCCTGGGCTTCTCGAGCTGGGACGCTTCAGCCAAGCAAGCCAGGAGCCATTACATTGAGCTGGAAGCCTGGCGCGAGCTGGCCGCACCGTTCGCAAGCCTCAAGAAGGGCTCGCCGGTGCTGCTGGAAGGTGCGCTCAAGACCGAGGTCTGGGAAGACCAAGAAACCAAAACCAGGCGCTACAAGCGGGTTTTGGAAGTCCAGCGCGTGACCCCGCTGGCCCGCATCCGCCCTACCGAACGAGTCCAGGATGCACCTGCACAGGTCAAGCCTCGCACCAAGTCAAAGCAGAAGACTAAAGCCGCCTAGAGCAGCAACAATTACCGGGTTTTGGGTGGACATTCGGGCCGTCCACCCAAAGTCCCGTGGAGATACCCACCAGCACCCCCATGGGAAGCTTCGCCCTTTTGCTTGCGCTTCCCAGATGAAGGAGAACCAGCGGTAGGGCACTTTTCAACCCAGCCGCTCGTAGGCCGGCAGGGTCAGGAATTCTTTGAACTCTGGCTGCAGCACCAGTTCATCCAGGAGTTGGGCGGCCTCTTCCAGGTTCTTCAGACCCGCCAGTTTAGCCATCTCTTCCTGCTTGAGCTTTGCGTATAGCTCCTGGGTAAAGGTGCGCCCATCGTCCAACCTAGCCCCCTTGCGGAGCCACTGCCACAGTTGTGAGCGGGAAATTTCGGCGGTAGCAGCGTCTTCCATTAGGTTGAAGATGGCTACCGCGCCGCTTCCGCCCAGCCAGGCCGCCATGTACTGCAACTCCACGCTGATGTTGTTGCGAATCCCCGCCTCGGTAATCTTGCCACCCGGCACCTCGAAGTTAATCAGATCTTCGGCCTTAATCTTGCCGTCCACATCCTCGCGCAGGCGGTCTTTCTGGTTGGGTTTATCACCCAGCACCTTATCGAATACCGCCATGGCTACCGGCACCAGGTCGGGGTGGGCCACCCAGGTGCCGTCGAAGCCGTCCCCCGACTCCCGCTCCTTATCTTTGGTGACCTGCTCGATGGCCTTGGCGTTCACCTCGGGGTCTTTGCGGCTGGGGATGAAGGCCGACATCCCCCCAATGGCGTGGGCTCCGCGCTTATGGCAGGTGCGCACCAGCAGCTCGGTGTAGGCCCGCATGAAAGGCACGGTCATGGTGACCTGGGCCCGGTCGGGGAAGAGCACCTCGTGGGTGGCGAACTTCTTGATGCAGCTAAAGATGTAGTCCCAGCGCCCTGCGTTGAGGCCGGCGGCGTGCTCGCGCAACTCGTAGAGGATTTCCTCCATCTCGAAAGCGGCCAGGATGGTCTCGATGAGCACCGTGGCCCGGATGGTGCCCTGGGGAATGCCCATATAGCTCTGGGCAAACTTGAAGACGTCGTTCCAGAGGCGGGCCTCGAGGTGGTTCTCCAGCTTGGGCAGGTAGAAGTAGGGGCCGCTACCGCGCTTTAGTAGCTCGTGGGCGTTGTGGAAAAAGTAAAGCCCGAAGTCGAAGAGGCTTCCGGACATGGGTTCGCCATCCACCAGCACATGCCGTTCGTTCAGGTGCCAGCCCCTGGGGCGCACCACCAGAGTGGCAATTTTCTCGTTCAGTCGGTATTCCTTCTCGGGAGTGCTCAGGGAAATGGTACGGCGCACAGCATCCATCAGGTTTTGCTGGCCCTGCACCACGTTTTCCCAGGTTGGCGAGAGCGAGTCCTCGCAGTCGGCCATGAAGACCTTGGCCCCGGAGTTAAGGGCATTAATCATCATTTTGCGTTCGGTAGGGCCGGTAATCTCGACCCGCCGGTCGTTGAGGTCGGGGGGGGCGGGGGCCACCTTCCAGTCCCCTTCCCGGACAAACCGGGTGTGCTCGAGGAATCCGGGCTTTTCGCCGGCCTGGATGCGCTGGGCTACTTCGGCGCGACGTTGCAACAAACCCTTGCGCACCGCATTGAACTCACGCTGAAGTCCGGCCAAAAAAGCCAGGGCCTCAGGGGTCAGCACCGTATCGGAGGCAGGGAGTTTGGGGCCTAGAATTTGCACACCTTTGGGCATCTCGCTCATGGCAGTCTCCTGTGGAATGGCCGGACACGCGGCTAGGTCAAAGCCTAGCCTCGGTGGAATCAGTTTGTCAATCTACGGGATTGTTTTCCATTTATTGAAAAAATGCCCCGACTCCCCTATGCTACGGCCATGAATACCAAGCGTCGCCCAGGGCGCAGCCGTTCGACCGAGGTTGGTGAGGTACGGACACTCGAGCGCGGCCTGCACCTGCTGGAGGTTCTATCTGAGGCCGAGACCCTCTCTCTCTCAGAGCTGGCCCGCAAAACCGACCTCTCACCCAGCACCGCCTACCGGCTTCTAGAAACTCTGCGCCGCCGAGGCTTTGCCGACTGGGACGAGACCCGGGGCCTGTGGAAGGTGGGCCTGCGGGCTTATCAGGTAGGTTCGGCCTTCCTGACGCGGGGCGGGCTAATCGAGGCCGCTACCCCGGAGATGGAGAAACTGGTAGACGAACTCAACGAAACCGTCAACCTGGCCGTTCTGGACGGCAACGAGGTCATCTACATCGCTCAGGTGGAGGGGCGGCAGCTCATCCGGATGTTCACCCGCATCGGGGCCAGGGCCCCCATCTACTGCACCGGGGTGGGCAAAGCCCTGCTTTTAGAACACAGTGAGCCGGAAATTCGCCGGATTGTGGGCGCAGGGCCCTTCAAACCCTACACCGCCAAGACCATCACCACCCTGGAAGGCTTCTTGAAAACCCTGCAGGAAGCCCGCCAGCGCCGTTACGTGCTGGACGATGAAGAGCGGGAAGACGGGGTACGCTGCATTGCGGCCCCCATCCACGACAACCGGGGCAAGGTGGTTGCCTCCATGTCGCTATCGGCCCCTACCACCCGCGTTCCCAACGAGCGTCTGCCCGAACTCGGCGCGCGGGTGCGCCAGGCTGCCGATGCAGTCTCGGCGCGGCTGGGCTGGTCGGGCTAAAAAATTAGCCGGGGTTTCACCCGGCTAACCGATGCGGGCCTGTACGTACTCCCGCTCCCCGGCCACTATCTGCCGGGCCAGCTCGAGGTCCTTGGGATACTCCTTGCCCCGGTTAATCAGGTAGGTCTCGTAGCGTCCAATCTCGAAGTGCTCCACCACCCGCTTGAGGGCTTTGCCCAGGTCGAATTCTTTGCAGGAAAAAATATCCACGCTAATAAAACGCTCGCTGGGGAAGGTGTGTATGGCAATGTGGCTCTCGGCGATGATCACCACCCCCGTAATCCCCTCCGCATGACCTGGAAGCGCCGGGTAGCGCTGCACTACCGGCGGCAGCACCTTGGTCATCTCCATCTCTTCGGGAAGCTGATCCAGAACCTGCCGAATAAGCTCGAAATCGGCCAGTTTTTCAGCGTTTGCATGGTAGCCGTCGATCATCAGGTGCGGGCCAAAACCAAACAGTTCCAACCTCGTATCCTCCAAAAGCTTGCGGCTTTCAAGCACAAGTGCCTTGTCCGCAGCGCCTCGTTAGACGGCCACCCAAGGGGCGTCTTAACAGCCAACAATTATGGACTCGAGGGCATATCCTGTCAATCCTCATTGAAATCTTCCTTCTGAAAAGGCAATTCCACGACTTGAGCCAAGGTTGTTTGGAATAAGTGTTATTAATTACACCAGTACTGCCCAGGGTTCAATGTAGCCCATCGAAGTTTCCATACCTGCGCACAAACAGGTATAGTTTAGAGGAAATGAGTACGAAACCCGTTTCAGGTACAGAATCTCGGCAAAGCGATCGGCAGGACGCCTGGTGGATCGAGCCCCTTTTCACGGTGCTGAGCCTGGGCTTGTTTGGGGTATACGCCCTTTGGGTAGCCTGGAACCGTCAACACTTTGAGTTCGGGCCCTACCTATCGCCGTTCTACTCCATACCCATACCCGGCGTTCACGCCAAAGACCTCGACTGGCTGGCCATCTCGCCGGCCTTCCTGGTGCTCTGGATTCCCCTGGGCTTCCGCGCAACCTGCTACTACTACCGCAAAGCCTATTACCGGGCCTTCTTCTGGGACCCCCCGGCCTGCGCTGTGCCCGAGTTGCGCAAAGCCTATAGCGGTGAGCGGGCCTTCCCCTTTGTGCTAAACAACCTGCACCGCTACTTCTGGTATCTCTCGGTGCCGGTGGTGGCTTTCCTCTGGTACGATGCCATCCGGGCCTTTTTCTTCGAGGACGGCTTCGGGGTGGGTGTGGGCAGCCTGGTCATGCTGGGCAACGTGATTCTGCTCTCGTACTACACCTTCTCCTGCCACGCCTGGCGGCACCTGGCGGGCGGCTGCCTCAACTGCATGTCCAAACATAAAACCCGCTATACCCTGTGGCAGCGCATCACCCGCATCAACGAGAGCCACGGCTTCTGGGGGGTAACCAGCATGCTCTCGGTGTGGTTCACCGACGTCTACATCCGCCTGTGCTCCATGGGCACCATCACCGACATTCGCCTGTTCTAAAGGAGCCAATATGGAATCCTATACAATCCACGACTACGACGTACTTGTTATCGGCGCTGGGGGCGCCGGTCTGCGGGCTGCCATCGCGGCCATCGAGCAAGGGGCCAAGGTGGGGGTGGTTACCAAGAGCCTCCTGGGCAAGGCCCACACCGTGATGGCCGAGGGGGGCATGGCGGCCGCGATGGGCAACGTACGCCCGGAGGACAACTGGAAAGTACATTTCCGCGACACCCTCAAGGGCGGGGGCATGCTCAACAACTGGAAGATGGTGGAGAACTACACCAAGGAAGCCCCCGACCGGGTGCGTGAGCTAGAACAATGGGGGGCTGTCTTCGACCGTACCCCCGATGGCCGGATCAACCAGCGCAACTTTGGGGGGCACTCCTACCCCCGGCTGGCCCACGTCGGCGACCGCACCGGCCTCGAGCTCATCCGCACCCTACAAGACCACGCGGTAAAGATGGGCATCCATGCCCACATGGAGACCACCGTCTACCGCCTTCTGACCGATGCCGGCCGGGTAGTAGGGGCCCTAGGCTTTAACCGCCAGACCGGGGAATTCCTGGTCTTCCGGGCCAAGGCGGTGGTGCTGGCTACAGGCGGGCTGGGCCGCATCTACCAGATCACCTCCAACTCCTGGGAGTGCACCGGCGATGGCTTCTCGCTGGCCAGCATGGTGGGCGCCGATCTGATCGATATGGAGTTCATCCAGTTCCACCCTACCGGGATGGTCTGGCCGCCCAGCGTGATGGGTATTCTGGTGACCGAAGGCGTGCGGGGCGAAGGGGGTGTCCTCAAGAACAGCGAGGGCAGGCGCTTCATGTTCGACAATGTGCCCGAGCGCTACAAAGGCGAGTTTGCCGAAACCGAGGAGGAAGCCGAGCGCTGGCTCCAGGGCGACCGCAGCGCCCGCCGTCCGCCCGAGTTGCTAACCCGCGACGTAGTCGCAAGGGCCATCCGCAAGGAGGTTAACGAGGGCCGGGGAAGCCCCCACGGTGGTGCTTACCTCGACATTGCCAGCCGACGCCCTGCCGACTACATCAAAAAGAAACTGCCCAGCATGTACCACCAGTTCATGAAGCTGGGCAACCTGGATATCACCAAAGAACCCATGGAGGTGGGCCCCACCTGCCACTACGTGATGGGTGGGGTGCGGGTCGACCCGGACACCCAGGCCACCAACGTACCAGGGCTGTACGCTGCGGGCGAGGTGGCGGGGGGACTCCATGGGGCCAACCGCCTGGGCGGCAACTCCCTGTCCGACCTGGTGGTGTTTGGGCGGCGGGCCGGTATGGCTGCCGCTGAGTATGCGGCCAAGCAGACCGGCTCCTACCAGGTGGACGAGGCCCAGGTACGGGCCTACATCGCCGAGGCCCTGCAACCCTTCAACAACCCCCAGGGCGAGAACCCCTTTGCACTCATGAAAGAGCTTCGCGCCACCATGCAGAAAAACGCTGGCATTATGCGCGAAGAAAGCGAACTCAAAGCCCAGCTCGAGATTCTGGCTAACCTCAAAAAGCGGGCCTGGAACACCTCGGTCTCGGGCAGTCGGGCCTACAACCCCGGCTGGCACACGGCCCTGGACATGCGCCTGATGGTGGAGATTTCCGAGGCCGTGGTGCTGGCCGCCCTAGCACGCAAGGAAAGCCGGGGGGGCCATGCGCGCCTCGACTACCCCGACCCCGACCCCACCTTTGCCAAAATCAACCACATCATCCGGCGCAGCAGCGATGGAACCCTTACGGTGGTGGCTGAGCCACTGCCCGAGATGCCGGAGGAGCTGCGTAAAGTGGCTGAGGCCAAAGACCTCAAGGAGCTCAGTGACAAGGTAGGTGCCTGAGATGTCGACCGTCACTTTTAGAATTTTTCGTGGGGATCGCAATGGTGGTGAGTTGAAGGACTACACCATCGAAGTCCAGGAAGGCATGGTGGTGCTGGACGCCATCCACCAGATCCAGGCCGAACAGGCCCCCGATCTGGCCTGCCGCTGGAACTGCAAGGCCGGCAAGTGTGGCTCCTGCGGGGCCGAGGTCAATGGGAAGCCCACCCTGATGTGCATGACCCGGCTGGACACCATCGACACCAGCAAGCCGGTCACGGTACGGCCCATGAAAACCTTCCCGGTGATCCGCGACCTAGCCACCGATGTGAAGTGGAACTACGAGGCCAACAAAAAAATCAAGCCCTTCACCCCAGCCCCCAACACCGACTGGATCATGTTCCAGGAGGACGTGGATCGGGTGCAGGAATTCAGGAAGTGCATCGAGTGCTTCCTGTGCCAGAACGTTTGCCACGTGCTGCGCGAGCACGACGAAAAAACCGGCTTTATTGGGCCGCGCTTGCTGGTACGCACCGCCAGCCTCGAGATGCACCCCCTGGACGTGGAAAACCGCCTGGATATGCTCAAAAACGAAGGGGGTATCGGCTACTGCAACATCACCAAGTGCTGCACCGAGGTCTGCCCCGAGCACATCCACATTACCGATAACGCCATCATCCCGCTCAAAGAGCGGGTGGTGGACGAGTACTACGACCCAATCCTGGGCTTCTTCCGGCGGCTGTTCGGTAGCAAAAAGCAGGCCGCTGCCTCGAGCCAGGCGGCCGACGACTAGCAAAAAATCTCTTCCAGCTGAGCAAAAGCATCGGCCAGTACCGGCCGGTGCTTTTTTTGGCAGTCGGGCTGGTAGTGTATTGCTCCCCGAATATGGGCTTGTCTATAAGACAAAATGCAGGAGAATGTTGTTAGTCTATGCCAGCATCGACTCAGGGGTTAGATTCCACCGCTGCGGTGCGGACGAAAATATATCTTTTCTTTTTGCCTGTGGCAGCTTACGCGGCCCTTTTTGCCTGGGCTAAACTGGATCTCCCCGCCCAAGAAAACTTGTACGAAAAGTATTCGCTGCTGGTCATAGCCTCATGGCTCCTCCTCTGCTGGGCAGGTTTGTTGTTGCCTAGATGGGTACCTTTCCGTGCCGTTGAGGGTGGTATTTTCTGGGGCACTGCACTATTGATGGTGCTCAATATTTACTACAATCTGCTATCCGTCGCTGAAGAAAGCCTGTGGCCTTCTTCGGTTTGGATTGCCATGGTATTTGTGCTGGCCTATTTTGTGTTTGAACCCCGGACAGCCTGGCGGGTCTCACTGGGAATCTTTACAGCCTTTGGGGTGGCCGGCGTCCTGGCACTGGCTCCCCAAGTAACAGCAGGTGCTCCCATAGACTCAAATGCAGTATTGCAACTTTATATCTCGCAGCTATGTTACCTGGTGCTTTTCAGGCTGTTGATTCTGGCCAAAGAACATGCCCTTCAAGCCCAGATTAAAGCCATCCAGCTATACCAGCTCGCCCACACCGATCCCCTGACCGGCGTGGCCAATCGACGCTCGATCATAGAGGCTATGCACCGGGCCCTCGAGCACCACAACAAAACCAAAGAGCCCTTGTCGCTGGTACTGTTGGATCTAGATCACTTTAAGAAGGTCAATGACCAATACGGGCACGAAACAGGCGATAAGGTGCTGGTGCATGTGGCCAGGTTGATGCGGCAAAACCTGCGGCAGGGTGACTACATGGGAAGATGGGGCGGCGAGGAGTTTGTGCTGCTGCTGCCCAGTACCTCTCTTCAAGAAGCCCAGGAATTATGCCATCGACTCCGGCAGCTTTTGGCTGAAAACTCGCTGGAATCTCTACGCCCCGTATCGGCCAGCTTTGGGATAGCCAGCGCCATTCCGGGTGATACCCCGGATCAGCTGGTTTCACGGGCCGATGCGGCCATGTACCTTTCCAAGCAGGCAGGTGGCAACCGCATTGAGGTAGTGGGCTAGATGGGTTTTCTGGTTCCACTCCACCTCAGAACCCCGGCTTGATAGACTTACGCCGTGCGAACGCTTCGTGGGTCTACAAATAAACCCCCACTCGGCCACCGTCCCACCCTGGTGCTCGGCATGACGGTGCTGCTGGCCCTGGTTCGGCTGGCTGTGGCGCTCGAGCTACTCCCCGCCTGGGCTTATGGGGTGGGAACCATCCTGCTTTTTGGGGTGACCCTCGAGGCGTTGGTTCGAGCCTACAAGCCATCCCTACTGCCGGGGCTGGGCCTCCTGCTGGCGGGGCTCGGACTGGGGTACAGTACCGCCCCTGCCGTGCTGCTGGCCCTGCTTGGGGTGGGCGCTCTTTACTGGGCCTGGGCTCCCCAGATGTCCGAGCGCGAACAGGCCAGCTTCTGGGGGTGGTTGCTGGTCTGGCCTGCAGTGGGGCTACTCTTGGTCTGGCAGATCTTCCCCAGCTTGTACGCCCTGTGGCTTTCGTTTTTGGATCGGTTTAACTTCATCGGCCAGAGCAGGTTCGCAGGGCTCCTTAACTACGAAATCCTGCTCACGCGCGATCCCCTGTTCTGGAAAGCCATGGGCAACACTTTCTGGTTCGTGATTTTTACAGTTCCCCTGGGGATTCTGCTGGCGACGCTGGTGGCCATTTTGCTCAACGAAAGGGTGCGCCTGCTGGGCTTCTTCCGCACGCTCTACTTCCTGCCCTACATTACGGCGCTCACCGCGGCCGCCGCGGTATGGGACTGGATCTATCACCCCGAGTTTGGCTTCCTCAACTGGGTGCTCGGCACGCCAGGGCTGGACTGGCTCTCTACCCCCCAGGGCATCTTTGCCCTGGCTATGGCCCCACTGGGCATCCAGCTTCAAGGCTTCTGGGCCGGGCCCAGCGTGGCTTTTGTGGCGATCATGGTGATGAGCCTGTGGCACCTGCTGGGCTACCAGGTGGTGGTCATTCTGGCCGGGCTGCAAAACATCCCCAAGGAGTACTACGAGGCCGCCCAGCTCGACGGCGCAAGCTGGTGGCAGCAGCAGCGCTACATCACCTGGCCCCTGCTCTCCCCCACCACCTTTTTTCTTTCCACGCTGGGCCTGATCGGAGCTTTTCAGGTTTTTACCCAGGTGCTGATCATGACCCCCACCGGCGGGGTCTTGCAAGACACCCTGACCATCACCCTGTACATGTACAACAAGGGCTTCCGCGACTCCGATTTCTCCTACGCCAGCGCCATCGCGGTGGTGGTGTTTGCGGTTATTTTGGTGCTCACGCTGGTGCAGCAGCGGGTGCTCGAGCGCAGAGTAACCTATGAGACCTGATTTCAACAGCGCAAAGGAAGGAACCTCATGACCCTCCCGTATGCCCTGAGCCGCCTGCTGATCTACCTGGTTTTGAGCCTAGGGGCCATTGCAATGGCTTTCCCTTTTTACTGGATGCTGGCTACCAGCCTGAAAAGCCCCCAGGAGGCCCAGCAGGCCCAGCCCATCTGGGTTCCCGAGCGGCTCAAGCCCGCCAACTGGAGGGTTGCAGCCCAGCTCGGTGCCGCAGGTGGAACCCCCCTCTGGGGCGGCTACCAGGACGGCCGAAGCGTCACCTTGCGCATCTACACCGACCGGATGGGGCCCGAGCCCCAGGTCTTTATTCCCACGGCTGTGGGCGCTTTCAGCGACCCCCGGGCCGAGGGCACCCAGATTCGCACCCGCTACCAGGGGGATCACTGGGAGATCACTTTCACCAACGCCTCGGGTGAGTCTTTCCGGCTGCTCCCGGCGGTGGTGCTGCTTTCCAAAAGCTACTCGAGCTACCGGCCCGAGCTACCCCCCGATGCGGTGCGCTCGAGCGGCGACGACTGGCGGCTGGAATGGGTCAATCTGGCCCCCGGCGCACTGGGCTATGTGTTCCACAACTACCGCGAGGCCTGGCTGGCCGCTCCTTTCGGGCAGTACTTCTTCAACAGCTTTATAACCGCAGGAACCCAGGTGCTGGTGGGGCTGCTGCTGGCCGCCATGGCCGCTTTCGCCCTGGCCCGCATCGAGTTCCCCGGTAAGAATCTGGTCTGGCTCATGATCCTGGCAACTCTGATGATTCCCGGCGAGGTACTGCTCATCCCCAACTACATCCTGCTCTCGAGGCTCGAGTGGATCAACACCTACTACGCCCTAGTGGTGCCCTGGCTGGCCTCGGTATTCGGAATTTTCCTGCTGCGGCAGTTTTACCTCTCGCTGCCCAGGGATCTGTTCGATGCGGCCCGGATTGACGGGGCCAGCTACTGGACGCAGCTCGTGCGCATTGCCCTGCCGCTTTCGATACCGGGGCTGGTCACCTATGGCATCTTTACTTTTCTGGGAGCCTACAATGCCCTGCTGTGGCCCTTGATTGTGACCGACCGGCCCGAGATGTACACCATTCAGCGGGGCCTGCAGGTTTTCATCGGGGAGGCCGGCAGCGACTACGGGGCCCTGATGGCCGCCTCAACGCTGGCTATTTTGCCCATTGTGCTGGGGTATTTTCTGGCACAGCGGCAGTTTATCCAGGGGGTGGCCCGCAGCGGGATCAAGTAGGCCCACCATAGGGTAATGTAGTAGACGACCTGACCCTTAGCTGACGTTGTTGTGGGTATAAACAAACGAAAAGGAGACGTGAGATGAGATATCTAACCATCGCTTTTTTCGCTTTCCTGAGCCTGTCTCTAGCGCAGCAGCGGCCCGAGGACATCATCAAGAGCCAGTGTGAGAAGGCCAGCGTGGTGGCCGAGCTGTGGCACGGCTTTACCGGTGGCGCTCCCAAGACCGCCCTGGAGAACCTGGTGGTGGAGTTCAACCGCACCCAGAACGGCCAGGTGTGCGTGCGCCCCATTGCGCAGGGCAATTACCGCGATCTTTCCACCAAGATTAAGGCCGCTTTCGCCAGCGGCAAGGTGCCAGTGATGGCCCAGGCCTTCGAGAACAACATGGCGCTGTACCTCGAGTCCGACGCCCTTACACCCATGTCGGCGCTGGGTGTGGACCTGAAAGGGGTCAACCCCCTTTTTGTGAATGCGGTAACCTTCAACAAGCAAGCTTACGGAGTTCCCTTCAACAAAAGCATCCAGATCCTGTATTTCAACCGCGACCTGCTCAAGAAGTACAACGCCAAGGTGCCCACTACCATCGAAGGGTTTATATCCACCGCCAAGCAAATTTCCCAGGGAGAAAAAGCCCCGGTCTATTTCTTCCAGCCCGACACCTCGACCTTCTCGTACTGGTTCTTCACCCTGGGCGGGAGCTACCTGCAAAACGGGAAGCTGGTGCTCAACTCGCCCAAGGCCGTCGAGACGCTCGAGCTCCTGGTGCAGGGCGTCAAAGACGGCTGGGCCCGGCCCATTACCAGCGGCTTCATCAACGCCAACTTTGGCGTGGGCCCCTTCGCCTTCTCCACCGATACCTCGGCGGGTTACAGCTTTTATCTCCAGGCCGCCAAGTTCGACCTGGGTGTGGCCACCCTGCCGGGCCGCACCGACAAGCAGCCTGGTTTCGGACTGGTGCAGGGCACCAACCTGGTGGTTTTCAAACGGGCTGACGAAAAAGAGAAAAAGGTCGCCGCCGACTTCCTGAAGTTTGTGATCTCGCCCAGGGTGCAGGCGGTTTTCGGGGTCGCCACCAACTACGTGCCCGTCAACCTGGGCTCGGGCGCCGACCCCGTGGTAACCCGCTACATCAAGCAGAACCCCGCCTTTGGTGTGGCCATCACCCAGGCCCGCTACGCCAAGTTTGAGCCGGCCCTTTCCGACTGGGAGCAGATCCGCTTCGATATCCTGGGGCAGGCCATCAAAGAGGCTGTGCTGGGCCAGGCCACCCCCAAAGCTGCATTGGACAAGGCCCAGAAAGCCGCCGAGGACTTGCTGTCGGGCCGTACGCGCTAAACCTCCCACGCTCACGCTGCGCCTCACTACCGTGAGGCGCGCGTTTTATTGCATTTCCATCTTCCTTCAAAAGCTGCTATGCCTCAAGCCAGGCCGCTAACCTTCAGCACAAACAACCCATACATCACCAAGAACAGCATCCCCTCCCAGCTCGAGATGCGCCGATCCTGCACCAGCAGGTAGAACAACAGCGAAGCTCCCACCGCAAAGGGCAGGGCAAAGCCGGTCAGCTCGGGTGTCACTTTGACGGTGCCATAAACCGCACCAGCCCCCACCACCACCAGCGCGTTGAAAATGCAGGAACCCAGGATGTTGCCCACCGCCAGCGAGGCCTTGCCCTGCCGGGCTGCACCGATACTCACCACCAGCTCGGGCAGGGTGGTACCCAGGGCCAGAATGGTGACCGCCACGATAGCGGTGGGTACGCCCAGGCCCATGGCAAGCCCCTGGAGGCTGTTCACAGTCCATTCGGCGCCAAAGTAGATGCCCACCGCGCTAAGGGCCACCAAAAGAAGGTCGCGCGGGGCGATGGAAGTGCGGGTTTCGCCCTTCTGGCCGCTGCTGCCCTCTTTGAGTAAGTAGGCCACATATACCCCATACACCGCCAGCAAACACAGCCCTTCCACCCGGCCCACCACCCCATCGAACATCACCACCCCCAGCACAAACGCCGAGCCCACCAGAAAGTGCAGGTCAATGGCGATATAGGCCTCACCCAGATAGACCGGACGCAGCACCGAGAAAACCGTGCTGACCCCCAGAATCAGGAGCAGGTTGGAGACGTTGGCCCCCAGTACGTTGCCGCTGACAATCTGGGAAACCCCCTGGCTCACCGAAAAAAGCCCGGTGATGAGTTCAGGCAGCGAGGTGCCCACCCCCACGATAATCACGCCCACCATGAAGCTAGACAGCCCCAGGGCCAGCCCTATGCGCTCGGCGGCTCCGGTAAACAAGCGCGCCGAAACCAACAGCAGGGCCAGGCTTCCAAAAAAGGTCAGGAAAAGTAACAACATGGGTAGCTCCTGCTCGAGGCTACCCGGAGGGTTTGGGAAAAAGCAAATGGATCGGGAAGTGCTCTGCTAGGCAGGTATCAAAGACCGCCCTAACCCGAGGGCGTTGTACAGCGGCCTGGCGATAAAGCCCCCGCCCAAAAGCCGTTCACCTTGGTACAGCACCGCCGACTGGCCTGAGGTCACGGCAAACTGGGGCTCTTCCAGCCGGATGACCAGCCGCCCTGCGCCCATGGCCTCCACCTGGGCCGGCACCGGCTTAGTGCGGTAGCGCACCTGCACCTCGAGGCGCTCGGGTAGGTTCTCTGGTTCGATCAGCAGGTTGACCTCGCGGGCCTCGAGGCCCCCCCACATACAGGCTTCCTTGGGCCCCACAATCACCTCGTTGGTGGTGGTGTTAACCTGCACCACGTAGCGCTCGAGGTGGCTCTTCCACAGACCCAGGCCTTTTTTCTGGCCCACCGTGTAGAACTGCGCCCCGCTGTGTTCGCCAATCTGCTGGCCGGTCTCGAGATCAATCAGCGGCCCCGGACGGGCCGAGAGGTGCTGGGCCAGAAAATCCTTCAGGTCGCCCTGCACAAAGCAGATGTTCTGGCTCTCGGGCTTTTTGGCCGTAGGCAGACCAAACTGCTCGGCCAGGGCCCGCACCTGGGGCTTTTCCAGGTGCCCCACCGGGAAGAGCATATGGGGAATGGCCTCCTTGGGCGTGCCCCACAAAAAGTAGGTCTGGTCTTTCTTGGGGTCGCCCCGGTACAGACCCCCGTCGCGGTTGATGACGTAGTGCCCGGTCGCCACGTAGTCGCAGCCCAGCATCCGGGCTTTCTTCAAAAGCGAGTCGAACTTGACGCGGGTGTTGCAGTTGACGCAGGGGTTGGGGGTCTCGCCAGCCCGGTAGCCCGCGATAAAGGGATCGATAATTTTTTCCTGAAACTCCTCGCGGTAGTCGAGCAGGTAAAAGGGAATACCGAGGATATCAGCCACCCGCCGGGCCTCGTAGGCCGCGTCGGGCGAGCAGCAGGTCTCGAAGCAGTCGTCTTTTTTGTTATCGGGCCAGAAGCGCATCATGGCCCCGATGACCTCGTAGCCCTGCTCCTTAAGCAAAGCCGCACTCACCGAGGAGTCCACCCCCCCGCTCATGGCTGCCAGTACGCGCTTACCCATACCAAGGGAGCCTCGAGGCTCCTAGATAAGTGTACCCGATGCTTTTAGGAGCCAGGGCACACTTCCCCCAGGCGTGCAACCTCGTTCGTGTTGACAGCTTGCAGCGCCTGTGTTAACCTACAGGACGCATTTGGTGGTACACACCAATGCGGCAAGGGCGCGTAGCTCAGTTGGATAGAGCGACTGACTACGGATCAGTAGGTCGTGGGTTCGAATCCTGCCGCGCCCGCCATACAAAAAGCACGGAGTTTATCCACTCCGTGCTTTTTTATTTTCGCCACTCCTCCAGACGCTCGCGCAGTTCGCGGGCATAGCGGGGGTTGCGCCCGCCCCCCAGGGCCGCCAGTCCGCCGATAAGCAAAAAAGCCAGACTCACCGGGATGGGTTTGATCAGGAACACCGCCAACACGGCACCCACCAGCAAGCCCAGGCCCACGCGGATACGCCCGGTCAGCAAGCTGCGCACCGAGAGAAAGGCCAGCAGGCCAGGAAGAAGCCACAACAACAGCCGCAGCAGCAGCACCGCGCCTTCGGTCATGAACTTATGGTAGCAGAGCTTTACGAGCCGATGCCCCAGACCAGCAAGGCCCCCAGGTCCTCGGCAGGAACCGGCCAGCCCAGGATATGGCCCTGACCGTGATCGGCGCCCAGCTCTTTCATGCGGGTAAGCTGAGACTGTTCCTCCAAACCTTTGGCCACAGCCTTGGCGCCCACAGCATGCACCATATCGATGGCTGCCTTCGCCAGCATGGCGTTTTCTGAGACCGAAAGGACGGGATTAAGTTTTATCCAGTCGATGGGTAGCCGTTTGAGCTGGGTGAGGGGAAGGGGATTGGAACCAAAATTATCGAGAGCAACCAGAACGCCCAGGTGCTTGAGGATCTCGAGGCTGCGGCTGGTGGTCTCGAGGTCGCTCAGGATAGCCTCTTCACGCAGTTCTACGATGAGGGTATCGGCCGGAAGACGCTTAGCCGAGAGCATCTCTTGCAGCACACTGGGAAAGTTTGGATCGATAAGGGTTTCGGTAGAGACGTTAATACTGAAGCGGGCGTTAACCCCAGAAGGCCTCCAGAGGGCGGCCTGCTCGAGCACTTTTTCCAGGGTCCAGCGATCCTGAACGCTCATCAGGCCCACCTGCTCGGCCAGGGGCAGGAACTCCCCGGCTTGATGCAGCCCTTTGGGCCTGGGCCAGCGGGCCAGGGCCTCCACGGCTACTAGCTCGAGGTCGCTTAGGTTGAATACTGGCTGGAAATGCAGGGTTAGGCCATCTTGCGAGATAGCTTCCTGCAGTTCGGTTGCACCGGGGGTCAGCAACCGGATACCCCCACCCGCCTCGAGAGCCATCTGGCAGGCTTGTTCGGCCTGGCCCCAGAGTCCGTCTACGGTAGTGGCGTCTTGCGGGTACATAGCAATCCCAATGCCCACCTTTAAACCCGACAGAGCAGCCCGTAGACGGCCCAGCAGGCGGTGCGCCACCCGGCTGGCCCCAGCTGTCCAGCGCACCTCGGATAGCAGCAGGGCGAAGCCCTGTTCACCCAGGTAAGCCAGCGAGTCGCTCTGGCGCAGGGTGTAGGCAATCTCCCGGGCAGCCCGTTCGGTCTGGGCCTTGTTCATCCCATCAATCTGAATGCGCATTAAAGCCAGCGAACGCTCATACCGCTGGGCCATCGAGAGCGCCTGGGCCAAATTGAGCTCAAATTCGCTGCGCTTAACCGCCAGTGACTTGCGCTCGGAGGTCTGGATTTTAATCTCGTCTTTGAGCGGGCGCAGGATACGATCAATCACCTGGGCCACGGCCAGGGCCAGGGTCTCGTCGGCATTGCTCCACTTACGGGGCTGCAGGCTTTCAATCCATACCACACCCCGCAATCCCCCTTCCCCATGCAAGACCGCCTGCAAAACCGCCCCCAGACCACGTCCGATCAGGATGTCGCGCAACTCATTCATGCGGGCATCCTGGCGGGTGTCGTCGGCGGCAATCAGCAGGTTGCGCTCAAGTACCTGAAAATAGACCGGGTGGCGTTCGGGCTGGAGTTCCTCGAGTGGAGCCGCTTCGGGATATTGCCCAGCCGGTTTCAGGCTGCGCGCACTGCCTTCACGCAGCCACAGGCAGAGGCCCTTGAATCCTAGAGAAATTAGCATCTCCCCTAGCTTGGGTAGTGCTTCCTCTACGCTGGCGAAGCGGTGCTGGGTAATCTCGAGCAGTGAACGCTGCCAGGATTCCTTAGGCATGGGGTTGACAGCCACACCCTGGGATTCGACCAGCAACGACTGCAAGGCCTCGATCAGGGCCAGCTTGGCCCGCTCGTTTAAGTTGTAGCCTTTTTGCCCAATGTGTAGCCGTGGTGCTGCCCAAACCAAACGGCTGCTCACCCAAGATTCGCCGGTAAGCAGGTTGAGCAGCAACTCTTGCGCTTCTTGGGGTTTGAGTACCACACCCCCAGCCCCTCCCAGGCGTATAGCCATACCAGAAGGCATATCCTGGTGCTCAATCAGGAGGGTGGCCCCTTCAATCGAGAGCGGTGCAAATAGCTTCCAACTAACCTCGTTCACCAATGCCAATCCTTTCTGCGGGGGCTCCAAGCAGCCACAATTCTAATGTACAAGGTACAGGGTGATGTGCATGGTTATTGGTCACCAGCTCTCGCGATAATCTGTGCGCCCGGGTTACGCCCTCTGGGTAATCACCCGTAGCCCATCAGGGATGACCTGTACCCGATACTCGTGGCTGGGCTCAAGCAGTTCCCCATCGGTGTGGGCCGGAACCGGACGGTCGAAGCGGACGATAAACTCGGTTCCGTGAAAGAAGTGCAGACGGGGGTGGTGTACGTGCTTACCCACAATCAACCGGGGTAGAATCCCCACCACCCCCAGGCGGCTAAAGGCCCCGGCCACCGCTACGGAAATAAGGCCATCGGTAGGCCGTGCATCGGGCACAATGGGAATACCCCCACCATAGCACGGGCCATTCATCAGGGCTACCAGCAGGCTAGGGCCCTGGTAGAGGATTTGGTTGTTCTGGATAAGCTCGAGGTTAGGCAGATCGAGCCCCTTCAGTACAGCAAAAATGGAGTATAAGTAACGCGGCATTCCCCGCAAAAAAGTAGGAGCAGTGAGAGCCTTCCGAGCCACTGCTGCATCGAAACCGATACCCAGGCTGGTTCCATATGGCTGGTTATTAACCAGGCCCAGGTCTACATGGCGGATGGGGCCCCGCAAGGCTGTATGCAAAGCAGCCTCAAGGGGTAGCTTGTGCAGTCCCACCATGCGGGCAAAGTCGTTACCGCTGCCGATGGGCACCACTCCAATAGCCTTATCTGAACCGGCGATTCCGCGCACCACCTCGTGTACCGTCCCATCGCCCCCCACCGCAACCACCCGACTGCCGGCTGGAGCGTTCCGGGCAATCTGGATCGCGTGCCCCGGGGCCTGGGTCACCACCATCTCGGTATCTGAAGACTGGGCACGCCGGATAGCGGCCTCGAGCAGGCCCAGCATCTGGCCCACCCGCCCCCGCCCTGCTGCTGGATTGATGACAAAAATCGTATAGCTACGCATTGTGTTTCGTAAGATTCTAGCAGAGGCCGACGTTGTACAATACAGCCATATCTAAACGGGGTTTCCGCAGCACCGCTTGCATGGTATATGGGTAGGAGCCCGGAGATATTTAAGGAAGGTTCTATGAACCGACCCGTCGCACAAGCCCACCTTTCGCAGCTCGCCGAGCTGCTCTGCTGGATGGATGAAACACCCGAGCGCCGTTCGCTGGCCCCTGAGGCACGTACCCCCGAAGGGCTGTGGTGGGAGGTGCTGGCCGGCGAGGACGAAAAAGCCTGGGTCTGGCTCGAGGCTGGCCGGGTACAGGGATATGGCGCTTTGGTTCCCTTCTGGGACGGGGCAGCCCTCGAGGGCCCCATCATCCGCGGGGGCAACGGTAAAGCGCTTTTGGAGCACCTGATCAGAAAAGCCCGCCAGGAAGGATATCCCACCCTTTATGCCTTCCCCGAGGCTAGCAACCATCAGGCTCGAGCCCTGCTAGAGCAGATGGGCTTTTCTGCTGAGCACACCACTTATTTCTACGCCATTGGCCGCACCGATCTGGCTTATCCCGTTCCTGTCGGCTACAAGATTGAGCGGGCCGAGCCCTGCGACCCCAAGGTGTACCGCGATCTGTACAGCCGCGTCGAGGATGGCTGGAGCCTTCGGCTACACTGGACCGACGAAGAGCTGCGCCAGCACTTTATCGGCTCCGAAGTCGAGCTTTTTATGGCCTACGCCGATACCACCGGGGAGCCTGTGGGTCTGGCCGAGCTCGAACTCGACGATACCCAGGCCGAGATCGCTTACATCGGGGTGGTGCCGCAAGCCCGGGGCAAGGGCCTGGGGCGAGCGCTGTTGGGGGCTGCTGCCGAATGGGCCTTTGCCAATCCGCAGATCGAGACCCTACAGGTGCGCGCCCATGACCACGAAAAAGCCGCTCAGGCTCTTTATAAGCGACTGGGTTTCCAGCAGACCAGTGCCGTTGTGACCTACGCGCTCGAGCTTTACTAACCCAACCCACCACCCAGGGCTTCTAAACGGGCTTTGATCAGGGCTGCCCGGCCTGGGCGCTGGAGCTGGGTGTACAGCGCAAACAAAAACTCCAGCGAAACCACCGGGATGCTGAGGCCCAGGTAGTCGATTACAGTGCGCCTGTGCCGGAAGTCTGGTGCGGGGTTCCAGCGACCATCTGGGCTCTGGAATTCCAGGTTTCCCATGACCTCGACCTCGAGGCCTTGAATCTTGAGCTGAGCCATGTACGCGCGTATCAAACGCACCCCCAGGTGCAGACCCGGCGGATGGCTGAGGTACTCGACTAGCAGTCGGGCTGTCTGTTCGACCCCCACCCGGTCGGTTTTAAGGACTACATCCTTGGGCACCACCGGCAACCCATGCAGGGCCAGGGCCAGGCTGCCGCTCGTCGCCCATTCCACTTGAGCATCGTTCAGGATGGGGCAGATAACCCGTAGCACCTGGACGATTCGTTCGGGCAGCAAAATAGGTGTCATCGCCATCACGTGTTCAGGGCATAACGCTCGAAGGCCTGGGGGTCGAAGCGACACTGGGCAAGGTCTTCCCAGTATAACCAACCCTCCTTTAGAGGGGGAAAGGTACAAAAGCCGCCCTCGGCCTTGAGGTGAAAGGCCAGCTCACACGGCTCGCTGACCCCTTCCTGGAAAGCCATCAGAGCGGTCTGGTAGGCTCCAAAGCTGGAGAGAGCCTGTGAGCCTACCATGGCCTTTTTGCCCTCGGCGCGGTTCAGGGCCAGCATCTCTAGGGTCTGGGTATAGCCAGTGCGGGCGGGTTTGAGGTTCAGGATGTCGTAGGTCTCGAGCTGAATCTCACGCCACAGGTCGCGCAACGTAAAGGCCGAGTCGTCAGCGATAAGGGGCAGAATGGCGGCCTGTCGCAGGCGCTTGCGGGCCAATATCTCGGCTATTGGCAGGGGTTCTTCTACGTATAGAAGCCCAGCCCCAGCCCACTTTTGCAAGTAGGCCGGGGCCTCCTCTGGGGAAAGTGTCTCGTTGGCATCGGCGTACAGGGCCATATCGGGGAAGCGCTCCTTGAGGGCTGCTATCCGAAATAAGTCGCCTTGCAGGTCGCGGCCTACCTTGACTTTGAGCACCCGCACCCCGGCCTCATAGGCCGCTGCGGCGTCGGCCAGCATCTCGGTCTCGTCGGCAATGCCCAGAATGTAGCTGACCTGCACCTTAGGTTGATGGGGCTCAAACACCTGCCAGAGGGTCTGCCCTTCGCTATGGGCCCAGGCCTCCCACAGCGCAATGTCCAGGCCCGCCTTGGTGGTGAGGTTGTTGGGAAAGCTGTTGAGAACCCTTTGGATGGCCGTGGTGTCCTCGACCTCGAGGCCCAGAAGCTGTGGCGATAGATATTCCAGCGCCGCCAGCACTGTACCCAGGGTTTCGCCGTAAATGGTAGGGCGCGGCGGAATCTCCGCACGGCCAATGGAACCATCAGAAAGCTCAACCTCGAGCAGAACATGCTCCAGTGCGGCCAGCTCCGAAGCCTTACCCCAGCGCAAAGCACCCCGCAGGGGCAGGCGGAAAGGACGTGGGGTGATTCGCTTTAGACTAGGCATGGCTCCGCTCCACAAAGGCCCGGATGGCCGCCGCCTCTTCGTCCAGGCTCAGGGCTTCGGTATCCAGAAACAAGGCCCGCGGCGAGTCCTGAAGCGCCTCACGGGCTGCATCGGGGTTGTAGTTCTTGCGCTCCTCGGCCACAATCTTGAGCTTGGCAATCAGCTCGGGTATGGGAACGTTCCAGCCCAGGGCTTCCTCAAGCTCCTCTTCACCCAGTACCCCCTGGGCCAGCTCGCGCAGGGTAGTCAGGTCGCTCTGTTCGACCCGCACCCGGTCGAAGGCATCTCCCCGTGTCAACAGGCGTGAGAGCCGGGTCAGATCGCGGGCCTCCAGTACAATAAAGCGGCTTTGAGGCAGGTGTGCCAGGGCAAATCGCACCTCCTCCTCACCACGCAAGCCGTCAAACAGCAGGGGCCAGGTAGGCACAGCGCGAGCGCTAAGCAAAATCTCCGCTACCCCGCCGGGATGCTCCTGGCGAAAGCGTCGGGTAAGGGCAAAACGTTCGCTGCGGTCGAGCGTCTGGCCGGAGTAGCCGTACAGGGGAAACACGTAGCGGTCTACCAGCTCCCGTCGATCGGGCAGGGTGGGATAACCCAGGCGCTCGAGCAGACTGGTTTTGCCCACACCAGTCAGGCCCACCAAAATCAGCAGGGGTAGTTCGGTCAGACGACGGCTTTCTTGCGGGGCATTTTCACCCGGCAGGTATAGATTGGCTCTGGGAATACGCTGGCTCATGCTGTTCTAGTGTAAGCCGGTTCTAGTAGCATGGAGTGATGGACGTACTTAATCTTTACAAAGAAACCGGAGCCCTGCTGGAGGGTCATTTTTTATTACGATCTGGACGGCACTCTCCCAAGTTTCTGCAGTCCACCACTTTGCTCCAACACCCCCTGTACGCCGAGGCCGTGGGACAGGCCCTAGGCGAACTCTTCGAGACGCTCGAGCTCGACTTTGTAATTGGCCCGGCCATGGGAGGTGTCATACTGTCCTTTGTAACTGCCAAGGCCCTGGGTGTACGGGCCCTCTTTGCCGAGAAGGACGGCCAGGGGAGTATGCGGGTGCGCGAAGGGCTCACCATTCATCCTGGCGAGCGCTTTCTCGCTGTAGAGGACGTGGTTACCACCGGGGGCTCGGTGCAGCAGGCCATCCGGGCTGCCGAGGCCAGGGGGGCTCGCTGCGTGGCCGTTGGAGCCATCGTTGATCGCAGTGCAGGCCGGGCCGAGTTCAGCGTGCCCTACCGCTCGCTGGTGCAGCTCGACTTTCCTACCTATGCCCCGGAAACCTGCCCCTTGTGCCAGCGGGGCGAGCCCTTACAAGAAGTCTAGGCAGACTTGGTAGGCTAAAGCATATGTTGCGACGTGTTGCTTTTCTCGCACCGCCCCAAATTGGAAGGTGGCTGCTGGCAACCGGGCTGTTGCTGGGGCTGGCTCTGGCTCAGTCCAACCTGGAGCTGGCCCGTCAGGCCGTACAGGACTGGCAGGCCGGCAAATACCAGACAGATCCCTCGCAAGCCCTGGGCAAGCCCACCGAGGAGGCCATCCGGCTGCTCGAGCAGAGCCTGGCCTTCCCTCCTCCACCCCGCGAGCTTTTGGTTAACTTAAATGAGCCCTTAGAAGAGTCCATCCCCAACGGCACCATCGTTAAATTTCCTGCTACTGTAGCTGGGCGCGGCGGCGAGGTGCGGGTCACCATCCGGGATGGGGCGGTAACCCGGATAGGGTTTACTCCCGAGGGCGGGTTGTTACCAGCTTGGCTCAAAAGCCCCGTGGCCTGGGTGCTGTTTGCAGCCCTCTCCCTGGGTTGGCTGGTAGCCCTGCGCAGCAACAGCGCCCTGGCCCGCTGGTGGGCCGAAGGCTGGGCCCTGGTGCGCCAGTACCGGGGGTTGTACCTGGGTACCAACATCGGCCTGTATGGTTTGTTTGCCCTGGGCGGGCTGGTGGCCTATACCAACCCCCAGATGGTGCGGCTGATGCAGGAGCTGGTGGGCGGGGCGCTCGAGCAAATCGGTCTGGGCAGCGCCCTGGCAGGGGGTGTCCTGGGCCTTGCCACCGTGATCTTTTACTGGAATTTCACCAACGGTCTGCTGCTAACCACAGCTGTACCGGGCTTATTGCTGGGTATTCCGGCCCTGCTGTTCAACGCGCTGCGCTACTTTGTGCTGGGCTTTGCCCTGAGCCCGGTGGCCCTGCCCGCAGCCAACTACCTACTGCACCTGCCCACCATTGTGGTGGAGCTACAGGCTTATATCCTGGTCACTTTTGGCGGGCTGGTGCTGATGCTCAAAACCCTGCGGGGCGAAGGCTATCGGGCTGGATTGCGGGCCCTGGGCCTCACCATTTACCTTGGGGCTTTCTTCCTGCTGGTAGGTGCCTGGTACGAGGCTTTCTCGATACTGTTTCTAATGCGCCCATAGAACGATAGCATGGGGCATTCAGCCACCGCTTTTCTCTGACCTAAGAGCAATCTGTCCAACGCAAACTTGACCTCGAGCAAAGCGTTATGTCCATGTCGTCTGGTGTGTCACGTACCCAAAGCCACAGCACCCGTGAGGGGAAAAGTCCTATAGCCGTGCTGGGCGCAGGATCTTGGGGCACCGCCCTGGCTTTGCTGGCCTCGTCTAAAGGGGTTCCGGTTTATCTTTGGGCCCGTCGGGCCGAGCACGCCCTGGCCATGCAGCTCGAGCGGCAAAACCGGGAGTACCTACCCGGCGTAGCGTTCCCCGAATCGCTTTACCCAACAGCCGACCCCGAAGAAGCCCTGCATAAAGCCCAGTTCGCAGTTGTGGCCGTCCCATCCAAGGCCCTGCGGGAAACCCTAGCACAATTGCCCAGGGCCAGCGCCTATGTTTCGGTCACTAAGGGGTTGCAGTTTACCGACCAACACCTACTGCGCATGAGCCAGGTCATCGAGGCGGTGACCGGGGTTTCGCAGGTGGCCGTATTGTCGGGCCCCAATCTGGCCGAGGAGATTGCCCGGTTTTTACCTGCTGCGGCGGTAGTGGCGGCTCAAGACCCGGCACTGGCCCAGCAGGTACAGCGGGTCTTTTCGGGTAAGAGCTTCCGGGTCTACACCTCAACCGACCGGGTGGGGGTGGAGCTGGGCGGCGCACTCAAGAATGTAATTGCCCTGGCTGCGGGTATGGTGGACGGCCTCAGGCTCGGCGACAACGCCAAAGCTGCCCTGATTACCAGGGGTCTGCGCGAAATTACCAGATTTGGTGTGGCCCAGGGTGCCCAGGAAACCACCTTCATGGGCCTCTCGGGGCTGGGTGATCTGATTGCCACCGCCAGCAGCCCTTATTCGCGCAACCGCACCGCAGGGGAGCAGATCGTCAAGGGCCTGACCCTGGCCCAGCTCGAGGCCCAGAAAACCGTGGTGGAAGGCATCTACACGGTCAAAGCCCTGCACGCCTGGGATCGGGCCACCGGGGCCGATCTCCCGATTACCGAAGCTGTGTACCGGGTCATCTACCAGGGGGCCGATCCCATGCAGGAGCTCATCCGCCTGATGAGCCGCGAGGCCAAACCGGAGTAAGCAGTATGGTCTCCACTACCTTTTAGGTCTTCCTCAAAAGTCAACAAGCTTTGTTGAACTCTATTTTTGCCACCAGGGCTGGCAGCAAAAAAGAGGGGGTCGCGAACGCCCAGTACAGCAGTTTTTACTGTGCTGGGTATATTATACCGTTTCCGCTTGAATCCTTCGCCGCCCGCCGCAGTCAGAGGTGAAGGATTCAAGCCGACCGAAGGGAGTAGAAAAGCATTTCGGTAGTATCGTTTAGGCTCGCCGAAGTGAACGATACTGCCGAAATGCGTATTACTCCACACCACGTGCAGAGCGATATTATTCTGCCCTGGTCAGTATATTTTGCTGTTCGGCTAGATACAGCCAGGTTTCCAGCACACTGTCGGGATTGAGCGAGATGCTCTCGATACCCTGCTGCACGAGCCACAAGGCAAACTCGGGGTGGTCGGAGGGACCCTGGCCGCAGATGCCGATATATTTGCCCATGCGCCGGGCAGAGCCGATGGCCCGCTCGAGCAGGAACTTCACCGCCTCGTCCTGTTCGCTGAACAGATCGGCCACCAGCCCCGAGTCGCGATCCAGCGCGAGGGTGAGCTGGGTCAGGTCGTTGGAGCCAATCGAAAAGCCGTCGAACAACTCTAAGAACTGCTCGGCCAGAATCGCGTTGGAAGGCACCTCGCACATCATGATCAGCTTGAGCCCGTCCCGACCGCGCTCGAGGCCGTGGGTCTTCAAGATTTCGATTACCGCCCTGGCCTCCCCCACCGTACGCACGAAAGGTATCATCACCCAGACGTTGGTGAGGCCTTTCTCTTCGCGCACCTCCCGGATAGCCTGGCACTCCAGCGCAAAGGCCTCGGCAAACTCCGGGCTGCGGTAGCGCGCGGCCCCCCGGAAGCCAATCATGGGGTTTTCTTCCTTGGGCTCGTAGCGGCTGCCCCCCAGCAGATGGGCATACTCGTTCGATTTGAAGTCCGACATCCGCACGATGACCGGATTGGGCGCAAAAGCCGCTGCAATCATGCTGATGCCCTCGGCCAGCTTTTCGCGGTAGAAGTCCACCGGGCTTTGGTAGCCCGCAGTGCGCCGGGTGATTTCGGCTTTGAGTTCTTCAGGCTGCTGATCGAATTGCAAAAGCGCTTTGGGATGGATGCCGATGGTGTTGTTGATGATGAACTCGAGCCGCGCCAGCCCCACCCCGGCGTTGGGCAAGCTGGCAAAGCTGAAGGCCCGCTCGGGCGAGGCCACGTTCATCATGATCTTGGTGGGGATGGGCGGCATGTTGTCCAGCTCAATCCGCTTCACCTCGAAGCGCGGCGTACCGGCATACACCCGACCGGTATCGCCCTCGGCGCAGGAAACCGTGACCATATCCCCATCGCGCAGTACCTGGGTGGCATTACCAGTCCCCACCACCGCCGGGATGTTCAGTTCCCGCGCTACGATGGCTGCGTGGCAGGTGCGTCCACCCCGGTTGGTCACGATGGCCGCAGCTTTTTTCATAACCGGCTCCCAGTCGGGGTCAGTCATATCGGCCACCAGCACGTCGCCGGGTTGCACGCGGTTCATCTCGCGGGGGTGGCTAATAACCCGCACCGGGCCCACCCCGATGCGCTGCCCCACTGCCCGGCCCGTTACCAGCACCGGCGCACGCTCCAGCATCTCGAAGCGTTCCAGCACCCGTCCCGAACGGCTCTGCACGGTCTCAGGGCGGGCCTGCAGGATATAGATCTGTCCATCCAGCCCGTCCTTGGCCCACTCGATGTCCATGGGCCGGCCATAGTGCTGCTCAATCAAGAGGGTCTGTCGAGCCAGCTCCAGCAGTTCTGCATCGGAAAGAGAGAAGCTGCGGCGCTCGAGTTCCGACGTCGGGACAGTTTCTACCCCACGGCCCTCCACCGCGTACACCATCTTTTGTAGCTTGGTTCCCAGGGTACGCTGCAGGATGGTGTTACGGCCCTCGGCCAGGCCTTTCTTATACACATAAAACTCATCGGGGTTAACCGCTCCCTGCACGATCAGCTCCCCTAAACCGTAGCTCGAGGTCACGAAAATCACGTCCCGGAACCCCGACTCAGTATCCAGGGTAAAGGCCACTCCCGAAGCCCCCAGGTCGCTGCGCACCATGCGCTGCACGCCCGCCGAGAGGGCCACCTCCTCGTGGGCGAACCCGTGGTGCACACGGTAGGCAATGGCTCGGTCGTTGTACAAGGAGGCAAAGACCTTCTTGATGTGCTGCAGTACGCTCTCCACTCCCTGCACATTCAAAAAAGTCTCTTGCTGCCCGGCAAAGCTGGCCTCGGGTAGGTCTTCGGCAGTGGCTGAGGAGCGCACCGCAACTGAAAGCCCGCCCTGGGAGGCGGACTCGAGGCGAATATAGGCATCTACGATGGCTACTTCCAGGGCCTTGGGTAGCTCGGCATTTTCTACCCAGCTGCGAATCTCGGCCCCCACCCGGGCCAGCTCGTCCACGTTGTCGGTATCGAGGTTTTGCAGCGCCTTATAAATACGTTCTTCTAGCCGATTGTGACGCAAAAACTCGCGAAAGGCCTCCGCGGTAGTGGCAAACCCCCCCGGCACCCGCACCCCAGCCTGGGAAAGATTGGCCATCATCTCGCCAATGGAGGCGTTTTTGCCTCCCACGATCTCGAGGTCTTTCATGCTCAGTGTCTCAAACCAGCGGATATATGCCATAACACACCTCGTTGAGATTGATGGTAGTTTGTGTGTTAGGCGAATTGGAGCCGCCGGTTTTGGTGTATGTATAGCCCGCCGTTCTGTGTAAAGAGTGCTACACACATAAACTACACTGTTATTTGGGTTCTCTTGGAAGCCCACTTATGGAACGTACCGTTTTTATCGTCTCAGATCATACGGGCCTGACAGCGGAGTCGGTGGCCAGGAGTTTGCTGGCTCAGTTTGAGTCGGTTTCGTTCCGTTATGTAACCCGGCCCTTCACGGATACCGAGGAAGAGGTCTACGACCTTGTATACGAGATTAACTCGCTTTACCAGCGCGAGCGGGTGCGACCCATCGTGTTCTCCACCCTGGCCAATCGGGCACTGTACGACCAACTCAAAGCCGCGCCCGCCCTGCATTTCGACCTTTTTAGTACCTACCTAGGAGAGCTCGAGCGCGAACTCGGCCAGCCCCCCACAGGCCGGGTCGGCCGGCTGCACAGCGTGAACGATAACGGTTATTTCACCCGCATCGATGCGGTCGATTTCGTACTGGCCACCGACGACGGGATTGGCGACCGCCACTATCAGATGGCCGACGTAATCCTGATTGGCGTCAGTCGCGCAGGCAAAACCCCCACCTGCTTGTTTTTGGGCCTGCAGTATGGTCTGCGGGCCTCCAACTACCCCCTGGCCGAGGACGACTTCGAGCGCGACACGCTGCCCGAGCCGGTCAGGGCCTACAAGGATAAGGTGTTTGGCCTGACCATTGCCCCAGGCCGGCTGCATCAGATACGTACTCAGCGCAGGCCCAACAGCCGGTACGCCTCGCTCGAGCAGTGCGAGTACGAGGTGCGCCGGGCCGAGCAGCTGTTCAAGCGGCTGGGCGTTCCGTACTTCGACACCACCAGCGCCTCCATAGAGGAAATTGCCACCAACATCGTACAGAGCGCCGGTCTACAGCGTCGGATCGGCTGATAGGAGCCGGCCCCTCTAGTCTTTGACCAGCTCAATGGCCCGCTCGAGCCTTTTCAGCACCCGCTCCTTACCCAGCAGGGTCAGGATATCGAACATACCGGGGGTCTCGAGGCTGCCCGTAAGGGCCGCCCGCAGCGGCTGCATCACCGCGGCGGCCTTGACGCCCTTGGCCTCGGCAAAGGACTTGAGCAGGGGCTCGGTGCTGTCTTGCAGCATATCCGGAAGCCTGGATAGTTGCTCGTGTAGCTCGGGTAGAAAAGCCGCTCCCTCACGCAGCTTGGCCAGGGCTTTCTCCTGCATGGGGTAGGCCTCGCTGAAAAAGTAGAGGGACTTATCCACGAACTCCTGCAGGGTCTCGAAGCGGGCCCGCATGGCCTCGAGCACCTGCTTGAGGTAAGTTTCGGAGGGGTAAGCAAGCCCGGCCCGCTCGAGGAAGGGCTTAACCCGCTCGGCCAGGTCGTCCAGGGTCAGGACTTCGCGGATGTACTTGCCGTTCATCCATTTGAGCTTGTTTAGGTCGAAGACCGGCCCGCCCAGGCTGATGCGCTCGAGGCTAAAGTGCTCGATCATGTCTTGCAGGCTGAAAATTTCCCGCCCGTCGGGCATGCTCCAGGCCATGGTGCCCAGGTAGTTGAGCAAGGCCTCGGGTAAATAGCCCTGGGCCCGGTAGCTGTCCACGCTGGTGTCCATCTTGCGCTTGGAAAGCTTGGACTTATCGGGGTTGCGCAACAGGGGGGTATGACACCAGACCGGCTCCTCCCAGCCAAAAGCCCGCAAAATCAGGATGTGAAAGGGGGTGCTGGTAATCCACTCCTCGGCCCGGATCACGTGGGTCACGCCCATCAGGTGGTCGTCTACCATGGCCGCCAGGTGGTAGGTAGGGTAGCCATCGGCCTTCAGGATTACCTTGTCGTCCAGGGCGGCATTGTCGAACTCGATAGGACCACGCAGTAAGTCGTGGACGATGGTCTTACCCTCGAGGGGCACCTTGAGCCGCACCACATGGGGCTCCCCCGCTGCGGCCCGGCGCTCGGCCTCCTCGACCGGGTAGTCGCGGTAGCGCCGGTTATAGCCCTGCTCTTTGTGGCCGGCTCTTTGCGCGGCCTCGCGGGCAGCAGCCAGCTCTTCCGGGGTGTCAAAAGCGCGGTAAGCAGCTCCTTTTTCCAGCAGCATCTGCACGTGCTGCCGGTAGATGTGCAGGCGCTGCGACTGCACATAGGGGCCGTTGGGGCCACCTTTGATGGGCGACTCGTCGGGGGAAAGCCCCAGCCAGTCCAGCATCTCCAGAATGCGCCGCTCGGAGGTGGGGTTGTAGCGGGTACGGTCGGTATCCTCGATGCGAACAATGAACTTGCCGCCGTGCTGTTTGGCGAAAACGTAGTTGAACAGGGCCTGGTACGCCGTCCCCACATGGGGGTCGCCGGTAGGGCTGGGGGCGATACGCGTCACAACCATAACCGATAGCTTAAGGCCCAAAGCCCAAAGCCGAAAGCCCAGCCTGGCGTTTGGGTTATACCTCTCACAGCCGCCTTAGCCGGTGATGATACCCTGATAACCAGATGGAAGCGGCATTGCAACAGAGTCCTGGCCTAACCAAGAGCCCTGCCACCCGCCTCGAGGCCATTGGGCTGGTCAAGCGCTACGGCAAGCGGGAGGTGGTGCGGGGAGTAAGCCTCGAGCTCTCCCGCGGCGAGATTGTGGCCCTATTCGGCCCCAACGGGGCCGGCAAAACCACCACTTTTTACATGCTGGTCGGATTCATCGAACCCAACGCCGGGCAGATCCGCCTGGGCGGGCGGGATGTCTCCCGGCTGCCCATGTACAAGCGGGCCCGACTGGGGCTGGGCTACCTGCCCCAGGAGCCCTCGGCCTTCCGCCGCATGACCGCCCTGGAAAACCTGCTGGCGGTGCTGGAGTTCCAGCCCCTCTCCAAAGCCGAGCGGGCCCAGCGGGCTGCCGAGCTTCTGGAGGAGCTGGGCATTAGCCACTTGCGCGACAAATATGCCTACACCCTTTCAGGGGGCGAGCGGCGGCGACTGGAAATTGCCCGCGCCCTCTGCACCAACCCCGATTTCATCCTGCTGGACGAGCCCTTCACCGGCGTAGACCCCAAAAACGTCCACGACATTCAGAAACTCATCTCCGAACTGCGCGAGCGGCGCGGGGTGGGCATCTTCATCACCGACCACTCGGTGCGCGAAACGCTGGCCATTGCCGACCGCATCTACCTGATGTACGACGGCCAGGTGGCCTTCCAGGGTTCACCTGAGGAGTTCGCTCGAGACGCAGGGGTGCGAACCCACTACCTGGGGGACGAGTACGAGCTTTGACCTTTTCGCCGCCCCCATCTATTCCCTATGACATTCTGGGCCATCCTCATCCTCCTGGTGCTCGTGGCCGGACTGGTAGCCTACGTGGGCGACCTGGTGGCCAAGCGGGTGGGCAAGCGCCACTGGCGCTTTCTGGGACTGCGCCCCAAGACCACCGCAACCCTGGTGGCCGTGGGCACCGGGGTGCTCATTGGACTGGGGGCTTTTGGGGCTTTCTTTCTGGTGGTGCGGGATGCCCGCGAGACCATCTTGCAGGCCGAGGCGGTACGACAGGAGCGCGACCGACTGCGCACCGAGGTGGGACGACTGGAAAGCCGTGCGGCCAGTATCTTTAGTCAGTACGAGCAGCTCAAGCTCGAGCGCGATGAGTTTGAGAAAAACAATACCCTGCTAGCCCGGCAGCTCGCGCAGAACGCCGAGTTCCAGCGCCAAACCCGCCAGGATCTGGAGAATGCTCTGGTGGAGCGGGAAAAGCTACGCCAGGAAGTAGAAAAACTTCAGGCAGACAGCACCGCTCAGCGCAAAACCCTCGATCAGCTCAGGCAGGCTCGCACCAGTCTGCTGCAGGAAAAAGAGCAGCTCTTGAAGGAAAAGGAGCAATTGCTAGCTAGTCGCACAGAACTCCTGGCCCAGGCCCGTAAAGCCAAGCAGCAGCTACAGGCTTTCGAAGCCGCCAGCCGCGAGGCCAGAGCCCGCCTGAGTAGCCTCCAGGCTCGTACCAAGGAGCTCGAGAGCCGTCTGAGCCAGCTCGAGGCCGACAAGCGCAGTCTCGAGGGGGACGTGGCCATCCTGAGCGGCGTCTCTACTTCGACGCCTCCTAGTGATAACCGTCTGCTCGAGGCGCTGCAGCGCAGCAACAGCGAGCTCAAGAGCAAGCTTACTGAGGCTCAGCGCGAATTGCAGCAATTGCGTGAGCGCAATCAGACGCTGGTCGCCAGTCTGGACAAAAACCTGCGCCAGAATCTCCTGGCAGAGGAGCTGGTCTTACCAGGCAACGAACTGGTGGCCTTGAACGAGATTACTCGACGGGTCGACAGCCGGGTTCGTCTGATCGGGTTGCGGGGTGCAGAGATCCTGGAGAACCCGACTTTGGCAAACCTCAAGCCGGGGATATTTCTGGCCCGCATCCAAAGCATCGGCGCCGATGGGCGGGCGCGGGTGGTGGTCGAGTACCGGGCCCGCGAACAGGCCTTTTCCCAGGGGGATGTGCTGGCCTCCACCTACCTGATCCTGCCGGCCAGCCAGGCCGAGCTGCGCCGGCGTCTTGATATCCTGAGCCAGAACGCCGAAAACCGGCTCAGCGAGGCAGGCTGGGTGCCCGAAAAACTGGCCAAGGGGGGAATCGCCCTCGAGGAATTCGTAGTCCTGGCCTCCCAGCTTTCGGGTAGACGGGGTGGGGCGCGGATTGTAGTGGTAGCACTGGACAACCTCTACCCCACCGATCCACCCCGGCTGGGCCTCAGGCTGCTGCCGTGATGCCATACCCCGACCAGATTCAGGTTCAGGGGCATATTAAGGTTTCTTGAATAACCCCCCAAAACCCTTTTTGAACGCCTTGCTCTACCTGCACAGGGAAAAGTGTCTTTTGCACCGGTAAGAACCAGCTATTGATAACTCCACACCGGCATATGACAATGTAGAAGGTTTGTTGACGATGCGCATGGTCATTTTATTGGTTCTGCTTACCCTATCCCAGGCCCTGGCCCAGGCCCCCCGCCTCACCACCCCCGAGGAGGTGGCCCGGGTAGAAGTCATCCGCCGGGCTTTACCGGCAGTGGTCAAGATTTTTGGCATCCTGCGCGACCCCCAGACTGGCAACGAAGGCCCCACCAACGGCTCCGGCTTTTTTTATGCCCCCAGCCGCATCATCACCAACTACCACGTGGTGCAGGATCTGCGCGACATCAGCGTGGAGTTGTTCGATGGGCGCACCTTTCCGGCCCAGGTGTTTGCAGTGGACAAGGGCATTGACATCGCCATACTGACCGTGCAGGGCGTGACCGCCCCGGCCCAGCTTTCCTTTGGCAGCTCACAGAACCTGCCGGTGGGCATGGGGTTGGTGGTGATTGGAAGCCCCTTTGGGCAGCGCAACCTGGCTTCGTATGGCATTCTGGCCGGCATTGGCCCCACTTCTGCCGAGAAAAACGACCTCGACCCCGAGATTGGCGCAGAAATTGGCGACCTGCTCTTTACCGACGCCCGCATCGTGCAGGGCAACTCCGGGGGCCCGGTGCTCGATTTGCAGGGCCGGGTGGTGGGGGTAGCCAACGCCACCCTGGGCGACCTGAGCGGCGTGGGCGGGGTAGGGGTGGCGATTCCGGGCGACCTGGTGCGGCAGAGCGTGAGCGACCTCGAGCGCTTCGGCGTTCCCCAGCGCGGCAACCTGGGGGCCACCCTGCTCGACCTAGACGAACTCGACCCCATCCTGCTGGGACGGGTGGGCCTGCTCTCCACCCGCGGGGCCATGATCGAAAAGGTGCAACCCGGCTCCCCGGCAGCCCGGGCCGGCCTGCGCCCGGCCCAGCGCGACCAGCGCGGCAAGCTGGTCAGTCTGGGCGATATCATCCTGGCTGTGGGTGGCCGCACCATGCGCAACGCCAGCGAGGTCACCCAGACCATCGCCCGCTACCGCCCCGGCGACCGGGTGAACCTGACCATCTGGCGCAACGGGCAGCGGCTGGACGTGGTTGTGACCATGATTGCCCGGCGCTAGGCCATCGCGCCGACTGCCTGGGCGGGGAAAAAGGCTTCTGCCCCCGCTTGTCAAGACTTCCCCTTTGGGCTTTTAGCTTTTAGCCTTAAGCGGATGTATGTCGCGATTGAAGGGGTAATTGGTGTAGGTAAAACCACCCTGGCCCGGCTACTGGCCGAGCGGCTGGGAGCCGAGAGTTTGCTCGAGGTAGTGGAAGAAAATCCTTTTTTGCCACTTTTTTATCAAGACCCCGTCCGCTACGGCTTCAAGGTGCAGGTCTTCTTTTTGCTCTCGAGGTACAAGCAACTGCTGCCCCTGGCCCAACCCAGCCTGTTTACCGGTGGGGTGGTGGCCGACTACCTCTTCGACAAGGACGCCATTTTTGCGGCCATGAACCTCTCCGGGGCCGAGTGGGATCTATACAACGACCTCTACAAAAGTCTGGCGCCCAAAATCCCCACCCCCGATCTGACCCTCTACCTGCGCGCGCCTTTGCCGGTCATCCTGGAGCGCATCCAGCGGAGGGGGCGGGCCTTCGAGCAGCAGATGGAACCGGAGTACCTGGCCCGTCTCCACGAGTTTTACGAGCACCATTTTGCCACCTACCCCCATCCGCTCTGGATTCTCGAGACCCAGGAGTTCAACTTCGCCGAGCTCGAGGCCGACCAGGACTGGATAGTCCGGCAGGTGCAGGAAAAGTTGGGGCTCACTGCTCGCTCTGACCACCAGCCCAACCCCTCGCCCATCGCCAGCCTGAAGCGTTCGTAGTGCCAGATATCCAGATCTGGGGAAGCCCAGCCTCACTGCATATAACCTGGCTTTTTAGTCCTTAGCTTCACAATCACCATGTATATCGCAATCGCAGGCAACATTGGTTCCGGCAAGTCTACCCTGACCGGGCTACTGGCCCAGCACTACGGGCTCTTGCCGGTCTACGAAACCGTGGACGAGAACCCTTACCTGGCCGACTTTTATTCCGACATGGGACGCTGGGCCTTTCAGTCGCAGGTGTTTTTTCTGGCCAAGCGGCTCAAACAGCACCTCGAGCAGATCAACCCCGCCCAGTACGTGGTGCAGGATCGCACCATCTACGAGGACGCCTTCATCTTTGCCCAGAACCTGCGGGTCTCGGGCCACCTGGCCGAGCGCGACTGGCAGACCTACCTGGCCCTCTATGAGGGCATTGCGCCAGCGTTGCGGAAACCCGATCTGCTCATTTACGTGCGGGCCTCGGTCGAGACCCTCCAGGCCCACATCGCCCGCCGGGGGCGGGACTACGAGCAGCACATTCCCCTGGAGTACCTGGCCTCCCTCAATCGCCTCTATGAAGCCTGGATTAGGGCCTACGACCTGTCGCCGGTGCTGGTAATTTCCAGCGACAGCGTTAACTACGCCGACGACGAAGAAACCCGCGATTTGGTGTTCAGGATGCTCGAGGCCTATGGCTTAAGCAAGCCCTTGGTATGAGGCTTTTGTAGCGGGGATGGGTGTGAAGGCTTATGAGGCTCCTGGTCTGAGAGCGTGTAGCGTAGAATAATATCCAGGAGTAAGCCAGGCCGCACAAAGATGCGCCTCTTTTTATGCGTTTCTTTATGAAGTCGGTATAAACAGATATGTCCGAGAGCACCGTAAAGCACAAGGAGATCGCCAAAACCAGGGGCCCGGTGAACCTCGCCATCGTGACGGTTTCCGATACCCGCACCCCCGAGACCGACACCAACTACCACTACCTTAAGCCCGAAATTGAGGCGCTGGGGCACAGGGTGGTGGGCTACCGCATCATCAAGGACGAGCCCGACCAGGTGGCCGGGGCCCTCGAGGAGATGGTGAACAGCGGAGCACAAATTATTCTGTTCAATGGTGGTACCGGCATCGCCCCGCGCGACACCACCTACGACGTGCTGGCCCGCAAGATTGAAAAACCCATGCCGGGCTTCGGTGAGCTGTTCCGGATGCTCTCCTACAGCGAGGTGGGGGCCGCGGCCATGCTCTCGCGGGCGACCGCCGGCACCTACCGCCAAAAGGTGGTGATCTCCACTCCCGGCTCGCCCAACGCGGTGAAGGTAGCCTGGGAAAAGCTAATCAAGCCCGAGCTCGAGCACCTGGCCTGGGAAGTGGCCCGGTAGTTCTTCCTCTGTCCTGCACAACACAAGCGCCCATCCTTGAACCCGGCTACTTGGGGGTATCATGGGGAGCATGACCCTCAAGGGCCAGGGGCCGGGGCCCCTACCACCTCTGCTCGAGCAGTACGTCGAACTGCGGGACGCTTATCCCGATTACCTGCTGCTATTCCAGGTCGGCGACTTTTACGAGGCCTTCGGCGAGGACGCCGAGCGGCTCTCCAGGGCCCTGAACCTCACCCTCACCCACAAAACCGCCAAGGACTTCACCACCCCCATGGCCGGCATTCCGGTGCGCGCGGTGGACGTGCACCTGGAAAAACTGCTCAAACTGGGCTTCCGGGTGGCGGTGGCCGACCAGGTCGAGCTGGCCGAAGAGGCCGACAAGCTGGTGCGCCGCGAGGTCACGCAACTGCTCACCCCCGGCACCATCCTGCGCGAGAACCTGCTGAAGCCAGAAGCCAACTACCTGGCCGCCATCAGCACCGGCGACGGCTACGGCCTGGCCCTGCTGGACGTCTCCACCGGGGAGTTTCGGGGCAGCGTGCTCTATAGCAAAAGCGCCCTATACGACGAGCTTTTCCGCTTCCGGCCCGCCGAGGTGCTGCTGGCCTCGGAGCTGTACCACAACCCCACCTTTTTGCAGGAGTTCCAGCGGCGCTTTCCGGTGATGCTCTCGGAGGAGGGCTTTCAGGACGGGGTAGGAAAAGCCGCCCTGCACAAGCAGTTCAACCCCCTGCCCGCCGGCCTCGAGCACCCCGCGCTGCAGCGTTCGGCGGGGGCGGTGCTGGCCTACGCCCTGCGGGTGCAGGAAAACGGGCTGCCCCAGGTGCGCAGCTTCGTGCGCTACGACCCCGGCGCCTTCATGCAGCTTAGCGAGGCCACCCTGCGCACCCTGGAGATCTTCGAGCCCAGCTTTGTGGGCGACCGCAGCGAGGAGCGCACCCTCCTGGGGGTGCTGGGCCTGACCCGCACCGCGCCGGGGCGGCGTCTGCTGCGGGCCTGGCTGCGGCATCCGCTGGTGGAGGAAGCCCCCCTGCAAGCCCGGCTGGATGCGGTGGAGGCCCTGGTAAAGGACGGGGTGCTGCGGGCCGAGGTGCGCAAGGTGCTCTACCGAATGCACGACCTCGAGCGCCTGGCCGCCCGCCTGCTGGCCGGACGGGCCAGCCCCCGCGACCTTGCGGCCTTGCAGCGCAGCCTGGCGCTGCTGCCCGAGCTGGCCGGACTGCTGGCCGGGGTAGGGCCGCTCCTGAGCGTATCCGAGCGCCTGCCCCAGCCGGTGGCGGTGGCCGAGCAGATCGCCGCGGCGCTGGTAGAAGATCCACCGCTCAAAATTACCGACGGCGGCCTGATCCGCGAGGGCTTCGACCCCGAGTTGGACGAGCTGCGTCAGCGGGCCGAGGAGGGGCGGGCCTGGATCGCCCGGCTGGAAAGCGAGGCGCGCGAGAAGACCGGCATCCCCAACCTGAAGGTGGGCTACAACGCGGTGTTTGGGTATTACCTCGAGGTCACCCGGCCCCACTACGCCCTGGTGCCCCAGGACTGGCGGGCCCTGCAAACCCTCAAAGACCGCATGCGCTTTAGCACACCCGAACTCAAGGAGCAGGAGCGCAGAATTCTGCAGGCCGAGACCGAGGCCGTCAAGCGCGAGTACGCAGTCTTCCTCGAGCTGCGCGAACGGGTGGCCCAGGCCGCCGACGAGGTGCGCCAGGCTGCCCAGGTGCTGGCCGAGCTGGACGTGTACGCTGCACTGGCTGAGGCCGCGGTGGAGTACAGCTACAGCCGCCCCCGCTTCTCCCGGGATGGAACCCTGCAGATTGTGGCCGGGCGTCACCCGGTGGTGGAACGCAACAACCCCTTCATCCCCAACGATCTTTCGCTGAGCCCGGCGGCCCGGCTGCTGATCCTGACCGGCCCCAACATGGCCGGCAAATCCACCTACCTGCGGCAGACCGCCCTGATCGCCCTGCTGGCCCAGGTGGGCTCCTTCGTACCCGCCGAGTCGGCCACCCTGCCCCTCTTCGACCGCATCTACACCCGGATTGGGGCCTCCGACGATATCGCCGGCGGGCGCAGCACCTTTATGGTGGAGATGGACGAGCTGGCCGGCATCCTGCAGGGGGCCACGCCCAGGAGCCTGGTACTGCTGGACGAGATCGGGCGCGGCACCAGCACCTACGACGGGCTGGCCCTGGCCTGGGCGGCCTGCGAGTACCTGCACGACCAGGTGCGGGCCTACACCCTGTTTGCCACCCACTACTTCGAGCTCACCGCCCTGCCCCTGCGCATGGCCGCGGCCCGCAACGCCCACGTAGCTGCCAAAGAGGAAGCAGGGGGGCTGGTGTTTTATCACCAGGTTCTGCCTGGCCCGGCTAGCCAGAGCTACGGCCTCGAGGTAGCCCGGCTGGCAGGGCTCCCCCAGGCCGTCTTGCAGCGGGCCAGAAGCGTGCTAGAGAGTCTGGAAGCCAGCCAGAAGGGGCTGTCCAAGGAGATTCTGGAAGAGCTTTTGCAGCTCGACCTGGCCCGTACCAGCCCCCTGGAGGCCTTGCTGTTCCTGCGCCGGCTGCAGGACCAGCTCCGGGGCCTGGCCCCCCAGGAGGCCGAAGCGGAACGCCTTTCGCAGGTATGATTCGCAAACTGCCACCCGAACTCATCCGCGAGATTGCCGCCGGTGAGGTGATCTCGGGCCCCGCCGACGTGGTGCGGGAGCTGCTTGAGAACGCCCTGGACGCGGGCGCCACTCGGCTCTACATCGAGCTGTGGGGCGGGGGGCTGGACAAAATCCTGGTGCGCGACAACGGCCTGGGCATCCCCAAGGAGGAGCTGGAACTGGCCCTCGAGCACCACACCACCAGCAAGCTCACCGACCTGCAAAATATCCACACCCTGGGCTTTCGGGGGGAGGGGCTGTGGGCCATCCGCCAGGCCGCCCAGGTGCGGCTCACCTCGAGGCCCCCCCAGCAGCTCGGCGGGGCCACCCTGACGGCTTTTCAGGACAAAACCGAGCTGCTCGAACACCCTGCCCCCGCCGGAACCCAGGTCGAGGTGACGGCGCTCTTCTGTCACCTGCCCGCCCGCCGCAACGCCCTCGAGGCCCCCGCCGCCGAGGCGCGCAAGGTGGTGCACCTGGTCTCGCGCTACCTGCTGCACCGCCCGGAAATAGCCCTGCGGCTGGTGGTGGACGGCGAGGAAAAAATCGCCCACGCCGGGGGTGGCTTTGCAGAGGTGGTCAAGCTGCTGTGGGGCTCGGTGGTCGCCAACCGGCTGCTGCCGCTCGAGGCCGCCGAGGGGCCTTTTACCCTGCGGGGCCTGCTCTCCAGGCCAGAACTCTCCCGCCCCCGGCGCGACCGGCTGCTGCTGGCGCTCAACCGGCGCCCGGTGGAGTGGCCCGAGCCTTTGCTACAAGCGGTGCTGGCCGCCTACAAGGAACTTCTCCCCGCCGGCCAGTTTCCGGTGGGGGTGCTGAACCTGGAGCTTCCCACCGATCACCTGCTTATCAACACCTCGCCCGACAAGTCCAGGGTCAGGCTCATCCGGCCCGAGGCCATCCTGGGCTTTGTCTCCCAGGCCGTGCAGGGACTGCTCTCGGCCCACCCCCTGGCCCGCGCCCTGCCCGAACCCACCCCCCTCACCGGCCCGGCCCCGGTGCAGCGGGCCCACTTCCCGCACCTGCGCTACCTGGGCAGCTTCCGCGAGCTGTACCTGCTGGCCGAGGCCGGAGACGAGCTGTATGTGGTGGATCAGCACGCCGCTCACGAGCGCATCCTCTACGAGGAGCTGTCGCGCCGCTACCTCGAGGAGCCCCCGCTCGAGCTGCCCCACCCCGAGCTGCTTTCCTTGAGCCTGGGCGAAGAGATGAACCTGGCCGAACGGCTGGAGGCGCTCGAGCAGGCCGGGTTGCAGATCGAACCCTTTGGCCCTGGCAGGTACCGCGTCCGCACCATACCAGCCTTCCTGGCTGGCTACCCCTCGCTGGTGGGCGAGGTAGTGAAGGGCAGCCTGGGGGCCTCGAGCTTCGCTGCTGCCTGGCGCACAGTACTGGCCCGGCTGGCCTGCCTGCCGGCCATCAAGGCCGGACACCCGCTCTCCAGCGCCTCGGCCCAGGCCCTGCTGGACGCGCTGGCCGGCTGCGAACTGCCCTGGGTCTGCCCACACGGGCGGCCCACTGTGCTGGTACTGGGCGAGGGCGAGCTGGCCCGGCGCTTTGGCCGGCGGGGTGTTCGAGCCGTAGTAGAACCCGCTTTATCCCGAAGCGAATAGCCGTTATAGCTTTATTTTATATACCCCTCTTGAGTATCTATGGGTCGGTGGTTATAGTTGAGAAAACAGCAACCAACCTTACCAAGCTTTATTGTTTCGTCAAGCGACAGGGAGGCTCGTATGAAGGAAAAAGAAAAAGAGCTGGATCTAGAGCAACTCGAGATGGATCGTCGCACCTTTCTAAAAAAATCTGCCGCAGCCGGTGCAGCGGTAGGCCTGATGGGCATGGGCATGGCCCAGCAACAACCCACTGCCGATACGCTGGTAGCGGGTAAAGACCCCGGCCTAATCGTACGCAACACCAACCCCATCGAACTCGAGACCCCCGTCAGCCTGCTCCGGCAGCACGCCCTCACCCCCAAGAGCATCATGTACATCCGCAACAACCAGCCGGTGCCACCGGGCATGACCCCCACCACCGCTCCGCCCCAGGTCAGCGACTGGACGGTGGAAGTGACCGGCCTTGTGGATCGCCCCATCACCCTACGGCTTTCCCAGCTCAAAGCGTTGCCGGCCACAGAGCTCGAGATGGTACTGCAGTGCTCGGGCAACGGCCGCAGTTTCTTCTCTAAATATGCCCGAGCCAGCGGCGCCCAGTGGGAGCGCGGCTCTATGGCCAACGTGCGCTGGAAGGGGGTTAAGCTCTCCAACCTGCTCGAGGCTGCAGGCATCAAGGCCGAGGCCCGGTTTCTCACCGCCGAGGGCGCCGACCAGCCCGCCAACCCCAACGCCGCCGATATCGAGCGCAGCATCCCGCTGTCCGACATTCTGGCCAACGGTATGCTGGCCTACGAGATGAACGGCGAGCCGCTGCCCACGGTACACGGTGGGCCTTTGCGCCTGATTGTGCCGGGGTACTACGGCATCAACAACATAAAGTGGGTCAACAAGCTGCGCCTCGAGGCCGCCCCTTCCAACAACAACACCATGATTCCCCGCTACCGCGTGCCCAACAACCCCATCCCAGTGGGCAGCAGCTTCCAGTTCACCCTCGACAACAGCCGGCCCAACTGGCGGCAAAACGTCAAGTCCATTATCTTCAGCCCCACCGAGGGTGAAGCCGTGAGCGGCCTGATTGACGTAACCGGGGTGGCCTGGAACGACGGCTCGGCACCCATCACCAGCGTGGAGGTCTCCACCAACCAGGGCCGGAGCTGGCAGGCTGCCACCCTGGAAAAACCCTCCTCACCCTACGGCTGGTACCGCTGGCGCATCCGGGTACTGGTGGCTGCCGGCGACAGCGAGATCTGGTCGCGCGCCACCGACGCCTTGGGGCGCAGCCAGCCGATTGACGGGGCCATCTTCTGGAACCCCAACGGTTACGAGTGGAACGCCGTAGACAAAGTCAGGATTCGGGTGGGCTAGCCCAAATTGCCCAGTACCCAGTTGGGGTGGAAAGTTCCCATTGGGGCCTCTCCGCCCCGATCAAAGAAAGTTCGCTAGGCTTCACCAAGATGTACCCCTACCAGGTCTGCATTTAGCTTGGTAAAGCTGGTACAAAACAGTTAGGAACCAATGATGAAAAAAACCTTCGTGTGGGCTTGGGTTGGACTGTGTGCTGCTCTATTCCTGGCGCTAGGGCAGGCACAGCTACCGGAGGGGCCTGGCAAGGCCCTGCTGGAGCAAAAATGCGCCGTCTGCCATGGGCTGGAAGTCGTCACCAGCCAGCGCCTGAACGCCAACGACTGGGACTTTATCGTCGGGCAGATGATCGGTTTTGGGGCCCAGGTGAACCCGGAGGAGCGCAAGACCCTTGTGGCGTATCTGGCCGAGAATTTTGGCCCACAAAGCAGCGCACCCGCCGCCCCCCAGACCACCTCGAGCGCGACCAGCCCCAGCCAGGCCTATGCGGTGTGCCAGGGCTGCCACCAACCCAATGGAGCAGGCGTGGCCGGCGCTTTTCCACCCCTGGCCGGGCACGTCGCCGACATCCTGAATGCCAAAGGTGGGCGGGCCTACCTGCCCCTGGTGGTTGTCAACGGCCTGCAGGGCAGCATCCGTGTAGGCGCCACCAACTACAACACCCCCATGCCGGGATTCCCCAGCCTCAGCGATGCACAGCTCGCCGATCTGCTCAACTACATTGCCACTGCCTGGGGCAACGACCGCCTGCTCAAAGACTTCAAGCCCTACACTGCCGATGAGGTCAAAGGCCTGCGCAAACAAATGACCCCCGCGCAGGTCTACGCCGAGCGGGCCAAGCTCGAGCTCAAGTAAAATGCCGCAACTGCTCTCCCTCCACGCTGGGCTCGCCCCCAGCCTGCCCAAACCGGCCTTATTGCAGGTTCGTCTGGTCGAGGGCCAGGGGGTGGAGGGCGACCGGCATTTTGGCAAGCACCCCGACCGGGCGGTGCTGGTAGCGGGGCAGACCAGCTACGCTAGAGCGCGCCAGGCCGGCATCGAGCTGCCCTGGGGCGCTCTGGGCGAGAACCTGCTGATAGATTTCGACCCCCATACGCTGGGCCCGCACAGTCGGTTGAAGATTGGAACGGCGGTGCTCGAGCTCACCACCGTCTGTACGGTTTGCAACACCCTATCGGCCTTCGACCTGCGCTTACCCAAGGTGCTCTACAGCGCCCGAGGTGTCTACGCCAGAGTCCTGCAGGGCGGGCTGGTGCGGGTGGGCGACCCGGTGGAGGTGCTCACCCCAGATTCCCTGCTCCGCATGGGGTAGGCTGGGGTCATGCGCATTCTCACAGCCGAAGAAACCGCCCAGGCCCTCCCCTACCCAGCCCTGGCCCAGGCCATCGCCGGGGTGCTCGAGGCCCGCGCCCAGGGAGCGGTTCAGGCCCCCGAGCGCCTGGTGGTGCCGCTGGCGGGTGGGGCTACCCTGCTGCTGATGCCGGCCACCGACCCCCAGATCACCGTAACCAAGCTGGTGACGGTGCACCCCCAAGAGCGCCCCAGCGTGCGGGCCGAGGTCTGGGTGATGCGCACCGATACCGGCCAACGCCTGGCCCTGCTGGACGGCGCAGTGGTAACGGCCCGGCGCACGGCGGCGGTCTCGCTGCTGGCCGCCCAGACCCTGGCCCCCCACCCCACCGGCACCCTGCTCGTCATCGGGGCAGGTGTGCAGGCCAGAAGCCATCTGGAGGCCTTCCAGGAGGGGCTGGGCACCGACAAGGTGTACGTGTACTCGCGCCACTTCGAGCACGCCGAAGCCCTGGCCTCCTATGCCCGTGGGCGCGGCCTGCTGGCCCAGGCCGTGCGCAGCCTCGAGCCCGTCCTCGAGGAGGTGCGTCTGATCGTAACTGCCACCACCAGCCCCACCCCGGTGCTGCGGCAGGCCCCCTCGAGCGCCTTTATTGCCGCCGTGGGAGCCTACCGCCCCGAGATGGCCGAGGTCGCCCCGGAGCTGGTGCGGCAGGCCCGGCTGTACGTGGATACCCTCGAGGGGGCCCGTTCGGAGGCGGGCGACCTGCTGCAAGCCGGGGTAGACTGGAACCTTGTGCAGCCGCTCGAGGCGGCCCTGCACCAGCCCCGACCGGCCTCGGGTATAGTGCTGTTCAAGAGCGTGGGCCACGCGCTTTGGGATCTGGCCGCAGCCCGCCTGGCGGTGCAAACGCTGGGCATCCGGTAATCTGGTAGGCATGTACCTCACGGTTTTTTGCACCGTCCCCGACCTCGAGACCGCCCGGCGCATCGCCCATACGGTAGTACACGAGGAACTGGCGGCCTGTGTCAATGTCTTACCGGGCCTCACCTCGGTCTACCGCTGGCAAGGCCAGGTGGAGGAAAGCAGCGAACTGCTGCTCATCATCAAAACCCGCCAGGAGCGCTACCCAGCCCTAGAAACCCGCATCAAAGCGCTGCATCCCTACCAGGTGCCCGAGATTATCGCTCACGAGATTGAGACGGGGTCGCAGAGCTACCTCGAGTGGATCGGCCAGAGCGTGGGCTAGCAACAAGCCATAAATCATGATTCGGGCCAAGCAACTCTCCAACGGGGCCACTTGCGGCCTGCTGGAAACCCAGGTCTGGGTGGATGTCGAAACCCCCACACCCGAGGAACTGGCACTCATTGGGAAGCAGTACCCCCTCAACCCCCTGGCCCTGGCCGATGCCCAGGAGATCGGACACTGGAGCCGCTTCGAGGAGTACCCCAAGCACCTTTTTCTGATCTTTCGTACCCTCGAGTCCCCCCATAACGCCCACAGCCGCACTGAGCGGGTCTCGTACTTTTACTTCCCCGAGACCCAGGTGCTGCTCACCTACCGCAACGAGCCGGTAGACTACCTCGAGCAAATCTGGAATAGCTTCCGGGGGGGTGCGTGCCTGCGACTGTGGCAACGCCTGCTCGATCAGGGCGTGCAAACCTTTTTCGAGTACACCGATGCCCTCACCGACCGGGTCGAAGACCTGGAAGAGCTGGCCCTGAATGGCGACAACACCCCCGAAATCCCCCGCCAGGTGTTTTCCGCCCGCCGCGAGGTGCTACGCACCCGCCGCCTGGTCTCGCAGGCCCGCGAGGCCTTGCTGCACCTCGAGCGCCTCCCCCTCCTGGGCGGCGAGGCTTATCTTTTCCGCGACCTCACCGACCGCATGGGCCGGGTCTACGAGGGGCTGGATGCAGCCCGAGACGAGCTATCCAACGTGCTGGAGGTGTACCTCTCGGCCCAGAACAACCGGCTCAACCGGGTGGTGCAGGCCCTTACGGTCATCTCGGTGCTGTTCCTGCCCATGACCCTCTGGGCCGGCATCTACGGCACCAATTTCGAAGCCTTTACCGAGTACCAGTGGCCCGCAGGGCGGGCGTATTTCTGGGGGGGGCTGCTGGCCATTGGGGGCGGGCTGGCCCTCTGGATGAAGCGCCGGGGCTGGTGGTGAAAGCCGCTCACATCCAACCTGCTATGTCCACGCGTATAGCTGGGTATCCAGTCCACATTACACATTTTTCCAAATGTGGCCTCACTCACTTCAAATAAATCAACATGAATGTTTACAAAATCACCAAGTCCTGCTATATTGCAATTCAAGGAGTGATGAAGCTATGCAAACCAGCATCCTGGACACCCTAACCTTCGATCCTGGCGAGATCATTCTCTACCCCGGAGAGCCCAGCCCCAAGGATCAGCTCTACCGGGTGCGGGAGGGTCTGGTACGGCTGCAAAGCGTAGACGACGAAGGCAACGCCCTAACCCTGCGGTTCGTGCGCCCTGGTGAGTATTTCGGCGAAGAGGTCATCTCGGGCGCCGAGCGCACCTACTTTGCCGAAGCCGTAACCGAAACCAAGGTAGACGCCCTGGCCCCTGGCCAGCTCTCGGCCCAAGAAATGGCCAGCCTGGTGCAGGGCCTGGTCAAAGCCCTGGCCCAGACCTACCAGACCATCCAGCGCATCTCCGGCCAGCGTCTCAAGAACCGTATCGCGGCCACCCTGCTCGACCTCTCCCGTACCCCCGTGGCCTACACCGAGAAAAACGGGCGGGTGGGGGTTCGGGCCACCCACGACGAGATTGCCTCGGCGGTGGGCTCGGTGCGCGAAACCGTAACCAAGGTAATCGGCGAGCTGACCCGCGAGGGCTACATCCGCTCTGGCTATGGCAAGCTGGTGCTGGAAAACCCCAGCGGCCTCGAGCGCCTTTCCAAAGAGGCCGCCTAGAACTGCTTAAACTGCTTACACACACCCGCTGCATATGGCAGGTGTGTGCTCATTTTTTGGCTATGGTCGGTCGGGGGTGCTTTGGGGCTGGGTTATACTCGAGCCGGGTTGTGGCGAAAACCTCAACCCAATTCCGCCACAGCAAAGCCTTACGCCAGATTTCAAGCCATTAGGAGAAGCCCCAGCCTGGCTGCACCAACACAGCGCAGATTCGAAAGCGTATCAAGGTGAGCCCCATGGATTCAGAACACCAAGCCCAGCTAGAGGCCGAGGCATTGTCGCGTCGTGTGTTAGTTCACGATATTCTACGCCGTCTGCGCGGCCAGCCCAACGATCTGCTGCCCTACAGCGCGGTTTCTTCCAGCCTGCGCCCCAGGGGCGAGTCTTACAAAGGGCTACAGACTATCGAGGTAGATAAAATCATTGGTTCGGTCGATCGTTATGGCGACTTCGACGCCGAGTTCATGCCCAAAGAACCCTTTACCCTGGATCGCTGGGCCAAGCTCCGGCAGGCACAGCTCGAGGGGGTGGAGTTTCCCCCTATTCACGTTTACAAGGTTGGCGATGCCTACTTTGTAAAAGACGGCAACCACCGCACGGCTTTAGCCAAAGCCCAAGGCCAGCATTACATAGATGCCTACGTCATCGAGCTCGACGTTCCGGTAGACCTCGAGCCTCACGACACCATCAAGGATGTGATTCTGAAAGGGGAGTACGCCGAGTTCTTAGAGAAGACCCGGCTGCCCCAGCTGCGCCCCAACCACGAACCCATCCTGTTCAGCCGGCCTGGCCGCTACGACGTGCTGCTCGATCACATCCGCACCCATCAGTATTTCATGGGCCTCGAGCAGAAGCGCTCGATTAGCTGGGAAGAGGCGGTTGTCGACTGGTACGACAACCTCTACCTACCCACCATTCTGGAGATTCGCGAGAACGGCGTGCTGAAAAACTTCCCGGGCCGTACCGAGGCCGACCTGTACCTGTGGATCTCCGACCACCGCTACTTTTTGTCCCAGGCCATCGGGCACGATGTGGGCCCCGAAGAGGCGGCCCTTTCGGTGCAGCGCAGCGTCCAGAAAGGCCCCATCAGCCGATTTCTGGACTGGCTGGGCCGGTTTTTTGTCCGGCAGAGCCCCCAGCCTGGCTAAAGAGCACCTTGCGTCCGGCGGGGGTCTGGACGAGGGCCCAGAGCCCCGGATGTAAAGATACTTCTAACGAATACTCGAGGCCCAGTTGTTGCAGCACCGGGGCTACGGCCTCGGGCTGGGGGTGCTGTAGCTTCCAGGCCAGCAGGCGGCAGCCTGCGTCCGGCAGGGTATCGGTAGGGTGGTGGGAACCCCACTGAATCAGGTAGGGCACCACCCCGCCCCAGTGCAGGCGCCCATCCTCGGGGAGGGTGATGTGCCACTCGAGGTCGCCCCGGCTGGCTTTGGTCACCGGGCCCAGCCCCAGCGCAGCGTAGCGCTCGAGGCCCTCGGTGCGGGCCACCCAGGTCAGAAGGCGCGGCGGCCCCGCGAAGCGATCCAGTTCGAACCAGCGCGGGCGGCCCGGCGCGGGCGCCTGGGGGTCAATGGCGATGATCTCCAGATACACGCCGCCCCCCAGGTTCAACAAGCGGTTGTGCGTGCCCATCAAGGGGTGCCGGCCCCCCGCCGATGGAAGCAGCACCTCCAGGGTGTCCTGAACGTACTCCACCCCCTCTTGCAGGGTCCGGGCGGCCAGCACCAGGTGATCCAGCCGGGTCATCCGATCTTGTTGCCCTTTTCGTCGTAGCGGTAAAAACCCCGCCCGCTCTTGCGGCCCAAAAGCCCAGCCTGCACCATCTTGCGCAGCAGGGGCGAGGGCCGGTATTTGTCATCGCCCAGCCCCCGGTGCAGAACTTCCATGATGGAGAGACAGGTGTCCAGGCCGATGAAGTCGGCCAGGGTGAGGGGGCCCATGGGGTGGTTCATGCCCAGCTTCATCACCTGGTCGATGGCCTCGGGCGTAGCCACCCCCTCCATCACGCACTGGATGGCCTCGTTGAGCATGGGCAGCAGGATGCGGTTGGAGACGAAACCGGGGTAGTCGTTGACCTCCACCGGGGTCTTGCCCATGCGGCGGGCCGCTTCCAGCACGGCCTGGGTGGTGGCCTCGTCGGTGAGGTAGCCCCGGATTACCTCTACCAGTTCCATCAGGGGCACCGGGTTCATAAAGTGCATCCCGATAAAGCGCTCCGGTCGGCGGGTGGCCGAGGCCAGGCGGGTGATGGGAATCGAGGAGGTGTTGGAGGCCAGGATGGCCGCGGGCTGGACGAGGGCGTCGAGCTCGCGGAAAAGCTCGAGCTTGGTGGGCTCGTGCTCCACGATGGCCTCGATCACCAGGTCGCAGTCTTTGAGGTCGGCCAGGTGGGTGGTGGTCACAATGCGGCTCAGGGCCGCGTCGTGGGCCTGCTGATCGAGCCTGCCTTTTTCCAGCAGCTTGCCGATGGAACGCTTAATGCTGCTAAGGCCGCGCTCGAGGAAGGTCTGCTCGAGGTCGCGCAGCACCACCTGATAACCTGCCTGGGCCGCCACCTGGGCAATGCCCGCCCCCATCTGCCCTGCACCGATCACACCAATCTTGCGAATTTCCATAGCTGTATCCTATCAATCCGAAGCACCTCAGCGCGTGCGGGTCACCTTGGACAGATTGCGCGGGGCATCGGGGTCGAAGCCCCGGGCCACCGAGAGTTCGGCGGCGAAGGGGTAGAAGGCCTGGGCCAGCAGAATGGAGTCCAGCACCGGGTGGAGCCTGCCGGGGAGCGGCAAGGGGGTATGGGCCAGCTCCAGCACCTCGCTTTCGGAGGAGGCCACCAGCAGGTGTCCGCCTTTACCGCGCAGGTTTTCCAGCAAGCTCAGCATGCCGGGCAGGGGTTTGTCTTTGGGAGCCAGTACCAGCAGGGGGAAGTCGGGCTCTACCAGCGCAACCGGGCCGTGCAAGAGCTCGGCGCCCGACATGGCCTCGGCGTGAAAGGCGCTGGTCTCTTTGAGTTTGAGGGCCAGCTCGTTGGCCACCGCAAAAGCATAACCGCGTCCCACCACCAGGCCGTTTTCCGCTTCCACCAGCGGCTCCAGCCCCGCCTGCCAGTTGGCGTGTGCGGCTTTGTACAGGGCTTCCGGCAACACCGCCAGGGCTTCTTTAAGGGTTTTGTCTTCGGCCCAGGCGGCGACCAACTGGGCCAGCGAGGCCAGGGTGGCCAGGTAGCTTTTGGTGGCCGCCACCGCTTCCTCGAGGCCTGCCCAGAGCGGCAGCACCACCTCGGCAGTCTGGGCCAGGGGCGAGTTTTCCTTGTTTACAAAGGCCAGGGTCAGGGCCCCGTCGCGCCGGGCCTGGCGGGTGACCTCGATCAGGTCGGGGCTTTCCCCGGATTGGGAAACTGCGATCACCAGAGCTTTGTTCACCGACAGGTGGCGACCGTATACGGTGTGGATGGAAGGTATGGCCGAGGAGCAGACCAGACCCAGCAGGCTTTCGATCAGGTACTTGCCATAAAGTGCCGCATGGTCGGAGCTACCTCGAGCCACCGTCAGCGCGAAGGGCGGGGTATGGCGGCGCAAGAAGGTGCCCAGTAGCTCCATCTCGCTCTTGTTTTCTCGCAAGGCCTGCTCCACCACCGCAGGGGCTTGATGGGCCTCTTTGAACATCTTGGTTTCGACCGCTTTCATCCAGAGACCTCCACTTTCTGGCCTCGCACATACACCTCCACAAGCTGTAACTGCTCGTCGAGCACTACCAGGTCGGCGGGCCGGCCTATTTCCAGCCCATGCGGGATTCCCAGGTATTGGGCGGCAAAGCTCGAGGTTATCTGCATCACCTCAGGCACGGTATAGCCCCAGCAGCGCAGATTATACGCAGCCCTGTCCATGGTAAGAGCGCTCCCAGCCAGGGTGCCATCGGCCAGGAAAACCCCCTGGCTTTTCTTGTAGACGCGGTGCCGCCCCAACCGGTACTCCCCCTCGGGCCGTCCTGCGGCAGCCACCGCATCGGTTACAGCATAGGTCTGGGGGATGGCTCGGGCCAGCGCACGGATGGCCGCCGGGTGCACGTGCAGTCCGTCCGGGATAACCTCGGCCCAGCGGGCGCGCTCGAGGCCCAGCCCCACCACCCCTGGCTCGCGGTGGCGCAGGGGGGTCATGGCGTTGTAGAAATGGGTAAAACCCTGGGCCCCGGCCTCAAAACCTGCTAGCGACTGGGCGTAGGTGGCCGCTGTGTGGCCTTGCTGCACCCGCACCCCCTGCTCGGTCAGGAAGCGGATTAGCTCGAGCGCCCCCGGCCGTTCGGGGGCCAGCGTCACCACTCGAATTGGGGCCAGGGAAAGCAGGTAGCGCATGATTGCGATGCTGGGCTCGAGGGTGTAGGGCGGCTGGGCCCCCAGCCTTTCCGGGCTGATAAACGGCCCCTCCAGGTGCACCCCCAGCACCCGCGCCTCGCCGGGGCCGGGGTTGTGCACCACTGCAGCGATGCCCCTTAGGGCGGCCTCGAGCTCCTCCAGCGGCGCCGTGACGGTGGTAGCGAGCAGGGCAGTGGTGCCATGCTGGGCGTGGAAACGGGCCATCTGTCGCACGGCCTGCTCCCCATCCATGCAGTCGGCCCCACCCCCCCCATGCACGTGCAGGTCTATAAAACCCGGAAGAATGTAGCGTTCTGGGCAGTCCTGGGCGGCATCCAGTGGCTCCAGAGCCTCGACCTGCTCCGAGAACACAATACGGCCCGAATAGGACAGCTTGGGGGTTATCAGTGTACCTGCGAGCACTGTCATCTACAGCTCCAGTTTCAGGGTAATCACCTGATAGGGGGCATAGGAAAGGGTCAGGTGACCGTTCCGCAGGGAAAGGGTTTTTTCCGTTTCTTCCAGCAGGTTCACCCGGCTGGCACTGCGAATGCCCAGGGCCGTAAGGTCGAGCTCCACCTCACCCCGTCCACCATGCGCCTCGTAGAGCCGCAAAATGTAGCCAAAGCCCTCCTCGGCCCGCTTGAACGCGGCTATGCGCAGGCTCGAGGGCGACAGGCGCAAAAACTGGCGACTGGAAGGCTGGCCTCCGGCATGCACCGGCAGGGCCAGCGACAACAAGGGGGCCAGGAAGTCTTCGGCCTGGGCCACCGTTCCGCTGCGCCAGTCCCCTGGGTGCGGATAGAGCGCATAGCTGAAATGGTGCTCGCCCACATCGGCCAGCGGATCGGGCCAGATGGCCCCCCGCAGGAGCGACAGACCCAGCACGTTCCCTCGGGCGCTGTAGCCGTGTTTGAAGCCGCCCAGCAGGCTCACCCCATACCCGGCCTCGCTCAGATCGGCCCAGCGCAGGGCCGGAACCTCGAAACGGGCTGCATCCCAACCGGTGTTGGTGTGGGTAGGTCGCGGCACGGCACCAAAAGCGGTGTCGAACCAGGCTTCATGGCTTCGCACGTTTACTGGAAACAAAGCCCTGAGCAGGGTGCGGCGCTCCTGCCAGTGGACGGTGGTCTCGATCTCCAGGCGACGCGAACCGCCCCACAGCCAGTAGGTCTGCTCGAGGCGCGACGCGCCTATTTTGCGCTCCACCCAGATACCGGCCCGCATGGGGCCTCCCTCAATCAGCTTGACCTGGGTGGCGGGGATTTCGCGGCCCTCCCGGACATACGAAGCGTCCAGATCCCAGGCTTCCCAGTAGCGCGGCACATCGGTATAAACCCAGATCTGATTGCCGCGTCCGGCCAGCACCTCGCGCCGGTGGTCTTTGTCGTAGAGGCGGCTTATGGTGCCATCCGGGGCCACCTCCAGCCGCAGATGTTGGTTTTCCAGCACCCGCTCGAGGCCCTTGACCCGCACCGCAGGAGTTCGGCGGGCGTCTAGATGACCTACCACCGCCAAAGCCAGGTAGCCCAGGGCCGGCACGGTCTCCTCGGCAGCGATCAGGATATAGGGGCCTGACTCCTGGTAGGGTACCTCGTTGCCGGTGCTGGTGAGCAAGCGGAAGAACTGCTCGGTGGGGCGAAGGAGCTTGAACCGCAAGGGGCGCGGCGAGGTGCTCAGGTTCCACACCACCAGATGCGCCACCGCCTCGGGGTGCACCTTGCGCACCTCCGCCGAAAGCAGCCCCAGGGCCTCCTGCCGCACTTCCTCGGCCTGAATCAGGGCCACCCGCAGGCTTTCGGCCGCCTCCTTTGGCACGCTGTGAATGCTGGAGCCCGGCAGGATGTCGTGGAACTGGTGCAGCAACAAGACCTTCCAGAGACCCTCGAGGTCGCGCGCCGGATAGCTGGGTTCATCCAGGGTCAGGCGGGGGTCTATTTTCTTGAGGGAAGCCAGCGTCCAGGCCATCTCCGCCTCCAGCAGGGTTTGCTCGAGGCGCTGGTTGAGCGCTTTGAGGGCGGCCTGGGTGGTGTAGGTGGCCCGGTGCAGCTCGAGGTAGAGTTCCCCACTCCAGGTTGGCAGCGGCCAGGGCCCCATAAAGCCCTCGCCATTTTCTTCCCCCTTCTCCCCTGCCCCCTGTCCGTTGCGAGTACCCTGAGCTTCACCAAGCCCGGCCCCCCTGCGCTCCACGCCCCGGTAAAACCCATCTATCCGCCCAATCTCCACGCTGGGCAGGCCGGGGAATTCGCGGTAACGGGCGTAGCGCTCCATCATCTCGGCGCTGGGGCCGCCACCGCCATCGCCATAGCCAAAGGTAAGCAGCGAGGTATCGTGGTAGCGCTTGCCCTTGAAGTTCTTCCAGGTGCCCGCCAGATCGAGGGCTTCCAGCCGCCCGTTATAGCCCTCGTTGGGGTTCCAGAAGCCGTGGGCCAGCACCCTCGAGCCGTCCAGGCCCTCCCACTCCCAGAGGTCGTGGGGAAAGGGGTTGGTCTCGTTCCAGTTGAGCTTGGTGGTGAAAAAGTAAGGGAGGCCCGCCTGCTTCAAAAGCTGGGGCAGGTTGGCGGCAAAACCGAAGGTGTCGGGCAACCAGGCCACCTGGGCCCGGATGCCGAACTTCTGCTGAAAGTAGCGCTGTCCATAGAGCAACTGCCGCACCCAGGACTCCCCCGAAAGCAGCTGGCCATCGGGCTCCACCCACATGCCACCCACCAGCTCCCAGCGCCCCTCCTGCACCCGTGCCCTCACCTGTTCAAACAACGCCGGGGCGTCCTGCTCGAGCCAGGCATAAGCCTGGGCGCTGGACTGGTTGAAATGGAGCTCGGGATAACGCTCCATCAGGTGCAGCACCGTAGCAAAGGTACGGCGGATCTTGCGCCGGGTCTCGGCGATGGGCCACAGCCAGGCCAGGTCTATGTGGGCATGCCCGGAGAGCAAGAGCTTGCCGGAGGCTGGGTAGCGTTGGCGGAGGTGCGCCAGGGCTTGCCGGAAGAAGTCTCGAGCGGCCTCGAGGCTTTTTCGGTGCCCCTCTTGCAAGGGAAGGCCCGGCCCCTCGAAGCGCCACTCCTCCCACAGCTTGGCGGTTTCCTGAGCCCAGGCCGAACGCTCGAGCTGGTTCAGGTAGGCCTGTGCCGGGCTGCGCGGCAGCTCGATACGGGAAAAGGTTTCGCTCAGCACGTCCAGCAGGTGTTGGGCCAGGTCGGGGGCAAGGTATGGCACCGCCTCCAGCGCGCAGGCCAGGTCGGTGCATAAAGCCCGCACCTGGAGGTCGGGCACCAGTAAGGTGGCCTGCTCGAGCCGGGGTTCTTGCACTGGACTACCAAACACCCCTTTGGGCACCGCCTCGACCTCGAGGCGTATCTTTTCGTCTCCCTGTGCAGGTTCCAGCAAAGGGTACTCGGCGTGGTAAGGGTTAAGCCCCCCCAGGGGCCTGTCGTTAGCGAGCAACAAACCCTCCCCCCCCGGTTTGATGCGAATCCAGACAGGTTTCCCAGCCCAGGGTGGGGGTACGGTGACCTCAAAAAAGAAGCGTACCGGAAAGCTACGATCAGGCCATAGGTCACCGGGCTGGATGGAGACCCGGGGGCCACCCGCAGCCTGAAACTCCCCTCTAATGGGCTGGGCTTCCAGGTTCTGCCAGGCCAATAACTCCTTCCAGCGAACCCACAAACGCTGCAAATCCTGCATTACCCATCCTCCCGTACCAGGCGCAACGGAAACACTCCGGTAAACAAACGCGGCCAGGCCAGCCTGGGGCGGTTCCACTCCAGCTTTACCCCCGGCAGACTGGGAGCGAAAAACTGCTGCCAAAGCCCATAGGCCAAAGGGGTAAGACGCTGATCAATGGCGAGCTCGGCCCCCCACTTAAGGTCGCCCAGGTCGAAGGGGCTGGGCGGCTTACCGATTTCCTCGGTTAGTTTGTCGTGTACCTCTGGGCGCACCCGGCTCTGATAAAGCCAGTCGTCCACCAACCGGGAAAAATTGGCCTCGGCCAGCGAGACCGGGTCGTCGCCATACAAAGCGCAAATTCCTGTTGCGAGGGCGCTACCCAGGCTATTGCCAGCGGTATTCCAGGCTGCAAAACCGGCCAGCCCCGGAAGGTTCACCGACTGCAACAACAATTGCACGAAGCGGTTCTCGGCCCCGTTGGCATAGGCCACATCGGCCACCGCCACCATCCGGCCGGCGGCCTGGTCGGCCACCAGACGGTCTACAAAGTCGGGCAGGTGGCGGGCTGCAGTATCCACCGTCTCAAAGTCGGGCTGGTGGTGGGCTTGCCGGATGGCAGGTGCGTTCACGGCCAGAACCAGGTCGGCCTCCTCTACTGTCTGCACCATCAAGCCTCCCGCAGCCCGCACATGGGCCCTGACCAGTTCCCCCAGCGGGCGATCTTCATACAGCATCTCCGCCTGCTCCGCCAGCACCGAAGGGTAACGCACCAAGACCCTGGTTCTGCGCCCGGAGTGGTTGACCAGGGCCCTTGCCAGCAAGGTGCAGGCTACCTCGTCGGCCCCAGGGTAGATATCGGCCTCGCTCCACAGGCCCAGTTCGTCCAGGCGGGCCTCGAGCCGCCTTCGATCCCGGGCCGCCAGGCCATAGGGGGTGGTGTCGTCCAGGGTGAGGCACAGATGCTCGAGGATGCCCTCGTTGAGCAGGTCAATTGCCGCCATATGCAGGGCATGGTTGCGCTCGCGGGTCTCGAGCCAGTCCTGCAAAACCTCTTTGGGCAGGTGCAAGCGAGCCCGATCCAGCTCCATCGGCGCATCGCCCAGCGCTTGCCCAGCGGCCTGCTGCCGCTCCAGGCGATCCATCCACTCCGAAACCTTGCGCAACGCCGCCCCCCATTCGCCGTAGTAGGGCTTTTCCTCCAAGGGGTCGTTGTCGTGGGCCACCCGAACCACCACACCATGGGCCAGGATGCGCAGACCGGGGTGCTTGTGCTTGATCTCCCGCAGAACCTCGAGGCGCTGCAATGTCGCTTCCAGGCTATCCGAGACCCGTCGGGCCGGAATCATACCCCCCAAACAGAGGGTTTCCAGGCTTACGATGGCCACATCGGCCACAGGCGCCTCCCGCCGCAACCACTCCGCAAGGGCCGCGGTATTTCCCGGTTCGTTCATCCGGTTCAAAATTTCCAGTGCAGGCGAGCGCATCTCCAGCCCCGCTACCCGCGCCAGTTGGTGGGGCAGCTCGAGGGTTACGGGTCTGGTATCGGCTGGCAGCAGTAGAACTCGCTTCATACGTCGGATGGCAACCTGTTTCTCAATCTACCCGAACCACTGAGCAGCCTGGCGTTCATCTGGCCCTTCGGCAGATGTCCCGTACCTCCTAAGCGCTATCCGGTTGGGTTCGTGCGCCTGACCTATTCAGCCCTTTACGGCCCCTTCCATGCCCCGCATGAAGAAGCGCTGGGCCATGAAAAACACCACCAGTACCGGAATCATCATAATCATGGCCCCTGCGGCCACGTTGAACACGTCGTAGTTGAACTGACCCTTGAGCTTGAGAATCGCTACCGACATGGGCAATAGGTCGTCGTTGGTCAGGAGGGCCACCGAGGGCCAGAAAAAGGCATTCCAGGTGCCCACCAGGGTAAAGATGCCCAAGGCGGTCAGCGAGGGCACCGAAAGGGGAATCATCACCCGCCACAGGATTTGTAGCTCGGTAGCGCCATCTATGCGGGCCGCTTCCATCAGGGTGCCGGGAATGGCCAGGTAAGCCTGGCGCATCAGAAAGATGCCAAAGGCTGTTGCGATGATGGGCAGCACCACCCCTGCATACGTGCCCAAAAGTCCCAGATCGCGCAGCGTCAGCACATTGACGATAAAGGCAATCTCGGTCGGCAAGACCAGGGTCGAAACAATGGCACCAAAAATCAGGGCTCGGCCCGGAAACTGCAAGCGGGCCAGCGGATAGGCTGCCAGGGCCGAGACCACCAGGGTTCCAACCACCGTCAGTGCGGTGATGATGACCGAGTTGAGGAAATACTTGCCCAGGTTGAGTTTGGTGATGACCTCGAAAAAGTTACCCAGCGTGACGGCTGGAGGAAACAGGCTGCTGGGAAAGTCGTAGATGCTAATGCCACTGGCCTGTTTATCGGTAATCGAAATGGCCAGCGTCCACAAAAAAGGAAAGATGGCAAAGGCCAGTATCAGCAGCATGAGCGCGTAGCTCAAAGCGGTGCCGAGCCCCTTGCGCAGGGCGGCTCGAGCCCGCAAACGGGCCGCTTCCTGGGTCTGTGGGCTCATCGCTCGCTCCTTTCTTCACGGGTCAGGCGAAAGTTGACGTAGCTCAGGGCAAACCCTACCAGGGCAATCAGCAACCCGGCCGCCCCGGCCACCCCGAAGTTGGCGTTGAGCATATTGCCCCAACTCTTGTTGTAGACATAAAGCAAGGCGGTGTAGGTGCTGTTGAGCGGCCCACCGCTGCCTCCGGTGAAAACGATGATCTCCTCGAGCACCCGTATGGCCGCAATGGTCGAAAGCAGGCTGCACAAGAGCAGGGTGGGTCGCATCAGCGGCACGATAATCAGCCAGAAACGCTGCCAGGCCGAAGCACCGTCCAGGGTGGCGGCTTCCTCGAGCTCGGCAGGGATGCTCTGCAAACCCGCCAGGTAGAGCACCATGTAGTAACCAAAGCCCCGCCAGAAGGTAACCAGCATGATGGCCCACAGCGCGGTGTTTTCGTTGAGCAGCCAGTTAAAGCGGCCTTCGCTGTTCAACACGTTGAGCAGTTGCAAAGACCAGTTTAGAAAACCTTCTTTCTGAAAAATCCACTCCCACATCACCGCTGCCAGCGAGATGGAAGTGACCACCGGAATGTAGTAACCCACCCGAAAAAACGCCATAAAGGGCAGCTTCTGGTTGACCAGCACCGCTACCGCCAACGAAGCAATCTGGAGAATGGGCACCACCAGCAAGTATTTGAGCGAATTGAGGATACCTGTCTGAAACAGAGGGTCGGCCAACACAAACTGGATATTTTTGAGCCCCACCCACTTGGGCCCCTCGCCCGTAGCCAGGTCGGCCACGGTGTAGTCGGTAAAACCCAGATAGGAGCCATAAATAACCGGATAAAACGTAAATAACCCCATCAGCACCAAGGCCGGTGCCAAAAAAGCATAGGCGATGAGGGTGGTGGTGAAAGCCTGTTGTTTCATAAAGAACCCTTGGCCGATAGCTGATAGCCCATGGCCGGAGAATCCACAGGCTATCAGCTATCCGCTACTGGCTATCGGCTCACTTGGCGTTGGCGTTCCAAAAAGCTACCGCATCGTCCAGAGCCTGTTTGGCGGTCTTACGCCCCAGGAAGGCCGCCTCGATGTTGTCGTTGAAGTTCTTGTAGACATCGTCGGTGTTTTTGGGGGGCTTGAAGCCGGGGTTAATCAGGCGGCCCGAGGCGGAGTTCATGCCCTTGCCAATTTCCAGGGGGTCGTTGCTCTTGGCCTTCAGGCCAGGGTCGTTTTCCGAGCCCGCCGCAGTAGAAACGATAGGCACCACATTGGCAAACTTGACCTGGTTGGTGCGGTTGGTCACGAAGAGGGCGAAGCGAATGGCAGCGCTCTTGTTCTTCGATGCGCTGGGAATTACCAGGCTCATGGCGCCGCCAGTCTGAATCCCCGCTTTGCCCAAGGGCGCGGGCACGATGCGGGTCTTGGCGTAGAGGTCGGGGTTGGCCTCCTTGACCCGGTTGAGGGTAGTCGGTGCCCCCACCACAATGGCAGCCTTACCCTGGCTATAGAGCTCGTTGGAAAGCTGGAAGGCTTCCTTGCGCAAGAGCTCCTGGGGGATCACGTCGTTTTTCATGGCATCCACGTACTTTTGCAGCAGGGCTACGTGGGCCGGAGAGTTGAAAGCTGCTTTGCCGTCTTTGTCGTAGATCGGCAGCCCTTCCAGGAAGAAGCGGCCCAGAAAGCTGGCCCCGTTGGGGTCTTTGACCGGCGGCAGCCAGCCATAGGCCCCCGTGGCTTGCTTAATGCGGGCCGAGGCCGCCAGGAGATCGTCGGTATTGCGAATAGTACGCACGTCTACCCCGGCCTTTTGCAGCAGGTCGGGGTTGTACATCATCACGCCCTGGTCGAGCCAGCCGTACCAGGGCAGCCCGTAGACCTGACCCTCCATCACGAACATGTCCAGCACGTTGGGGTAGTAGAGCTGGTTGAGCACATTGCGGTTGACCAGTTGGGTGATGGGGGTAAGGATCTTGTTCTGAGCAGCAGCAAAGGTGGAGTCCTGCCAGAGGTTCACCACATCGGGGGCCCGGCCCAAAGCCACCGCTGCGGTCAGGTCGCGCTCCATGGTGTCCTGCTTGTCTACCCAGCGCACCTTGATGGTGGGGTTTTCCTTCTCGAAATCGGCAATGGTGCTTTTGATGTAGTTGTCGAAGTTCGGGCTCAGGTAGTAGGTCCAGAACTCGATCTGGGTCTGGGCAAATGCGCTCAAGCCCAGGGCCAACGCCGACGCTGCCAACAAACGCTTAACCATAGTTTATCCTCCTACGATTGCCAACGGGTATCAACCCGAAAAGCCGATGGGAAGCCTCGAGCATCCAACTAGCGCAGGGGGCCCAAAACCCCCGCGGCCAGTGAATCCTTGGCACTTGTTGCTGCGCATCTCAGTAGTTCCTATCCGCCACGGCTGCTGCCGTGCGGGCAATAAAGTCCGAAGCCTGTTTTCGGCCCAGGGCCACCAAGGTATAGAGCAGATCCAGTACCAGCAGTTGTCCCATTTTGGCCGTTACCGACCCGCCCGTCAGGGGGCTTTCAGACACCGATGTGACCAGCACCACATCGGCAAAACGGGCCACCGGGCTTTTGGTGCGCTGGGTGATGGCAATGGTCGCCGCCCCCGAACGCTTGGCAATCTCCATGGCTTTGACCGTGTCAATGGTAGTGCCCGAACGGGTGATGCCGATAGCCAGGGACTTTTTATCCAGGGTTGCAGCCGCCATGGCGGCCATATGGGGGTCGGGGTAGGCCTGGGTAGCGTAGCCCAGGCGCATAAACTTGTAGGCAAAGTCCTGCGCGGTTACCCCCGAGGCCCCCACGCCGTAGATATCAATGCGCTGGGCCTTCAGAATTAGGTTTACCGCCTTGGTTATCAGTTTCAAATCTACCAGGCGGCGGGTATCCTCGAGCGCCTGCTTGGCGTGATGCAGGACGTACTCGAGGGCCTCTTCGGGGGTTCGGGGGTTATCCTGCGGCCCCAGCCCCACCGGGCTGGCAGCCAGGTCAGAGGCCAGGGCCAGCTTGAACTCCTGGAACCCGCTAAAACCCAGGTCACGGCAGAAGCGAATCACGCTGGCTTCCGAAGAGCCCGAGCCATCGGCTACCTCCACCACCGTTTGGTAGAGCAGTTTTTCCGGATTCTCCTGCACGTAGTCGGCAATCTTGCGCAGTGCAGGGGTCATATGACCCCCGAGGCTTCGCAACGATGCCAGCGCCCCATTAGGCATGCGTGCATCCCCCCCGGACAAAGCTTAAGAGCAGTGTCTTACGCCCAGCACCAAACCACAAAACTGCGGCCCGGCTCATTTCGCCACCCTCCTCAGTGCGTTCACAAACCCTTGCGTCAGAAGCTCGATACGGGTTAGAGCGGTTCCCACCGTCACCGCAAAAGCCCCCGCCTCCAGGGCCGCCCTGGCCTGCTCCGGTGTCGCAATGCGGCCTTCGGCAATGACCCTCGCGCCTCGCTTGGAAAGCTCCTGCACCAGCTCCAAATCGGGGCCGGATAGCTGCGGTGAATACTCGGTATAGCCCGACATGGTCGAACCCACAAAATCGGCGCCCAGCCGATGGGCCTCGAGGCCCTCCTCCAGGGTCGAGATGTCGGCCATGGCCAGACACCCCAATGCATGAATGGCCTCGATCATCGTCCCCACCCCTACCGGGCGCGGGCGCAGGGTGGCGTCAAAAGCGATGATGTCGGCTCCCCGCTCGGCCAGGGCCCTGACATCGGATAGCTCAGGGGTGATGTATACCGGCGAGCCCGGCACCTCCCGCTTGACCAGACCAACGATCGGAACCGATGTAGCGGCGCGGGTGGCTTCTAAATCTGCCAGGCCCTCAATACGCAACCCCACAGCCCCCCCTGCCAAGGTAGCCTGGGCCAAGGCCGCAACCAACGGGGGGCGATCCAATGGCCCACCCCGCACCGGCTGGCACGAGGCAATCAAACCGTGACGAAGCTGCTCAAGAATTTGCGCTCTGTTTAGCAAGGGAACCTCTTTGAAGTTTTTTTCTATTGAAAATGCTAGTTTATGAAGTAGTATTTTGTCAAGACGCCGTAGGTTTCAGCCAGTCTGTGCCCCCGAAAACCCAGCAAAGAACAGTAAGCTAAGGACGCCCATCCCCTTACAAAACCCCTGAACTTCACGGCCATACAATGAAGAGGTGCTCATGGAAAGCCTGTATCTTGCCACCAGCCTGATGATGGTAGACATCCCCGGCCCCACCCTGGATGCGGCCACCCGCGCCCACCTCGAGCGTTACCGCTTTGGGGGAGTATGTTTGTTTCGCAAAAACATCCAGAACCCCGATCAGGTTCGCGAACTGGTCGCCGAGATTCGCTCGCTGCTGGGGCCCCAGGCCTGGATTGCCATTGACCAGGAGGGCGGGGCGGTGCAGCGGGTACTGGAGTCTGCCCTGGCCCCTTCCCCGATGGCCCTGGGCGCCGTGGGGGATGTCAAGACGGCCGAAGCGGTGGGGGCGGCGGTGGGGCGTACCCTCATCTCACTGGGCATCAACTGGAACTTTGCCCCCTCCGTGGACGTGAACACCAACCCCAAAAACCCGGTGATCGGCGACCGCAGCTTTGGCTCCGACCCCAAAAAAGTAGCCCGGCTGGCGCTGGCCTGGGCCCGGGGCCTTGAGCAGGCCGGGGTAATGGCCGCGGTCAAGCATTTCCCCGGACACGGCGACACCTTCCTGGACTCGCACCTCGAGCTGCCGGTGGTGGATAAAACGCTGGAAGAGCTCGAGCGCACCGAACTCTACCCCTTTCGCAAAGCCGTGGAAGCCCAGATCAGCTCGATTATGAGCGCCCATATCCGCTTTCCCGCCCTGGACAAACAGCACCCGGCCACCCTCTCTAAAAAAATCCTCACCGGGTTCTTGCGTAAAAAACTGGGCTTTCAGGGCATCATCGTCACCGATGCGCTGGACATGAAAGCCATCACCAAAAACTACTCCATCGGCGAGGCTGCCGTAAAAAGCTTGCAGGCCGGGGCCGATATGATTCTGTCGCTGGGCAAGCCCGAGGTGCATATCGCCCAGGCCACCGCCATCCAGCAAGCCCTTGAAAACGGCTCACTTTCCGAGGCGCAGGCCCGACAAAGCCAGCTGCGTTTGCTGGAGGCAGCCCAGCGCTTCCCCGGCCAGGCCCAGCCCTACCCCGCAGCCCAGCAGAAGCGCGACCAGACTCTCATGGAACAGGTGGCCCTGCGGAGCATTACCGCCTACCGCCGGCCGCTGCGCCCCCGGCGCTCGGATCGAATTTTGGTAGTCTCGGCGGGCAGCACCTTCGAGGCCGGCCCTTACGGCGAGACCCTCGCAGTCAAGGACTTTGCCGATCTGCTCGAGACCCGCTTCGCCAGGGTCAGTCAGTTTGTCTACGACCCCAAACAGGCCGATGCCTTCAAGAGCGGGCTGGAACAGGCCGCCGCCAAGGCCGACTACCTGTTGGTGGTCTCGGTCGGTCGCGGCAGCCTGAGCGAGGCGGAAACCCAGCTCCTCAAGCATGCTTTCACCCTGGGCAAACGGGCCGCGCACATCGCTTTGTGGAACCCCTACCACATCCTGAGCCTGCGCAAACCGGCCTTCGTGACCTATGGCTTCCGCGCCCCCACCCTGCGAGCCCTGGTCAAGGTGCTGGGCGGCGCGCGGGCCAGGGGTTCCTTGCCGTTCAAGTTGCGCCAAAATCGGGTTAGTCTATAGCTATGAAAGCCATTCGCGTACACCAACCCGGCGGCCTCGAGGCCCTGCAACTGGAAGAAATCCCTATCCCCACCCCCGGCGAAGGCCAGGCCCTGGTACGCCTTCAGGCCATTGGGGTCAATTTTATTGATATCTACAAGCGCGCTGGCCTGTACAGCGTCCCCACCCCCTTTACGGTGGGCGAGGAGGGGGCCGGTGTGGTCGAGGCAGTGGGGCCGGGGGTGGCTGGTGTGAAGCCCGGCGACCGGGTGGTCTACTCCAATGTGCAAGGCAGCTACGCCGAGTACGCCGTGGTGCCCGCCAACAAACTGGTGCAGATTCCGGATGGGCTCGAGGCCAAAATTGCCGTGGCCGGCATGCTACAGGGCATGACCGCCCACTACCTGGTTTACAGCACCTACCCTCTCAAGGCCGGTGAGACCTGCCTCGTGCACGCCGGGGCTGGTGGGGTGGGGCTCCTCTTAATTCAGATGGCCAAGCGAATTGGGGCCACCGTCATCACTACTGCTTCCTCGGAGGAAAAGCGGGCCCTGGCCAAGGAAGCCGGGGCCGATTACGCCCTGCCCTACGAAGGCTTCGACCAGAAAGTCCGCGAAATTACCGGTGGAAAAGGGGTGGATGTGGTCTACGACGGGGTGGGGCAGTCCACCTGGGAAGGCAGCCTGAACAGCCTGCGCATCCGGGGCATGCTGGTGCTGTACGGGCAGAGCAGCGGGCCGGTGCCCCCCTTCAACCCACAAATCCTCAACCAGAAAGGCGGCCTCTACCTGACCCGGCCCTCTCTGTGGCACTACACCCAGACCCGGCAGGAGCTGGAGTGGCGGGCCGGCGACGTGATGCGCTGGGCCCTGGAAGGCCAGCTCAAAATCCGAATCGGGGCCGAGTTCCCCCTGGCCCAGGCCGCCCAGGCCCATCGGGCGCTGCAAAGCCGCGAGACCACTGGCAAGGTGCTGCTGATACCCTAGCCCCCTGGTACCCCCCGCAGCGAGGGCAGCCAACTGCTCAGGCTGGGGAAGGCAATGACCATCACAAGCACAATAAGCTGGACGATAATGAAGGGAATCACCCCTTTGTAGATCTCGGTGGTCTTGACCTCCGGTGGGGCCACTCCGCGCAGGTAGAAGAGAGCAAAACCAAAGGGCGGAGTGAGGAAGCTGGTCTGCAGGTTCATGGCCAGCACGATGCCAAACCACAATAGCTTTTGCTGCACAAAGGCCTCGGTGGAAAGGTCGTAGTTACCGGCCATCTGCAAGGCCTCGGCCTGGGCCGTCCAGATTTCCGTAGCCGCTGGCAGAATTAGGGGCACAATAATAAAGCAGATTTCGAAAAAATCAATAAAGAAGCCCAGCACAAAGACCAGCACCATCACAAAGACGATAAACCCTATTTCTCCGCCGGGTAGCGCCACCAGAATGTCTTTCACCAGTTTGTCGCCCTCGAGGCCCCGGAAAATCAGGCTGAAGGCGGTAGCCCCAATCAGGATAAAGATCACCATGCTGGTGAAGCGCGCCGTCTCGGCCACGGCATCGCGAAACACTTTCCAGCTCAAGCGCCGGTAGGCAGCCGCCATCAGCAGCGCTGCAATAGAGCCCACCGCCCCGGCCTCCGTAGGGGTCGCGATGCCAAAGAAAATGCTGCCCAGTACAAACAAAATCAACAGCACCGGCGGCACCAGCGCTACCAGGGCCCGCCAGGCCAGCTCCCAGCCCCGGTACGGGCGGGCCTCCGGCGGCAGAGCCGGGGCCAGCTTAGGCCGAACCAGGGCCACCAGCGCCACCAGCAAGATCAGGCTGCCGGAGAGAATTAGCCCTGGTATCAAAGCACCCAAGAACAGGTCGCCCACGCTAACGCCCAGCTGGTCGCCCAGTACCACCAGCACAATGCTAGGGGGAATAATCTGGCCCAGGGTTCCCGAGGCGGCAATCACCCCCGTAGCCAGAGGTCTGCTGTAGCCGTACTTGAGCATCACCGGCAACGAGATAAGGCCCATCGCCACCACAGTAGCCGCCACCACCCCGGTTGTGGCCGCCAGCAAAGTACCCACCAGCACCACCGCAATAGCCACACCGCCCCGGATGGGGCCAAAAAGCTGCCCAACCGTGTCTAAAAGCTGCTCGGCCAGCTTGGATTTCTCCAGAATGAGTCCCAGAAAAATAAAGTACGGAATGGCCAGCAGGGTGTAGTTGGACATTATGCCAAAGATGCGCTGGGGCAGGCTGCCCACGAAGCGGATGTCGAACTCACCGATACCAATGCCAATGGCCCCAAAAATAAGCGCCACCCCACCCAGCGCAAAAGCCACCGGATAGCCCGTAAAAATCAGCACCAGGGCTGCAATAAACATTGCCCCGCCCAACAGCTCCACCCCACCGCCGGAAAGCACCATCTAGGCCACCTCCCCTTCAGCCTCGCTGGGTAGCTGGGGCAACACCCCACGCAAATAAGCCAGGTTCTTGACAAACTCCGAAAAGCCCTGCAAAGCGAGCAAGATAAAGGCTGGCAACATCATGAGCTTCAGGGGCCAGCGAGGCAGTCCACCGGCATCTAGGGAGGCTTCCCGCACCTGCACAGAGAACGCCACCAGCGGTAGGGAAACGTAGAAGAGAATCAAAGCAAAAGGCACCACAAACAAAATCGAACCCAGCATATTCACCCAGGCCCGACCCCGTGCGCCCAGGCGGGCATAGACCACATCCACCCGGATATGGCCGTTGTGCTTGAGCACGTAGCCCACCATCAACAAAAAAATCAGGGAGAAGAGATACCACTGCAGCTCGAAGTAGGTGTTGGAGGCCAGCCGGGTTCCAATGCTTTTATCGAGGCTACGTCCTATAGCGTTGTAAGCCCCAATAGCGATCATCGGCACTACCAGCCACAAGACCACACGCCCTACCCATTCGTTAAGGCTATCAATTAGCCTGGAAGCGAAGAGCAACGCCTTCAAACCCAACCTCCCTCAGGTAAAAGTACCCTTTCGTGCATTTTACTGACTCCTTTTTGGCCCTGCCCATCGTAACGAGCAGGTTGGGTTCCGTCAATCAATAATCAATTGGCTACAAAAATTCCCCTACAGTGCCACTGTAGGGGATTTGAAGAGGCCAAGGTTAGCGCAAAGTACGGGTAAAGTCGTCGTAGCGGAACTCGTTGAGCGCGAACCAGCGCCGAATCTCGTCGCGGAATTTCTTCCAGTTTTCGTAGATGCCGCGGTAAGTGGCGTCTTTGGCTGCAATTTCCTCGTACAAAGCGGTGGATTCTTTGTTGGCCGCCTGCAGCACGCTGGAAGGGTAGGGCCTGAGCTGGGTACCGGCCCGCTGCAAGCGTGCCAGCGCCGGGGCGTTTTTGGCATCGTACTCGGCCAGGGTTCGCTCGTTGGCTTCGGCGCAGGCCGCCTTGATAATCTCCTGGTACTCCTTGGGCAGGCTTTTCCAGCGATCCAGGTTAACCAGAGCAGAAACCGTGGAGCCGGGCTCCCACCAGCCGGGGTAGTAGTAGAAGCGGGCAGCTTTGTTCAGGCCTAGTTTTTCGTCGTCGTAGGGGCCCACCCACTCGGCCCCGTCAATGGCCCCACGGTCGAGCGCCAGGAAGATCTCACCCCCCGGCAGGGTTTGCACCGTAACCCCCAGGCGGGCCATGACCTGTCCGCCCAGCCCTGGGATACGGAAGCGCAGTCCTTTGAGGTCTTCCGGGCCTTTGATCTCCTTGCGGAACCAGCCCCCCATCTGCACCCCGGTGTTACCCGCCGGGAAGGTAATGGCGTTGAAGTCGGCGGCCACCCGTTGCATGGCCTGCAACCCACCGCCAAAGTAGAGCCAGGCATTCTGCTGACGGGGGTTCAGGCCAAAGGGTACCCCGGTGTCGAAGGCCAGCGAAGGGCTTTTACCTACATAGTAGTAGTTGGCGGTGTGGCCCATCTCGACGTTGCCAGCCTGTACCACGTCCAGCACCTGCAACCCAGGGGCGATTTCACCCGCCGGGTAGGGGGTAATCTCGAAACGCCCATCGGTCATCTCGGCCACCCGCTTGGCCACAATCTCGGCAGCGCCAAACAGGGTATCCAGCGAGCGAGGCCAGCTCGTGGCCATACGCCAGCGCAAACGCGGCAAGGTTTGGGCGTAAACCGGACCAAATACCGTGCTGGCCGCTACAGCACCAACCCCTGCTTTCTTCAAGAAGTCACGTCGCTTCATCGAATTCCTCCTCAGCAAAAAAGCTACCTTTTTGCACGTTCGGTGCGAGGAGATTATATGTCAGCGCATTTGGGGTATCAATACTGCGTATATTGTTGGTACAAGACCCTCGAGCCTACCAGCTCTACACGCGAATGACCTATAGAGGAAATCGCAGTAAAGCGCCACGCACTTGCCACACCTGATAGGTTCCGGCTCAGTCGGAATCGCGCAAGCGACTTGGTCTGAGGCGCGTTCGAGGATCGCTTCGGTTGCTTTTGGAGATCGTGGAAAACCGCTTTGGTTTTGTGGCTTTAGTGAATGTAGAAGTATGTTTCGGCCACATCCTGCACTCTCGAGCCCGAGCGCTGAATGTAGATGGAGACCTGCTGATCCCAAAGCTCCAGGCTATATCTACCACGGAAAACAAACCCAGAGGGGTGCGGGGTATCGGTATAGATGGCCCGCACCCGCTGCAAGCCGAGGGGCGGGCGCACCTCGTAGCGGAACCCCGGCGGCCCCGAAAGCCTGTGGGTACCAGGGTTCAGATAAATCCGGTCGAACTCGTAGGTCACCCCGTCCGGGTCTATGCCAACCAATACCACGTAGCCTGGCCGGGTCAGGGTGATGATAAAGCTCACGCTATCCCCCACCCGGTAGCTAGCGGCCTGTCCTCGGTCGGGTTCAAAGCGGGTGATCACAGGGTTTAGCTCGATACCAAAGCGCAGCCCCACGGTGAGGCTAGAACGTGCAGGAAAGCAGCCGGAAAACAGTATGGCCAGTAAGGCAAGCAGCAGTTTTACACGCATAATCTTCTCGAGCGCATTTTACGCCAGGTTGGCTAGGGGCAATGCCGCCTTAAGAATTCCTAAAAAAGCCCGGCCTGAGCCACCGGCGCAAAGCTATGTCGATGCACCGCACAGGGACCCAGTCTCTCTAAAGCTTGCAGGTGCAGCGCAGTACCGTAGCCCTTGTGTTGGGCAAAACCATAGCCGGGGTACTGCTGCTCGAGCGCTTCCATATAGCGGTCTCGTGCTACTTTTGCCAGGATACTGGCTGCTGCCACGGTAGGGCTATGCTGATCGGCTTTAGGCGGACAGCGCAGCAGGTGCAACGAGTCGGGCCGGGATGGATTTTTACGCAAATACTGGCGCCACTCTCCCTCCAGGCGTAAATAGTCGGTAAGCAATGCTTCCGGAGGCACCTCGAGCTGCTCTAAAGCCCGCGCGGCGGCCAGATGGGTGGCCTTCAAGATGCCGAGTCGATCTATTTCGACCACCTCGGCCCAACCCACCCCCCAGGCCAAAGCCACCGCCCGAATTTGTGCTTCCAGGCGGTTACGCGCCTTAGGGGTAAGGATTTTGGAGTCGTAGAAGGGGTACTGGGCCTGGCCTTTCGGTGGGGGCAGGATCACTGCTGCGGCCACCACCGGCCCGGCCAATGCCCCGCGTCCGGCTTCGTCCACGCCAGCCACCCGCAGGCCCATCCTCCACCAGTCCGACTCCAACTTCAACATCTCGGATCAAAGCCTATCAAAAGCCCGCCAGGCTCGACCAGGGTGGGCAAAGGCCGCTAAACTGGGCTCGAGCCAACTGCTCGCCCCAAAGGGCGCCGTCCGGCCGGGAATGACATTTGTGCCCGGTGATAATTGGGCTAGCGTTCTTGTACGTTTCAAGAAACTTTCGTTGGTTGCGCTGAAATAAACTCAAAAACTCCAGTATTGGTGTTAGATTGACTAGAAAATTGTTATGCCGCCCCGCTACACGCCCGACCCATACGCCACCATTGAAGTTGCCGATCCCCTCGAGGGTCTGCGAGTCCGCATCAGCCTGTGGTTGCTGCCGCTCGGGGCCCTGGCTGCCCTGGCTGCCTGGGGACTCTCGGCAATAGCGGGTAAGCTGTCATTGCCCGATCAGTATTTGCTTCTGCCAATGGCCGCAGGGTTTATCTTGCTGGAAATCTACCTCTGGCGCAATCCACAGGGCATCCGGCGGGTCTGGCAAACTGCCCTCTTCATGATTGCAGCCTATGAAGTTTTCAGCCTTTTTTATGAAACAGGCTATAAGCTGCACCAGCGCGATGGAATTACTCCCGCCGCCCTGTGGTTTCCAATGGTCTATCTAATGGCCTTTAATCTGCTCAACCGAAGGCAGGCCCTGCGATTTTCGCTCATATACCTGGCTTCGGGGCTGCTGGCGGGGGGCGTTGGCTTGCTCATGAGCCCGTCTCTTAATGTGTCGTCTATCAATACCGCCCTACAGTTCACACTTTCCAATATCGCTTACCTGGCCTTGCTGTATATGTTTGCCTACCTGCGCCGACACTACGCTCAGATGCACCAGATGGCCCACACCGACGCCCTGACCAATCTAACCAACCGCCGGGCCATGCAGCAAAGACTGGAAGGCGAGCTGGATCGGGCTCGTCGCTACAACCGCCCATTTGCGCTCCTGCTGGCCGACATCGACCACTTCAAACAAGTAAACGACACCTACGGCCACTCGGTAGGCGACCAGGTCTTGCGGGAAGTGTCCAGTAGGCTGGCACAGCACCTGCGCGAGAGCGATAGTCTGGCCCGATGGGGCGGTGAAGAATTTCTAATCCTTGCTCCCGAGACCGACCTTCACCAAGCTCATCTGTTGGCACAACGCTTGCTCGAGGCCATCCGCGAAAATCCCATATCGGGTGTACCGGTTACGTTAAGCCTTGGGGTGGCTTGCTATCGCCAGGGTGACACCATCGCTGCCCTGCTAAGCCGCGCCGACGAGGCCATGTACCGGGCCAAGGCCAGCGGGCGTAACCGGGTCATGCTGGAAGAAGAAATGGAAGACATAATTATCCCTGCTCACCCCACCAAGCCGGAGCTATAAGCTATAGCCATGCAACTCGACGAGTTATCGCCCCGCACCCTGCGCGACCCCTACGGCTACAGCGGCAAATGGCACTTTTATCCCGAGGATGTACTGCCCATGTGGGTAGCCGACATGGACTTCCCCATCAGCCCGGCCATCGCCCAGGCTATTGTGGAACGGCTGCAGGAGCGGGTGGGCTACCCCCAGATGAAAGGGGATAAGCTGCTGCTGGAGCGCATTATTCAGCAGCAAAGCAGGTACGGCCTGGAAGGTCTTACCCCCGAAAACCTGCTGCTCACCACCTCCGTTGTGCCGGCCATCTACGCCAGCGTGCTGGCCCTGAGCAGCCCCGGCGATGAGGTGATTACCCAGGTGCCGGTCTATCATCCCTTTCTTAACGCGCTCAGTGAGCATCATCGCGTGGCCCGGTACAATCCGCTGCTACCCACCCCCAGCAGTTGGGAGATCGATTTTGAACAGCTCGAGCGCCTGGTAACCCCTCGCACCCGGCTGTTGCTGCTGTGCAACCCCCAGAACCCCACCGGGCGGGTCTTCCGGCGCGACGAGCTAGAACAGCTGGCTGAATTCGCTCTGCGCCACCGCCTGTGGGTGATGTCCGACGAACTCTGGGCCGACCTGATTTACGAGGGCCAGCACATCCCCATTGCCTCTTTAAGCCCCGAGATTGCCCAGCGCACCGTGACCCTCACCGGGCCTTGTAAGTCGTACAACACTGCCGGGCTGGGCGGCGGGGTAGCCATCAGCCACAACAAGCAGATCTTGAGCGCCATGGCCCAGGTCAGCAAAGGCCTTGGGGGCCACCCCAACGTGCTCGCCATGGCTGCCTGGCGAGCCGCGCTCGAGCACGCCCAGGACTGGCTACAGGAGGTGCGGGCCTACCTGAAAGGCAACCGCGACTTCATCACCCAGTTCATGCAGCAGCACCTACCCCAGGTGGGCTACCGGCCCCCGCAAGGCACCTACCTGGCCTGGCTCGACTTCTCCAAAACCCCTTTTGCCCAGGAGATTCATAGGGTCATGCTCGAGCGGGCCAAAGTGGGTCTCAACGACGGCAAGATGTTCGGGCCACAGTACCAGGGCTGGCTGCGTCTAAACTTTGCGACCAGCCGCCAGCTCGTACAAGAAGCGCTCGAGCGGGTTGCGCGGGTAGTCCAGGCGGTAGATTAGCGATCGGACACCTTGAGCATCGGTGGTTCAGCGCCAACGATGAAGCTGCACTACCTTTTGAGCAGCTCTCGTCCCACCAGCACATACTCTTCCCAGGCCCGCGCAGCCCGTGGGTCTGGGACGTTTTGCACCAAAGTGCCTGCCAACACCGCCTTTTCGTAGGCCGCCCGGCGATGTATAACGTGTTTGAAGTGGGATATTTTTTGGGCCTTCAAGTAAGCAAGGGTGCGTACTCCGTCCAGTGAGGGAAAGGGTGGAACCAAGGTAACCAGGGCCTTCAAGGGCAGGCCCTCCAGAGCTTGCTCGAACTGCTCCAGGCTGACCAGGGAAAGCAGCCCCGGCGAGGTGGGAACGATCACCAGGTCAGCCTTGTTTGCATATTCGCGCAGCACCTTAGCTTTGGCATGCCCCGCCGTATCAATCACTACGTGCTCAAACCGCTTGGGCCGGGCCTCCTCCGGGCCGGCTACCTCAAAAGGCAGTCCGGGCCCCTGGCGGGCCCAGACCAGGGCACCTTCGGCAGGGTCAGCGTCAATCAGCAGCGTGGAGCCATGAAGCTGCAAAAACGCGGCGAGGTGTATGGCTGTGGTGGTTTTGCCCACCCCGCCTTTGAGCGACGTAACCAGAATGCGCATGCTGGCTGTATGCCCGCCACAGCGGGGTGGGGCCTGTTTAGGCGGTGGGCTCGATTAGGCCGTAATTGCCATCACGGCGCCGATAAATCACGTTGATTTGATCGGTATCGGAGTTGCGGAACACGAAGAAGTCGTGCCCCAGGGCTTCCATCTCGAAAGCAGCATCTTCTGGGGTCATGGGCTTCATGTGAAAGCGTTTGGTGCGCACGATGCGAGGTTCGGCCTCTTCTTCAGCCTCGGTCTGGGCGCTCCCGGCCAGCACTGCCTCTGGCACTGCGTGACGCTCGCGCTGGAAGTGACGCTCCTTGTAGCGCTTGAGCTGGTACTCGAGGCGGTCAATCGAGCGATCTATAGCCGCGTACATATCAGGATCGGACTCCTCTACGCGTACAATACCCCCCGGCACATTGACCTGAATCTCCGCCTTGGCCTTACGCTCGATGCGTGCCCCCTGGGCCATCGAGAGCACAACTTTGGCTTCAACGTTGTTATCGAAGTAGCGGTCTAGGCGGGCCATCTTCTTATCCAGGTAGTTCTTGAGGGCCTCAGTAATCTCAATTTGACGACCAACCAGCTTGTAGACGTTCATTTTGCCCTCCAATCGCGTTCCGAGTTAGATTTCCAGGCTGGGTTTCGAGGTATAGCGAAGGCCACTCGGAACCTCCACTTTTTTGGGATTCCCGAAACACTGCTTTAGGCTTTCAAAATGCCCTCGAGCCTGGTATCTAAATACTACCATTGCCGGATGAGGGATATTTGTCCAAGCCCACACCCTCAGGCCAGGCTGTACTTGCCCTCCCGCTCATCGCGCACCAGTTGCCCTGCCTTGAGCACAACCACCCGCTGGGGATAGGCTTCTACCAGATCGCGGGAGTGGGTTGCCATCAGCACGGTGGCCCCTCGAGCGTGCACCGATTTGAATATCTCCAGCACCGCCAGCGCATTGGCCGGGTCGAGGTTACCCGTGGGTTCGTCGGCCAGGAGTACCTGGGGGTCGCCCACCAACGCCCTGGCAATGGCGACCCGCTGGGCCTCCCCTACCGAGAGTTCTTCGGGATAGGCCCGCTTTTTATGCACAATCCCCACCTGCCTGAGCACGCGGGTCACGCGGGTATCCCACTCGTTCCGGGGCACCCCCAGCACATGCAGGGCAAACAGCAGGTTTTCCTCGACGGTTCTATCCTTCAATAGCCGGTGATCCTGGAACACCACTCCAATCCGGCGACGGTGCAGGGCAATGCGGTCACCATGGAGTGCTTTGAGGTTTTCTCCAGCAAAATAAACCGCTCCCGAGGTGGGCTCGAGGCGCTTCAGAATCAGGTTGAGCAGGCTGGATTTACCCGCACCGGAATGCCCTACCAGAAAAACAAACTCGCCTTTTTTTATTTCCAAGTTCAGGTCGAAGAGGGCCTTGGTCTGGGTACGGGGGTACTCGAGCGTAACCCGGTGAAAGTGGATCATCGGTACTCAGGGTACTACGAGCGCGGGCATCAGGCGTTAAAAAAGCCAGACCGCTCCTGTTTCTTGATACTCCGCCTTTTTGTCCCTTAGTGAACACTTCGCTCTCATTCATTGCCGCTAAACTGGGGTCTTAGGTGAACGAAACCATGAAGCGCAGAGCCTGGATAATTGTGGTGGGTGGTATTCTGGCCGCCCTGGTCTATGCCCAGCTTTCAGGGGGGGTCGCCGAGTCCTTCAACCGCAACCCCTACGGACAAGCCCTGATTCAAACCTATCAACTTTTGCAAACCCAGTATCTAACTCGCCTCGAGCCCGACCAGCTCAACCGTGTGCTCGAGGGCGGCATACGGGGCATGCTGGGCGCACTAGACGACGAGTTTACCAGCTACTCCCCGCCCCAACGGGCCAACCTGCGCAACCAGGATATCCAGGGTGAGTTCTTTGGCATTGGCGCGACCCTGGCCCCCAACGAAAACGGGGGTGGCGCACGGGTGCAGGGGGTTATCCGGGGTCTGCCGGCCTTCAATGCCGGCATCCGGGCCGGGGATATCATCGTCGAGGTCAACGGTCAGGACGTTACCAAGCTCGATCTGAACGAAATTGTGGCCCAGATTCGGGGGCCGCAAAACACCAAGGTCACCATCGGCATCCGCCGGGAAGGCACCAATGCCATCCTGCGCTTCGAGATGATCCGGCAGCGGGTGGAGATTATCTCGGTCTCCAAGACCATCCTGCCCGGCAACGTGGGGTACGTGGCACTGGAAACCTTCGGCAATGTGCGGGTCATCGAGCAGCTCAATGCGGCCCTGAACGAGATGAAGCAGCGGGGTGTGCAAAAGCTGGTCTTCGACCTGCGCGACAACGGCGGCGGTCTGCTGGATCAGGGCTGCCAGGTGGCACGGGCCTTTATCCGCGAGGGGCCTATCGTATACACCCGCACCCGCAACGAGACCCGGCTCTACTGCGAGGCCAACGGCCAGGTCACCTGGAGCGGGCCCATGGTGGTGCTGATCAACGGCAACTCGGCCTCGGCTTCGGAGATTGTGGCGGGGGCCATGCAGGACACCGGGCGGGCCAAGGTGATCGGCGAGACTTCCTTTGGCAAGGGTGTGGGGCAGAACGTGATTGACCTGGCCAACGGCGGCGACCTGACCCTGGTCACCTTCGAGTGGCTCACCCCCAAGCGCCGGGGTATCAACAAAGAAGGCATCAAGCCCGACATCGAGGTCAAGGACACCCGCTTTGAGGTGCCGGTGGCCTTCGAGGGCACCGGGGCCAAGCCCGGCGAGACCGTGACCATCACCATTGGCGGCCAGACCTTTACCACCAAGGCCGACGCTCAGGGCAAGTTCAACTTCAGCCAGCCCCGGCCCGCGGTCAACCTGCCTGCCGAGCGCGGCCAGGCTGAGGTAGACCTGAACAAAGATGCCATCCTGCGGCGAGCCTTGGAAGAGCTAAGGTAAACCCGCCCCCGGGCCGAAAGCCTAAGAGCAGGTTTTGCACCCTTGCCAGAGGCTTTCGGCCTTAGGCTTTAATCGTGGCGATGATTCGGCTGGAAGACCTCAGCAAACGATATGGCCGGTTTGAGGCCCTGAACGGCCTGAGCCTGGAAGTGCACCCCGGCGAGACCCTGGCCCTGCTCGGGCCCAACGGCGCGGGCAAAAGCACCGCCATAAAGGCGCTGGTGGGGTTGCTGCGACCCAGCCGGGGCCGGGCACTGGTAAACGGGGTGGACGTGTGGAAAGACCCGGTGCGGGCCAAGGCCCAGTTCGGCTACGTACCCGACCGGCCCTACCTGTATGGCAAGCTGTCGGGCCTCGAGCTCCTGCGCTTCGCCGCCGGCGTCTACCGCCTTCCAAGGCCCAAAGCCGAGGCCCGCATCGAGGAACTGCTGGTGCAGTTCCGCCTCGACCGCTTTGCTTCGTCGCTGATCGAGACCTACTCGCATGGTATGCGGCAAAAGCTCTCGCTCGCCATGAGCCTTCTGCACGCTCCCCAAGCCCTCATTCTGGACGAGCCGATGGTGGGGCTCGACCCCCACGCCACCCGACTGGTCAAGGACTTGTTGCGCGAATACTCCAAGGACGGACGGGCGGTGCTCTACGCCACCCACCAGCTCCACCTGGCCGAGCAGGTCGCCGACCGGGTGGCTCTGGTGCACCGAGGGCGTCTGCTGGCACTGGGCTCTCCCAAGCAGCTCCTGCACCAGCACGGCTCGAGCGACCTCGAGGAGTTCTTCTTACGCCTCACCGAAGACGCCAGCGAGTCCGCCAGCGTACTGGCCTAGTTGAGGGTGCGGTGGGCGTCCGGCAGGCGCAGGGCAAAGGCTGGGATCTCCACGCGAAACAGTTCACCCAGCATGTTCTGAAAGGTATAAAAACCCCACATTAGGCCTGGAGGTTGGGCTATGGGGCAGAAGCTGTTGTATTTGTAAAGCTGCCCCGGCTCGAGGATGGGCTTTTCACCTACCACCCCTTCACCCTCTACGTGCGCCAGCCCTCCCTGGGCGTCCTGAATGAACCATTCCCGGCGCAAGAGCTGCACGGTTTCGTAGCCCCGGTTTTCCAGGGTGATGAAATAGACAAACACCTGCTGCCCAGGCCTCGAGTGTGCCTGGGCGTAAACCACCTCTACCTCCACATGGATGACGTTTCGGATGGGCAGGCTCGCCGACACTTTATGAGCATAACCCCTCTCCTGTAAATCCGGATGTTAGGGGCGGTACTCCCACTGGAGCGGGAAGAGACTTCAAGAGCAGCACCTCCAGCCCTACATTGGGATTAACGCACTAAACCGTCCGAACTAAAGGGGGTCGTCCTGAAAAACGACCGTTTTCAGGTACAGCGATTCCGGCACATGCAGGCTCCAGGGGTGGTCGGGCGGGTTGTAGTGGACGGCGTGCACCCGCAGGCGGCGGCCTTCATCGGCAGCAGCCCGGCGGGTCACCTCGAGCAGCGCGTCCACCCCCAGGTAGTAGGCGCAGCTCGAGAGCCACAGCCAGCCTTCCCGATCCAACAGCCGAAGGGCCGGCCGCAACAAATCCACCAGCAGTCGCTTGACCCTGGGCAGTTCATCGGGCTTCTTAACCAGGGTGGGGGGGTCGAGCAAGACGTGCTGAAAGGGCGGGGTTCTGCCTCGAGCCAGATCGTCCAGCACCGCTAGCGCATCCCCCTGGCGGATATCCACCCGCAAGCCCTGCATCGAGGCGGCCCGATCCAGCACAGCCAAAGCGTCGAGGTCTTTATCCACCGCCAGTGCATAGGCCCCTTTTCGGGCTGCACGCAGCGCAAAAGCTCCCACATAGCTGTAAACGTCCAGCACCCGCTCACCGGGCCCCACCATCTGCTCGAGCCGCCGGCGGTTCTCCCGCTGGTCGAGGTAGTAACCGGTTTTCTGGGCCAGGGCCAGGGGAATCTGGAAGATCAGGCCATCTTCCTGAACTTCCAGCACCGGCGGCACTTCGCCGTACAGCACACCCACCTGCTCCGGGAGTCCTTCCTGGCGGCGGCTGTCCACGTCGGAGCGTTCGTAAATGCTGGCTGGCTGCAAGGCTTCGATCAGGGCCGGTAGCCAGTGCACCCGCAGGGCTTCCATGGCCCGGTTGCGCACCTGCACCACCAGCACACCACCAAAACGATCCACCACCAGCCCCGGCAGCCCATCGGCCTCGGCGTGCACCAGGCGGTGAAAGGGGTCTAGCCGGGCCCGCTTTTTCTGGGCCCGCTCGAAGCGCTGCAGGAAAAATCTTTTGTCGAGCGGCCCCTCGTCGAAGCGGTAGACCCGCACCGCCACCCGGCTTTGGGGGTCGTAATACCCCACCCCCAAAAAACCCTCTTCTTCGGAATAAACCTGCACAACCCCGGCCTGTTCTGGCACCGAAGCCAGTTCGTCGGCAAACAGGCCCGGATAAAAGTTGCGCACTTTTTTGCCTTTGCCCGCTTTAACAATTACCCGGTTCACCTGCGCCCTCAAATCGCTTCTTACTTTTTCGACAAACTCAGGAGCCTGCCCGGCAAATCAAGGCCAGCAGGCGTAGTAGCCTTGAAAAAATGGTGGGCCGTGCAGGACTTGAACCCGCGACCTGGCGATTATGAGTCGCTTGCTCTGACCAACTGAGCTAACGGCCCCCAAGCAGGGTCTAGTCTAGCGGGTTTAGTCAATTTGCTCAACGCGGAGGGGGCGGATGCCTGTCCTGGCCGGTTATCTGGTCTTCCAGCTCACCAATGTATGCAGCCAGGGTGTTACCGGCCCTTTCGATATCCTCGCGTAGCTCGTGCTCGACCCGATCTATCCGCTCTACGATGGCTTGTAGCTTGGCCTCGAGCCCCGTCGGGCTTTGAGCATTGATGCCTGCCAGTTCGCCCTCGAGCCACTTTTTCAGCTCCGAGAAGCGGCTGGCCTCGGCCTCATCGGCCAGCTTGCGAGCGGCCAGCAGCTCGCGGGCATACCGCTTGACCTCGAGCAAGGCGGCGGTCTCGAGGCCCACCGTGTACATGAAGTAGACGGCCACCAGTACCGCCATGATGGTAAGCATCACGATGCCAAATGGCGCGGTAACCTGGGTGAAGATAAGCGAGAGTGTTTTCTCCTCACTGAAGACGGCCCAGTTGCGCCAAGCAAAAACCGCCATCAAGACGATTAAGACCAACAGAAAGACATTTCGCCCTCGCATTTTTAGCCTCACATGATTATATCTCTAGCGCAGGCCTCACAAAGACAATTTTCAATAAATACCTTGGTGAAGCCTGGCAAGCCCCCCTTACGCTCGGCAAAGAAAGCGTCTTTTTTCGGGTGGTATTGCGCTCCGCGTGCGCAGATCGCTTCAGTCGGCGTATCCAATCCTCCAGCGTGAGCCTATTCATGTAGGCAGGGTGGGGTTCAGGGGTTTTGTGGAGGCCCGCCGCAGTCTATCCATAATGGCCCTTCCCAGCCCCACTTCCGGTATCGGCTCGGCGTAGATCGCCTCCAGTCCCAATCGATCGAGCTGGTGCAGGGCTTCAAATAGATGGGCGGCGGCTTCCAGCAAATTGCCGGTAGGGGACAAAACCTTTACCACCTTAAACCCTTTGGGCACCTCCCGGAAAGCCAGGTAGCCCGCCCGCTTGCGCTGGGGCGGCGGGATATCCTCTGGGGCAGCAATACGGATGGGCGTGTGGGGCGCATAGTGCTGGGGCAACTGCCCCGGTACCAGGGGCTTTTCGCGCTCCTCAACCTGCAGCGCCACCTCCCCCACCACCTGCTCGAGCGCCTCCAAAGCCACCGCGCCGTAACGGAGCACAACCGGCTTTTCGGCCAACAAGACAATGGTGGACTCTACTCCAAACTCGGTTCTTCCCCCATCCAGGATCAGATCTACCCGCTCCCCCAGCATCCGCTCGACGTGCTCGGCCCGGGTGGGGCTCAGGTAGCCGAAGGGATTGGCGCTGGGCGCGGCCACCGGCACCCCTGCCTGCCGGATGAGCGCCTGGGCCACCGGGTGAGCCGGCATACGCACAGCTACCGTGGGTAGACCCGCGGTAACGATCTCTGGGACTAACTCCGACTTGGGCAGCACCAGGGTCAGGGGGCCCGGCCAGAAACGCGCGATAAGCTGTTCGGCCAGGGCAGGCACCTCCCGCACCACGCGCTGCAACATCTCGCGATCCGAGACGTGCACGATCAGTGGGTCAAAGCTGGGGCGCTCTTTCGCCTCAAAAATTTTGGCCACAGCCATGGCATCCAGGGCATTGGCCCCCAGGCCATAGACGGTCTCGGTGGGAAAGGCCACCAGCCCCCCATTGCGGATAATCTGGGCGGCGCGCTCGAGGTTTTCGGGGGTAGGCGGTACAACCATAGCAACCTGCACATCATAGCAGAGTCCCTTGTCGCCAAAACAAAAGGGTAGACTTAGTACCATGAGTTGGCTGCAACGCCTCAAAGAGGGTCTGAGCAAAACCCGCGACAACCTGGTCAAAGCCATCCCCTGGAGCGAAAACCCCGAGGCGGTCTTGGAGGAACTCGAGTTCGCCCTGATTGCCGCTGATGTGGGCGTGGAGGCCACCCAGGAAGTTCTGGAGGAGGTACGCCAGTCGGGCAAAAAAGACCTGCGCGAGGCGCTAAAACAGGCCCTCACGGTGCAGCTCGAGCCCGACCGCTTCCGGGCCAAAATCCGCAAGGCGGGCTTCAACCCCAACGCCAAAAAGTCCACCGTGGAGCCCGCCGGCAAGGTGATTCTGATGGTGGGGGTTAATGGGGTGGGCAAGACCACCACCATCGCCAAACTGGGGCAGTACTACCAGAGCAAGGGCAAAAGCGTGATGTTCTGTGCCGGCGATACCTTCCGCGCTGCGGGCGGGGCCCAGCTCGGGCTGTGGGGGGAGCGGCTGGGCATCCCGGTGATTCAGGGCCCCGAAGGCTCCGACCCCGCCGCGCTGGCCTTCGACGCGGCCTCGGCCCGCAAGGCCCGGGGCCTGGATCTGCTGCTGGTAGACACCGCCGGGCGGCTGCACACCAAGCACAACCTGATGGAGGAGCTGGCTAAAGTCAAGCGCTCCATCGCCAAGGCCGACCCCGGCGAGCCCGGCGAGGTCTGGCTGGTGCTGGACGCCGTCACGGGGCAGAACGGCCTCGAGCAGGCCAAAAAATTCCACCAGACCGTGGGCCTGACCGGGGTGATCGTGACCAAGCTGGACGGCACCGCCAAGGGGGGGGTGCTGGTGCCCATCGTGCGCGAGCTGGGCGTGCCCATCAAGTTTATCGGGGTGGGCGAGAAAGCCGACGACCTGCAACCCTTCGACGCAGGCGAGTTTGTGGAGGCCCTGCTGGGCGCATGACCCCCCACGACCTGTACCCCCTGTACCGTCCGCTGGCCTCGGCAGCCCACTCCGGGGAGGTTGCGGGTATCCCCTATCTGCTCCAGCCCAGCTTTCCCCTGCTGCTCGCCAACACCGCCTTTGGCTACCTCGAGGCTGCTCGAGAGGAGCTCGAGGCCCGCTTCCGGGCTGTTGGAGCGCCCCCGGCCTTTACCGTACTCGAGGGCTCCGAAACCTCGAGGCTGCTGGATCTGGGCTACCGGGCCACGGCTGCGTTCGAGCTCTGCCAGTCCGAGCCCAGCCCCCGCGCCTACTGGACTGAGCAGGTGCCCTGGTCGGAGGCCTGGTCCATCGCCCGCCTGCTCACCGAGGCCTACCAGGCCCCCCAGTGGCGCTTTCCCTTCGCTGAACGGGTGGGCCGGCTGCTGCAAGACCCCCACAGCCTGGCTTTTGTGGCCTACCTGTACGGCGACGCCGCGGGCGCCATCCTCACCCATCAGGACACCGGCCTCCTGGCAGGGGTGGTTCCCGCGCGGCTGGGAAACGGGGTGGGCGCGGCCCTGATAGGACGCATCCATCCCCGGCCCTTCGTGCGGCTGGCCGGAACCGAGGCCGAGCTGCCTGGCCGCGTCCTAAGCCACTTCATACGCTACGCCTTAGAATGAGCCAGATGCAGACCCAATCCACCCCGCTCGACAGAAACGCGCTCTTGCTGGCCTTCGCCTGGCTGGTGGCGCTGGTCGCCACCCTGGGCAGCCTCTACTACTCGGAGGTGCGCAACTTTATCCCCTGTACCCTGTGCTGGTACCAGCGCATCGCCATGTACCCGCTGGTATTAATCCTGGGCATCGCCACCTGGCGCAACGACGTTCATATCCGCCCCTATGCCCTCACCCTGTCGCTGGTGGGCCTGTTCTGGAGCAGCTACCACCTTCTGGAGCTATGGGTGCCCGGCCTGGCCCCCAACGTCTGTAAAGGCCCCATTCCCTGCAACGTGGAGTACATCCCCAGCTTCCCCATTCCGCTACAGGCCGGTATCGCTTTCTTGCTCATCTCGCTGGCGCTGTTTTTGCTGCGCCCCACCCGGCGTTCGTAGCGGCTAGGCTCTTTTACACGCATTTCGGCAGTATCGTTCCCTTCGGCAAGCCTAAACGATACTACCGAAATGCTTTTCTACTCCCTTCGGTCGGCTTGAATCCTTCACCTCTGCTGCGTCCAACGGTGAAGGATTCAAGCGGAAACGGTATTACGCACCCAGTAGGTCACCCAGAGGGTGCAGAACAGGGCCACGCCCAAGGGCAGGGCGATGGTAAGCGCCAGGGTGGGGTCAAAGAGCGCAAAAAGCGCGCCAACGCCCATCAGGATGAGGGCAGCAAAAGCAAAGGCTCGGTGTCCGGAGAGCTCGAGGCGCCCCATCAGCGATCCTTTTCTCTCGGCCGTGTTCTGGCGCAGGGCTCTGGTCAGGCCCAGCATGGCGTACCAGGCCAAAGCCAGCATGACCGAGATCACCAGCAGCGCATCGCGCCAGGAGCCCACGCTCTGCACCAGCAGCACGTAGAGCAGTTGGGTGGCCAGCGTGAGGCCCAGGTGGATGCGGCTTTGCAGGCGGTTCTGGGCCGGGCTCAGGCTCACCTCCGCCGAGACCCACAGGGCCATGGCCCAGGCCAGGAGCGCAAACACCAGGGCCAGCAAAAGGTCAATAGCCATCGGTCACCACGTTGAGCAGGGGCTCACCCCGCAGGTAGCGCGCCACCTGCTCCCGCACCAGCCGGAAGCCCCGCTCGAACAGCTTGGGGGTGGAGCCGGCGATGTGGGGGGTGAGAAACACCTCCGGCAGCGACCACAGCGGGTGCCCTTCGGGCAGGGGCTCGGGGGTGGTCACATCGGTGACCAGTCGCACCTGCCGGGCCCGGATGGCCTCCACCAGGGCCTCCTGGTCTACGGTTTTGCCGCGCCCTGCGTTCACAAACAGCGCCCCCGGCTTCATCTGGGCAAACTGGGCCGCCCCCACGAGCTTATCGGTCTGCGGCGTGTAGGGCAGCAGGTTCACGATCACATCGGCCTTTGGAAGCAGCTCGGGCAGGTCGGCCCAGGTGTGCACCCCCGCGCGGGCCGTGCGGGCCACGCGCAGGAACGAGACCCCGAAGGGAACTAGGCGCTCTTCGGTGGCTCTGGCGATGGAGCCATAGCCCAGGAACAGCACCGTGGAACCCTCGAGGTCGTCCACCCAGCGGTAGGCCCAGCGCTGCTCGTGCTGGGCGTCGCGGAACTCGGGAAAGCGCTTGATAGCACTTAGAATGGCCCCCACAATCCACTCCGAGACCGGGATATCGTGCACGCCCGCAGCATCGCACAACACCAGACCGGGGGGCAGGTGGGGCAGAATCCAGTCCACCCCGGCGGTGAGGGTCTGCACCACCTTGAGCTTTTTCAGGTTGGGAAGCTCGGCAAAAAAACGCCGGGCCCCGCCATAGGGGGCCACCGCGAACTCGGCCGCAAGGGCCTTCTCCGACAGAGGCCCCTCCTTGGGCAAAAAAGCGATCTCTACTCCTTCCGGGAAGCCCTGCAACAACCGGGAGTCCACCGCTTCGGGAACCAGTACGATCATCAAGGGTTACTATATCGCGCCGGGGGCCTCCCCAAAGCCTGTACAATCAGCCTAGCCGTGAGCAATGCGACCGATATTCAAACCCGCAAGCGCAAGCACCTGGAGGTCTGCCTCCAGGAACCCGTGGAGTACGCCCGGCTCACCACCGGGTTTGAACGCTACCGCCTGCGCTACCAGGCGCTGCCCGAGCTGGCATTGGAGGAAGTAGACCTCACCACCCGGTTTCTGGGCAAAACCCTGCAAGCCCCCTTCCTGATCGGGGCCATGACCGGCGGCGAGGCCCACGGGGGGCGCATCAACCGGGCCCTGGCCCAGGCCGCCGAACAACTGGGGGTGGGCATGATGCTGGGCAGCCAGCGGGTGATGCTCGAGCGCCCCCAGGCCCGCAGCAGCTTCCAGGTGCGCGAGGTAGCCCCCAGCACCCTGCTGGTGGGCAACCTGGGGCTGGTGCAGCTCAACAAGGGGTACGGCCTGGCGCAGCTTCAGCAGGCGGTCGAGCTGGTACAGGCCGACGCCCTCGCCCTGCACATCAACCCCCTGCAAGAAGCCCTGCAGGCAGGGGGTGATACCGACTTCAGGGGCCTCTTGCATAAGCTGCGGGGCCTGCTGCCCCAGCTCCCCTTTCCGGTGGTGCTCAAGGAAGTGGGCCACGGCATCGGGCGGGAAATTGCCCAGCAACTGGCCCCCCTGCCTTTTGCCGCGCTGGACGTGGCCGGCGCCGGCGGTACAAGCTGGGCCCGGGTGGAGGAGCTGGTTCACCACGGGCGCATCCTGCACCCCGAGCTGGTGGAGGTGGGCATCCCCACGGCGCAGGCCCTGGTGGAGTGCCGGAGCGTGCTGCCCCACCAACCCCTCATCGCCTCGGGGGGCATCCGCAGCGGCACCGAGGCCGCCAAAGCCCTGGCCCTGGGTGCGCAGGTGGTGGCAGTGGCCCGCCCGCTGCTGGAACCGGCCCTGCAGGGCCCCGAGGCGGTGGTGACATGGATAAAAAACTTCCTGCACGAACTGCGGGTCGCCCTGTTTGCCATCGGGGCCCGCACCCCCGCCGAAGCCCTGGGCCGTATCGAACAAGTGCAATAAAAAAAGCCCCCAGTTGCCAGGGGGCTTCGTAGGTTTTGGTTGCGGGGATAGGATTTGAACCTATGACCTTCGGGTTATGAGCCCGACGAGCTACCAGACTGCTCCACCCCGCGTCGGCGGCTGCATGTGACAGCTTTTACATATTAGCCGGGCGGGCCGGTTTGGTCAAGATGCCCGGTGGGCGGATGATTGAAAGGCTTGACAAGTGCATTTGCCGCTTGTGACCCTTCTTCACGTGCTACAATGGGCCGCAAGATGAGGTTTAACTTGAAGGAGACGCTATGAAACAACTTTTGTACGCGGCGCTTCTATTTCTCACGCTGGGCTGGGCGCAGCAAAGCCAGCCTGCACCCGCGGTAGCACAGACCCTGCAACAGGCCCAGGCCGCCCTCGAGGCCGGGCGCCTCAACGAGGCCGTGCAGGGCTTTGAAGCCGTAATTGCCCGCGATTTCTCCAACTACAGCGCGCATTTTGGGCTGGGGCTGGCCCTATACCGCCTGGGTGACCTGCGGGGGGCAGCTTTCGAGTTTACCCAGCTCACCGTTCTTGACCCCAACCGCTTCGAGGGCTGGTTCAACCTGGGGGTGGTACGCGACCGCCAGGGCCAGGCCGGCGAGGCTGCCCAGGTGTTCGCCAAAGCAATTGAGGTAGGCGAGAAGGCCGGTCTGGGCGCCAATGACCTTAAACCGGCCTATCTGGGCCAGGTTAAGGCCCTGCGCACCCAGGGGCAGCACGAGGCCGCCGCCGCTGCCGCCCGTAAAGGCCTGGAAAAAGCACCCGGCGACGCCGAGCTCACCTCGTTGCTGGCCGATAGCCTGGTCAAGGCCAACAAGCCGCTCGAGGCCCTGCCGGTGCTGTATCAAATTCTGGCCAACGACCCCGCCAACGTTCAGGCCGTCTCGCAAATTGCCGATATCTACATTGCCCAGGGGCTGCCCCTGCGGGCCCTGCGCGAGATTGACCGGGGGCTGGAAGCCGCCAAAGACAACGCTGCGCGGGCGCAGTTGCTGCTCAAGAAATCCACCCTGCAGCAGGGCCGCGAACAGCAGGCCACCCTGCAAGAAGCCGTCCGCCTTGACCCCAAGCTGTGGGCGGCCCACTACAACCTGGGCGTAGCCCGTCTGCGCGATGGCAACGCCAGGGGCGCTTTGGAGGCCTTTCAGAACGCCTACGCTCAGAACCCCGACGAGCCCAAGGTGCTGCTGGGTCTGGCCACCGCCCACGACCGCTTAGGTCAGGCTGCCGAGGCAGGTCGCTTTGCCGCAATGGCCGCCAGGGCCAGCCAGGGCGCCGATAGGCTCGAGGCCCTGTTCCTGCAGGGCAAGTCTTCGTATGCCCTCCGTCGCTACAACGAGGCCGTCGAGATGCTCTCGCAGGTAGTCCAGCAAAAACCCGACAACGCCGAAGCCTGGTTCCTCCTGGGGGTCTCGCAGTTCAACCTGAAGGACTATGCCGCCGCCGCCGAATCGCTGGAGAAGGCCCAGGCCCTGGCCCCCAGCGCCTCTACGGCTGCCAACCTAGGCGCAGCCCTCTACTCTGCTGGCAAATACTCCGATGCCGAGCGGGTACTTTCGCAGGCTGTAGCCCTGGATGGTCGCAATGCGGTGGCCTGGTACAACCTGGGCCTCACCCTGCGCTCCCTGGGCCGGGTGGCCGAGGCCCGGCGGGCCTGGCAACGCTCCGCCGATCTGGGCTATGCCCCAGCTCGAGACTTATTGCGGTAGATTGGTGGCATGGGTTGGATTCGAGCAAACTGGCTGGATGCGCTGATTTTTCTTTTGGTTGCAGCCATTATGGCAGGCGTGGTGTTTTTTCTGCTGGGAATTAATCCCTTTAGTGGACCGCAAGGGAACCCCACGCCTCCACAGACCGTTGCCCCTCTGGCGCCGCAACAGACTCAACCGCCCGCTCCACAGCCGAACCCCCCAACCCCGTCTCAGCCCAAACCCCAAACAGAGCCCGAGACCGTGGTTACGCTACTACCCATTCCGCAAGCGCCCACCGCTCCAGTGGCACCCAGCAAACCCGTTCCGGCTCCCCCCAAAGTAGCGGAGAAGAAAACCCCTAGCCCGCAGCCAGAAGCAACGGCTACACCCAAAGCCGAGCGACCCAGCTTAGCTGCCGACCCCGAGGGAGGTTGGCGGGTAATGGTGGGCTCGTTTAGCAACCGCGAAAACGCCGAGCGCCTGGCCGCAACGTTACGGGGGCAAGGGTACCCGGTGGGCCTCGAGGCTGCTGGTAACCTTACCCGGGTCTGGGTAGGCCCCTACAACAGCCAGGATCGGGCCCGTGCCATTGCCAGCACCCTCAGTCAGTATCAGCCCCAAGTAGGTCGGGTTCCGGCTGCCGCACCCACCCCCGAAGTCTCTCCCAGAGCTAGTCGTTACCTTCAAGTTGGAGCTTTCCGCAATGCTCAAAGCGCCCAGGCAGCTATAGAAGCTGTGCAGCAGGCTGGCTATCCGGTGGTGCTGGTGGAGGAAGGTGGCCTGGTTAAGGTACGGGTCGGCCCCTTCGAGGATACCGCCGCGGCGGCAGCCGATTTGCGGGCTCGAGGCCTCGAGGTTCTGGAGGTTCGCTAAATGCACCAAATAGGAGTAGTGTTTTATGGCTAAAGTACCCAGCGCGGCCATCTCTCGCCTGGTCACTTACCTGCGGATTTTGGAAGACCTCGAGGCCCGTGGGATCAATCGCACCTCCTCCGAACAACTGGCTGAGGAAGCTCAGGTTACCGCCTTTCAGGTACGCAAAGACCTTTCGTACTTCGGAAGTTACGGCACGCGGGGGGTGGGCTACACGGTGCAGGTTTTGCGCCGGGAACTCCGGCAAATTCTGGGCCTGAATCGCCGTTGGGGGCTCTGCATTGTGGGCATGGGCCGTTTGGGGCAGGCCATCGCCGACTACCCTGGCTTTAGCGAGATTTTCGAGCTGAAGGGCTTGTTTGACCGCGACCCCTCCAAAGTTACCACCACCTTCCGGGGCTTGCAGGTCGAAAGCATGGATAACCTGCCACGGGCCGTCGCTGAAAGGCGCATAGATTTCGGCCTTTTGGCAGTTCCTGCAGATTCGGCCCAAGCCGTGGCCGATCGTCTGGTAGAGTCTGGTATCAAAGGTATCCTGAACTTTGCTCCAGCAGTTCTGGAAGTGCCTAAAGAGGTGGCGGTGGAGAACGTAGATTTTCTGGCCGGACTGAGTCGGCTGTCGTTCTTCGTCTTAAACCCCAAATGGAGAGAGGAGATGATCGGATGAAAAAGTTTATCGCACTGGTGATAGCGACTTTTGCACTGGCTGGCTGCAGTAATTTTGTAACCGACTTTGGGATTCCCACGGTGCGCTTCCACCCGGTATCGTTTGGGCCCGCTGCGGGTGGCTACCAGGTCTCATTTGAGGTGCAGCCCATACCCGGCAGTCCGTCCGCCTACGTTACCCGCATCTACGTCAACGGCACGCCCGCCCAGCTAGAGCCTGCTAACTAGCTGTTCGTAAAAGCTCCACAGTTTTCGCTGTCATCAGAATCGAAAAAGCCAACCAGTGCCAACCTCGCAAGGTCTCAGCCAGCCGCTCATAGTCTCGCGCCAGCCTGCGAAACCGGGATGTCCAGGCAAACGAACGTTCCACCACCCAACGCTTCGGCAGCAGCACGAATCCTCGTTTGGCCCCTTCCACCTTGACCACACACAGGGCGATGCCTTCCGCCTCTGCCGCTTGTGCCGCTTCCTCCCCAGTGTAACCCTGATCCACAAAGGCCACTTCCACCTGCTCCCCCGTCACTTCCTGCACCTGTTGACTGAGGGCTCCCACCTGGGCCCGTTCCTGTTCACTGGCCGCCGTTACTACCAGGGCCAGCAGATGCCCCAGGGTATCTACCGCCAGGTGAACTTTGCTTCCCTTGCGTCGTTTGTACCCATCGTATCCGGCCCGCTCCCCACTTTGCGGGGTGGACTGTAGGGTGCGAGCATCGTAGATGGCAGCGCTGGGATGGGCGGCTTTGCCCTGGAGCATTCGCAGGGTCATGCGCAGGTCGTGTACCAGGTCTTCGAAGACCCCCCGGTTCATCCAGCGGTAGGCTTGCGCCTGAACGATATGGGGGGGTGGGAAGTCGTGGGGCAGGTAGTCCCACTGAGCACCGGTTCGAACCATCCAGCGCAGGGCGTTGAACACTTCGCGCAGGTCGTACTTGCGCTGGGGTGCTTCCAGCGGGGCGAGGGTCAAATAGGGCAGCACCAGAGCCCATTCCTCATCACGGACGTCCGATGGGTAAGCACGGCGGTTCATGCTCTAAACATAACTGCAGTGCCTGATTTGGGTAAGGTGGTTTGTAGATTCTAACTGGGTTTGGTGTAGCCGAGTGCCTGCCTCCAACCACCGCCGATGCCTGCCCTAAACTAGCCCAAACGCTTACCTTTTCCGCCAACCCAGGCACCCTGGAAATCACCGGCTACCAGGCCCAGAGCCTGAACGGCACCGTGCGCGATATTACGCTACCTGCTCCAGTACTCATTAATCCGTAAACAACTTAAGCTTGGGTAGGCCGGTTTTTTCTGCTCTGTTTCCAAGCTATAATCGCTTAGATGAGCATCAAGGACTTTACCCCCGACCTATCCATCTTGCTAGAAGCTTTTGAGCTGCGCCTGCGCGAGGTGGTGCGCTCGGAGGTGGAGTTCGTCCAGCTCATCGAAGAAGACCTGGTCACCGCGGGGGGCAAGCGGGTGCGCCCCCGGCTGGTTTTTTTGGCCAGCAATGCCCTGGGGGGCGTGCCAAACGCCATGGAGCTGGCCCTGGCGGTGGAGCTTTTGCACTCGGCCTCGCTCCTGCACGACGACCTCGTAGACGACGCCGAGACCCGGCGCGGCAAGGAGGCCGCCTTTCGCAAATACGGCAACGCGGTCTCGGTGCTCTCGGGCGACTACCTGCTCTCGAGGCTGATGGCTTTGTTGGCCCAGACCGGGCATATGGAGCTGGTGGCTATGTTCGCCGAGACCGCCCGGCAGCTCTCCGAGGCCGAGGTGTTGCAGTTTCAGGTGGCCGCCCTGCACGACTATTCGCTGGAGAACTACGAGCGGATTATTGACGGCAAAACCGCCTCGGTGATGCGGGTGGCCTGCGAGGGGGCTGCGGTGCTGGGGGATGCGCCCCCGGCACAGCGCGAGGCCCTGGCCCGTTTTGGCTCGTTCTACGGTCAGGCCTTTCAGATGCGCGACGACTACCTGGACTTGATGGGCACAGCCGAGGTGCTGGGCAAGCCCGCCGGCGGGGATGTGCGCGAGGGCAAGGTAACCCTCATCACCCTGCGGCTTCTGGAAGCCTACCCCGAAGAGGTCGGGGCCATCTTCAAGCGCCGGGCCGCTGAACCGGGGGATATCGCCCGTTTGCAGGAGCTGGCAGTGCTTTCGGGAGCCGACCTCGAGGTCACCGAGGCCATCGCTGCCCGGGTGGAGCAAGCCGTCGCAGCCCTCCATGGGCTGCCGCATTCGATCTACCGCGACGAACTAGAAAGCCTGGCGAAGCGTGAGCTGGTGCGGGTGAATTAGGTGGGCCACAACCTCAAACACCCTCCCAGTCTTCTTTGGTAATTTCCATCGGCACAAATTCGGCCTTGGGCGCCAGGCCGAAATTAAAGCGCGGTGTTGGAGCAGGAGGGGTCGCTATATGGCGGAAACCTGCTTTTTCAAAGGCACGCTGGGCCCGAAGGTTGTGTTTGTAGGTGCGCAGCTTGACCTTTTGCAGCCGAAGGGTGAGGAAAGCATACTCCAGCACCGCCTTGACCGCATCGGTGCCATAGCCCTGGCCCCAGCGGTTCTTGGCTCCTATCAGGATGCCAAGCGTGGCCTCGCTGTGGTTCATCTCGTAGAGCTCCACGGTACCCAACCACTCGCCGTTCTCGTCCAGGATGCCAAACCCTACCCGATCACCCCGGCTAACCTCGCCCATCACCACCCGCTTAAAAAGCCATAACGGCATTCTGAGTGGACGGCTCCCGTTCCACTCGGCAATTTCCGGGTCACGGAAGCATTCATAAAACCGCCGCCACTCGGTTTCAGTGAGGGCTTCGGTAAAGGGTTTGAGGGTTACCTTTCCATGACGAGGCCAGGTGTTGCTGAGCGTCACATATTTAGCATACGCCAAGGGGATAGGGCCTTGGGTTATTCAGCCTACGCCACACCTGACCGGGGTTTGACCTTACGGATACAGACCCAGCAGCGAGCGGGCCTCGAGCACCCGTGTGGCGGCTACAATGTAGGCCGCAGTGCGCAGGGTGACTTTTTTGTCCTGCGCTACCTGCCAAACTGCCTCGAAGGACTGGCGCATGAGGCGCTCGAGCCGGGCGTTGATCTCGTCTTCCGTCCAGAAGAAGCTGTTGAAATCCTGCACCCACTCGAAGTAGCTCACCGTTACGCCACCGGCATTGGCGATCACATCGGGTATCACCAGAATCCCGCGCTCGGCCAGGATATCGTCGGCGGCGGGGGTGGTGGGACCGTTGGCGCCCTCGGCCACAATTTTGCACTGCACCTTCCAGGCGTTGGCCTCGGTGATTTGTTTTTCCAGGGCAGCCGGAACCAGGAACTCACAGGGGGTGGTGAGCACCTCGGCGGCCGGAATGGGCTCGGCTTTGGGGTAGCCCTTCACGCCACCCATCTGCCGAACGTAGGCGGTGAGGTCGTAGGGATCGATGCCGCCATCGTTACGAATACCGCCGGTGACATCCGAGACCGCCACAATTCTGGCCCCGTGGTCGTGGAAGATGCGGGCGGCGGCGTTGCCCACGTTGCCGAAGCCCTGCACCGCAACCCGGCTACCCGCCACGGGCAGCCCGATTTTTTCTGCAGCGGCAGCAGCGGTCACAAACACCCCGCGCCCGGTGGCATCCTGCCGCCCCAGTGAGCCACCCACCGCAATAGGTTTGCCAGTAACCACCCCCGGCGCGGTGCGGCCCACGTTCATGGAGTAGGTATCCATCATCCAGGCCATCTCACGAGCCCCGGTGCCCATATCGGGGGCGGGGATGTCCTTGTCCGGGCCAATGATGATGCCAATCTCGGAGGTGTAGCGCCGGGTCAGGCGCTCGATCTCGCCAGGGCTGAGTTTGCGGGGGTCTACCCGGATGCCGCCCTTACCGCCCCCGTAGGGCAGCCCCACCGCGGCGTTTTTGATGGTCATCCAGGCCGAGAGGGCCATCACCTCGGAAAGGGTGACGTCCTGGTGATAGCGGATACCGCCTTTGGCCGGGCCGCGGAAGGTGTTGTGGTGAACCCGGTAGCCTTCGAAGTGGGCTACCGAGCCGTCGTCCATCTGGACGGGCACGTCGACAATCAGGATGCGTTTGGGTCGTTTGAGGTCTTCGACCCAGAAAGCCAGTTTGCCCAGGTAGGGGGTGACGCGATCCACCTGGGCCAGATAGATTTCCCAGGGGCCGATATTGTCGCTGCAAAGATAGGAAAGGGGTTCAGATTTCATGCGTTCCTCCGAAAACGGATAGGTGGTTGGCAAAGAACTCTTTATGGATACACGCCCCGCAGGCGGGTGGCCTCGTTGATGCGCTCGAGGGCCAGGGCATAAGCACCGGCCCGCAGGTCGCCCTGGAGGGGCTTCGCCCGCTCGAGCACCGCCTGCAAGCTCTGGTGGATAAACTCACGGAGTTTTTGTTGTACCTCTGCTTCCTCGAAGAAGAGCATGGAGAGATCCTGTACCCACTCGAGGTACGAGAGCACCAGACCCCCGCCGTTGGCAAGGATGTCGGGCACCACCTGAACACCTTGCAGCTTGAGCAGGTACTCGGCCTCGGGGGTGATGGCCCCGTTGGCCCCCTCGATCACCACCTCGGCGGCAATTTGCCGGGCATTGTGCTCGTGAATCACGCCCTCGATGGCCGCGGGAACCAGGTAGTTGACCTTGAGCGTGAGCAGCTCGTGGTTGGTGATGAATTTGGCCTCGGGGAAGCCCTCGAGATGGCCGTTCTGGGCGTAGTGTTGCTCGAGGGCCGCCACGTCCAGCCCCTCGGGGTTGTACACCCCACCCCGGCTGGTGGAGACCGCCACCACCTTCAGCCCCTCCTTGACCGCATACCGGGCCACCGCACTCCCTACCTGCCCAAAACCCTGAATGGCCACGCTGGCCCCGGCTACCGGCCAGCCCCTGACCTTGGCCAGGTCGGCCAGGGTGTATACCAGGCCCTGCCCGCCGCCCTCGTCCCGCACGGCCACCCCACCAAGCTGGGTGGGCTTGCCGGTCACGGCGCTGAGAGTGGTCTGGCCGCGGGTCATGGTGAAAGTGTCCTGGAACCAGGCCATCACGGTGGCGTTGGTGCCCACATCGGGGGCCAGTACGTCTTCGTCCGGCCCGATGAGCTCGATAAGCTCGGTCACATAACGGCGCGAAAGGCGCTCGAGCTCCCGCCTCGATAGCTTGGCGGGCTCCACTGCCACACCCCCGGCCGAGCCGCCAAAAGGCAGGCCAAACACTGCCGACTTCAGGGTCATCCAGGCGGCCATGCCGCAGGTCTGGCCTAACCCCACCTCGGGGTGGTAGCGCACCCCCCCGAGCGCGGGCCCGCGGGCGATGTTGTGAATGACCCGGTAGGCCGTAAAGTTGCGCACCCCTCCGTCATCCATGACCACCGGTAGCGAGACGCCCACCATCCGCTTGGGGTGGGTCAGGTACTGGATGGTGGCGGGATGAATCTTGGCTACCTGGATGGTGGTCTCGAGGCGGCGTAAAAAACTATCCCACAGGCTCGAGTCTCCAGGGGGGCGGTAGGCGTTTCTGAGTGGCATTACGAAACCTCCGTTTTGTGGGGCCAGTGTTGCACAGGTGGTCTGGACGTTTGCCCCTATCGCGGTTCTCTAGCTTTCAGACATCGCAAGTTTTTCGAAAACCGCTGTTTTTTCAACGCCTAAGAGTATACCCGTTCCGAGGAGTTCATCGTACGGCCGGGCCTGGGGGGCCGAATCTGGTATAAGGTTGGTGCTATGAGTGAAGCCCGCACCCTTGAACTGGTTTTCCCCGAACACGCCAACCCTGGTGGCAACGCCTTTGGTGGTTTTGTCCTGGGCCTGATGGACAAAGTGGGCTCCTATGCGGCCATTCGCCGTGCTCGCAAACGCTGTGTGACGGTGCGGGTGGGCGAGGTGGTATTCGAGGTGCCCATCAAGGTAGGCGACCTGCTGGAAGTGGTGGCCAAAGTCGTGCGGGTCGGTCGCACCTCGCTAACGGTTGAGGTGGAGGTGTACCGCGAGAACCTGCGCGAGCCCAAGGTGCTGGCCACTAAAGGCAACCTGACCTATGTGGCCGTTGACGAGCAGGGCAGACCAACCCCCGTGGATACGGCATCAGAGTAGGAGGGACTCGAGTTCCTCGAGGTTCCCCACCATCCAGTCGGGCTCGGGGGCATGGGTCTCGGGCGCCGCAGCCGTGCGGTTGCACCAGGCAACCCTGAAACCAAATGCCTTGGCCCCGGCCACATCCCAGCCGTTGGACGAAACAAAAACAATCTCTGCGGGGCTTGCGAAAAAGGCCCGGACAGCCAGGTCGTAGGCTTTTGGGTGGGGCTTGTAGGTTTTGACGCTCTCGACGCTAAGGATTTGGCTGAAATAGCCTTCCAGGCGGTTGTGGTGTAGCAGTTTACTCAGCATCTCCTCGGTTCCATTGGACAGAATGGCCAGCGGAAAGCGTCCGGAGAGGCGTCGCAGCACCGGAGGCACCTCGGGGTAGGGTTCCAGGGCCAGGTAGCTTTCCAGCAATTGCGCTTGGTGATCGGCGCTCAGGGGCAAAACCAAGGCACTGCAGGAATGGTGCAGGGCCTTGCGGGTGACCGTCCAGAAATCCTGGTACTGTCCCATCAAGGACAACAGCCAGGTGTACTCGAGCTGCTTCCTGCGCCACAGCTCACTCAAGTTACGCAAGACTCAAGCAGCGGTGTCCAGGAAGGCGATGAGGTCATCTCGATTGAGGGTCAACTTGCGAGAAATGAGCCTGCGACGGAGTACAAAGACTCCAGAACGGGTCTGAAGCTTGAGCCTTTGGAGGTAGTGGTAGGCCAATAGGCCGAAGGTCAGGTGGTGGCTGTAGGTGTTGATGTTGCGTTGTTGTACCCCCTGCCAGCCACACTCCTGCTTGAGCACTCGGAAAACCTCCTCGATCTCAGCCCGTATCTTGTAGAGCTTTTTGACGGTCTTCCACTCCAGTGAGGTATCGCTGGTGGCATAGAACTTACTACCCCTGCGAAAAACCTTGACCTCGATTCCGCCTTTGAGCTTGCCGATGGTGTGCCAGTGGGGGTGACGACAGCGGGTCTTGAGCTGCTTGCCATCCAGATAGCGATTCTTCCTAAGCCGGGTGACAAAGTGCCATCCCAAACGTATCACCGTCTTGAGGACTTTCTGGCTGGCATACCAGGCATCAAACAAGGTGTACTTCGGAGTTAGACCCCATTCCTTGGCTTGCCCGAGTAACTCAACCGCTAGATCGTGCTTGCTCTTGCCTTTGGTGTAGGGCAGAAAAGCCAGTGGGATGGTCTTCTTTCCATCACTCCAGCACAACAAGACTACACTCAACCCCAAGATGAATCCACCCGTTTTGGTGTCCAGCAGCTTGCAGATGCCTTCTATCCCGAGGGTGTGTTTCTCCAAGATGGTGTCATCTAGGAGCAAGTATCCCCCCTCTAAACCCAACTTGTTGACCAAGTCTTGGTACAACGAGCACACCTTACTGTCTTTGAGTGTTCGTTGGAACCAATCGTGGGAGATTGATTCGCTATCGAAGCCGTCTGCTAAACCGCTACAACTTTGGTTATCTACTGACACCAGCATCGCTTCCAAGTACGTCGCCAACGGGGTTATACTCATCTTGGGGTCTCCTGTTGCACCAGAAGACCCCTATTCTATCGCCTTTTTTCTTCCTTGCGTAACTTGAGAGCTCAGAGAGTGCAGCTCCTCGACCCGGATAGATGACTTCGCAGACCTTGCTCAAACCCTGCACATCGAACAGGGTTGCATATGCATCGAAGACCACTGCACTGGGCATGCTTAAGGGTAACAAAAAAGGTACTTGCAAGAAGCGTTACTCCACTGCCCGCAGCCACAGCGCACCCCTGGGGGCCAGGGTTAGGCCGGGTTTGGGCTGGGGGTCGCCTTGCAGGGGCTCGAGCGGCCCAAAGAGCGAAAGGGCCACCCCCAGCACCATCTGGGCAAAGTGCATCCCCAAACAGATGCGCTCCCCCCCACCAAAAGGCAGATACCCCCAGGCTGGAATGCGGCCCTCGAAGCGCGCCGGGTCAAACACCAGGGGGTTCTGCCACAGGTCGGGGTGGCGGTGGGTCAGGTAGGGGCTGTAAAGCGCCAGCACACCTCGGGGGATGAGGACTCCCTCGAACTCGAGGGCCCGCGCCACCCGGCGGCTCCCGATAAAGCCCGGCGGGTACAGGCGCAGGGTCTCCTTGACGAGCAGGGGATGCCCCGCCGGGTGATGCCAGTCGGGGTAGCAGGCCGCGTGCCACAGGGCCCAGGCCAGGGTGTGGGCGGTGGTGTCGTAGCCGGCCGCCAGCCCGATCAGGACTTCTTCCAACGGCAGATGGGCGGCCAGCCCCAAACCCCGCGCCTGCATCTCCCCTATTCGGCGGCGCATCCGGGCAAAAAGCAGGGGCCGCGGCCACAGGGGAGCAGGAAAGGGCTGTTTGAGCGGTGCCAGGAACCGGGCCAGCTCGGCCCTGGGAAACTGCCCCTCAAAGTAGGCCACATTGAGGCTGGTCTGGGCCACCTCCGAGGCCCAGCGGCTGGCCTCGAACACGCCCTGGGGGCGGATTTCTTGCAAGGCCGTGCGGATACGGGCCTCGAGCCCCCCCAGGGCCCTGGCGTGGAAATGGGGGTTGAGTTCCTGGCGCTTGACTCTGTGTGCGGGGGCATCGGTGGTGATGATGCCGCCGTTCAGGTAGGGCACCAGGCTGGAAAAGCTGCCTTTGGAACGAAAGGTTTCCAGGTCGCCAAGCAGCCGCCGGTTCCACTCGGGGCTGTACCCCACCACCGCCGGACGGCCCAGGCCCAGGGCAAAGATGGGCCCCAGGGCCGCCCCTTCCTCGAGCAAGGCCAGTGGCTCCCCTGCCCAGCGCGGCAGGTGGGCAAAAGGCCCCCAGGGATGGCCTTTGGGTTGGGGCAGCCCGCGCAGCCCGGCCTTCCCGGTTGAAACGCGGCCCTTAAGGCTCACGCCCACCTCCCCCAAGCGTTCTATCCAGGAGCCAGCCTGCCCCGTTCCAGCCCGAAAGCATGGAGAGCGGCACACCCCCGCCAGGGTGAACCGTTCCGCCCACCTGCGCGAAATTGCGCAGACCCGCCACCCCCCAGCCAGGCCGCAAGGCCCCCAGCAGGCCATGCGGCACCCGCCCGTACAAAGCCCCACGGTAGGCGGTCAGGCTGTAGTCCTGGGGGCTCATGGCCCGCCAGGCCGCAATGGGCAGGGGGTGCACCCGGGCGAGCTTGTCCAGCAGTAGCCGGGCGTAGTCCTCGGCTTCTGGGGGCTCTGTTTGGCCCATCGGGGGTGCGTTCACCAGCAAGAAGGCAGTCTCGCCGTCGGTATGCAGGTACAGGGTGGGGTCTTGCGGCCAGCGTCCGGCGGCGATCATCTGCCACTCGGCCCGGTAGTCCGACGAAAAATAGATGTGGTGGCCCAGCGGTACCGCCTCGGCCAGCTTAAGTAGCAGCGCAAAGCCCGAGACCCCCAGGGCATAGCCCGGCAGGGGCAGGCCCAGCCACTTTAGGGTGAAGTGCCGGTCGGCAGCCGAGATATACAGGTCGGCGCGGTGCCAGCCCTGGTCGGTTTGCAGCGCGCCCACGCGGCCCGGCAAGCGTTGCATCTGCAATACCCTGTGCCCAAAGGCAAACTGCACACCCTGGGCTAGGGCCAGCCGGAAGAGGCTATCGGCCAGGGCTCGCATCCCCCCGGCCAGGTGAAACACGCCCAGCCCCAGCTCCACCCAGGCGATGTTGTGCAGCACCGCCGGGGCCCGGTAGGGGTTGGCCCCTAAGTAGGTAGCAAAGCGCAGGAAAAAGGGGGTCAGGTAGGGGCCGGACTGCACCAGGGCCGCCAGCGAGCGGGTGGGGTGGGCCTTCAGGCCGTCGCGCAGGGCGTAGCGCAGCAGTTGGGCCAGGTGCGGGGGAGTCCCTTCGATGAAGGTGTCCCGGGCCCCTTCGTACATCGTGCGGGCCACCTGCAGCAAGCGCCGGTAATGCCGGGCTTCCTGCACCGAGAGTTGGCTTAGGGTGGCCTCCAGATCCAGTTCGGGCGCGAACACCCGCCCGTCGGGCCAGGTGTAGCGGGTGAGGGGCGAGACCGGCTTAAGTTCGGGCAGTGTAGCCCCAAACGCTTCGAAGATGCGGCGGGGAATCTCGGGCAGGGTGAGGACAGTGGGGCCGGTGGGCACCCCTTCCCAGCCGATGGCCTTGCCACCCGGTTGGTCAAACTGCTCGAAGACGGTGACCTCGAGGCCCGCCTTTCTTAGCCGCAGCGCCGCCGCCAGCCCCGCAAAACCCGCTCCTATCACAATGGCCTTCATCGGCTATATTCTCGCCCTTTCCAGGTATATTTTCGTTGTGCAGAGCGCAAATAGATGGGCGTGCTGAGCAAGGGCGCCATCGGCACCAGCACCAACTCCCACCACGCCCGCCTGGTTTTGAGGCCCAGCAGCAGGCGCTCCAAAAGCCCCAGCACCCCCACCCAAAGCCACAGCGGACTGAACAGGGCCAGCGGCCAGCACAGGGTATAGGCCAGCAGATGCCCCATGTACGAGAGGGCCAGAACCACCCGGCTGCGCCCGTGAAACTCGATCAGGTTCTTGCCCAGGCCCTCCACAATCTCGGCAAAACTCCGGTACATCCGCACCGCCACCAGGCCGCCCCCCAGGGCCAGGGCCAGGCGCTGCCCCGCAGCCTTGGTTTTTTGCGCCAGGCGCACGTCCTCCAGCACCTCCCCCCGCACCGCAGCGTGTCCCCCCGAGGCCAGATAGGCCAGCCGGGTAAAGGCCATCACCTGCCCGTTGGCCGCCGACGCCAAAGGAAAGGGGGTTCGGAGGAGGGGGTAGGGCAGGTAGCACAGGAGCACATCGTCAATCAGGGGCAGAATCACCCGTTCGGCCAGGCTGTGGGTCATCTGGCGCGGATACACCGAGACCAGCCCGGCCCGCTCGCGCTCCATACGGGCCAGCACCGCCCGCACCCCGCGCTTGCGCCAGTGCACATCGGCATCGGTGAAGATGAGCACCTCGCCCTGGGCCGCCTGGGCCAGTTGGTAGCAGGCCCAGGTCTTGCCCATCCAGCCCTCGGGTTTGGGCAGGCCCGCAAGCAAGCGCACGCGGGCATCCTGGCGGCTATATTCCTCGACCACCTGGGCGGTCGCGTCGGTGGAATGGTCGTCCAGCACCAGAATTTCCTGCACCCCCTGCAGCAGCAGGCCCGGCAGGGTTTCCCGCAGGTTGTGGGCCTCGTTGCGAGCCGGCACCAAGAGCGAGACCGTGGGGCGCGGCCCGCGCAGTTTCTCCCGCTTCAAAACCGGGAAAAAGAGCATGTTCAGTAGCAGTACCAGAAGCTTGAGGCCCAGCCAGGCCAGCACCCCATACCAGAGCACCTCGAGGATAGATACCATACGACTACGGAGCGCCTTTACGCCCGGCCAGCCCGATCAGTTTACCCAGCGCCGCCCCCCAGGCCGCCATGCGTTCGTGGGTGCTCTTGCGCCCGGCCAGCCGCAGTTCGAAACCCGGCAGCGGTTCCTCGGCGGGGGCGGTGCGGATCTGGTCGTCGAGCTCGGCCAGCATCCGCTCCAGTTGCTCGCGCAGCAGCTTCAAATCGGGTTCTATGGGCGCACCAAAGACCAGATAGGCCTCGGCCAGCTCGTGCCCGCGCAGCACCACCCTCGAGGCCACCGGCACCACCGGCACCCCCGCCCGCTCGGCGAACCAGACCACCCCCCGGTTCAGCCCGCCCAGCGGCCCCGGCGGGCGCAGCTCACCCTCGGGGAAGATGATCAGCGCCTCCCCCCGCCCAAGGGCAGCCAGCGCCTCCCTGGGCTTGCTGGCCGAGACCGTATCGAGACGGCGAAAGAAAGCAAACTCCCGCAAGCGGCGCTCCCCCACCACAATTTTGAAAGGCCGCCCAGCCCCCCAGAACAAGACGGGCAGCAGATAGCCATCCCACCAGGAGTGGTGGTTACCGGCCAGCACACAGGCCTGCCCCGGCAGGGCCCCCCGCACCCACACCCCCCGCAGGCCCCGCTGCACCGTGCGGCGAAACAGGGCCTTGAAGGCCAGGCTCAGCAATCGTTCCCAGGGACGCATCATGTCTGCCCTCTAGACCGTTTCAGGCCGCCACGCCCCCCAAGAGGCAGGTATTCCAGCCACGCCAGCCCGTTCATGGCCAGGCCACAAAGCAGCGCCGCCGGCCACAGGCCCAGCAGGGCCATTCCCACAGGTAAAAACAGGGCCTCGAGCCGGTAGGCCCAGGCAAAAGCGCCGTCCTGGTGCAGGCGGGGCCCCAGCCGTCCGTACATCCAGGAGATGGCATAACCCACCGCAAACCAGGCCAGGTAGTTCTGGATGGGCGCGCCGTACCACAGGGGGTTGGGGTCTTGCCAGGCCCAGTAACCCTGGGCGGTCATCAGGGCCTCGAGCCCTAAGTCCCAGGCCACCACCAGCAAGCCGGTGCGCCAGGGCCGCCCCCCCGCCAGCACATGGGCCGAGAGCACCAGGGCAAACCAGCCCAGCGGCACGATCAGGGGCACGCCCCCAATGGTGGGCTGCGGTGCACCCCGGTAGCTGTAAAGCCCAAAGGGAAAGCCGGTCTGGCTGCCCAGCAACTCCACCCCCAGCCCCAGCACAAAAGCCAGCACCGCCAGCAGCACAATTCGCACCCCCACCCGCCCCCAGCCCCAGAGCAGGGCCGCCAGGCTGATGAGCAGCATCTGCACCAGGCTGATGAGGGGAAAGCCCTCCGGCCAGAGCGGCACCGGGATGCGCACCAGCACCGCCAGGGCCAGCAGCGCCATCCAGGGTTGCAGGTGCCGCCGGAGCCCACCAAGCCGGGCCCGGGCTTCGGGCTGGGCAGCAAGCCAGAGGGCCTGGGCGGTGGCCGTGGCCGCCAGCACCGCCCAGACCCCCAGCGCAGGGGATTGGTAGAACAGCCAGCCCACCCCGCCCGCCAGCAGCGCGGCGGCCCCGCCTGCAACCAGCCAAACCCTGCGGCCTGCCCAGAGCAGATCGCCGCCCCACACCGCCAGTAAGGCCAGCACACAACCCCACCCGGCCAGCGCAGCCCCCAGCAGCCCGCCCCACCCCAGCACCAGCAGCACCGCACCCAGCAGGGCCAGGCCCATACCCCAAAGCCCGCCCAGCCCGCGCAGCCAGACCGGGCCTGCCGCCGCAGCGAACCCCGCGCGCCGTGCCCAGAAGAGCCCAACAGCCGCGAGCAAAACAGCCAACAACGTGGTTATCAGCAAGTCCACCGCTACCCTCGCCTGGGCTCCATTCGGCCCGACTTCGTCAGGGGCCAGCGCGACCTTCCCACCGCCAGCGTAGCCCTCAGAAACGCCGGAATATCCACACTGGACATAATCTGCAAATCTTCCAGCAGGCTGGTTTCTTCGTCCAGAAAGCGCAGCACCCGCTGGGGGGGGTTTTTGCGGAACAGGTCGCTGAAAACCTGTTTACCCGGACTACGGCGGTGCGCCAGCACGTTCAGGAGCACGCTGTCCATGTAGGCGTGCCGGTTGAAGGCCGGCTCTGGGAAGAAGGGCTGGCCGGTCTGGGCAAGGGCTTCGGCAATGCGGCGCGACTGCTGCTGGATGCGCCGGAAGGTGTAGCCGGTAGAGGCCTTGGTACAGCCTCCGGCGGTGCCGATATTCATGACGTGGGGGCTTGGCCGGCGGGCAAAGGGCGCGTCGGTCATGGGGATGACGCCGAACTCGGTCTCGAGCACCTCGTACTGCGCCAGGCCCAGCGGGCCCTCGAGGTAGGCCCGCAGCCCGGCATCGTAGGCGTCCGGGGGCAGCAGCTCGGGCGAGAAGAGGGTGTACTCCACCAGCGCCGTCCGGGCATCGAAGGGCAGGACATAGGCAAAACGCACCGCGCCCTCCTGGGGAACCCGAAAGTCCATAAAGGTCGCGGCCCCGGTATCGAAGGCCGGCCGGGGGGTTCGCACCACCCAGCCCTTGAAGTGCTGCAACAGGTAGTGGTAGCCGGGTTGCCGGGGCGCGGGCTGGTACAGGCTGCTAAAGGCCCAGCGGCCCACGAACACCTGCCCACCCGCCTCGACCCGCACCCCTTGCGGGGCCTCCTCGAGGCGGGTGACTTCCCCGTAGTGCAGGCGGATGTTGGGCTGCTCTGCCATCCAGCGGTGCATGAAGTTATAAAAATCCAGGCCGCGGATCATCTTGTAGGCATAGGGCGCGATCTCGAGCCGCTCCGAGAGGCCTTCCCCATAAAACCAGATGCGATCCCACCGGCGGAAGACCACCGGCTCGAAGGGGCCCTCCCCCACCTCCCAGAAGCACCAGGTGCGGTCGTTGAGGGTTTTGGGGGCCCGCTCGAGCAGCAGGATGCGCTTGTCCTGCAGGCCCGCCTGCACCAGATGGTAGGCCAGGCTCAGGCCCGCCGCCCCGGCCCCAACAATGATGTAGTCGTAGTCGTAAGCCGCGTTCACCTGGTAACAGGCTACGCCGCCACGCCCAACCCTGGCTAGCCAGGGTTACAAAGCGGACACACACAACCCTCACCGTGCATCCTTCTAATGCGCTATATACACGGCAGAGGCCTGTAAAACTTATACCCGGTTGCGGCTCAAGTCCCCGAGCAACACCCTTGCGGCATTCCGCCCGCTCGCGCCCATGATGCCCCCGCCGGGATGGGTGCTGGCCCCGGTCAGGTAGAGGCCTTTTAGCCCCGGAAACCTGTACTCGTGGGCCCCCAGCCAGGGACGGAACATGAACATCTGGTCGGGGGTCATCTCGAGGTGCATCACATTCCCCGCCGGCATGGCAAACTCCTGCTCGAGCCAGAGCGGGGTCTGCACCAGTTCGGCCACAATCTTGCGGCGAATATCCGGGTCGAAGCGCTCGAAGCTCCGAATCACCCCCTCCCGGGCCTCCATGGCGCGGGTTTCCCACGTCCCCGAGGCCAGCTTATGGGGGTAGTACTGCGCCCACAGCCACAGGGTCTCGCCCCCCGGTGGGGCCAGGGTCTCGTCCACTGCGCTGAAGCTCATGGCGATGAGCGGGGGGTCGCGGGTGGGCTCGCCCGCCAGGTAGTCGCCGTAGGCCCGGCTGAGTTGCAGCTCGTCGGTGATGAGGAGGCCCAGGCCGATACGGGCCTCGGGGCCGGGGTGGGTCTGGTAGCGGAGCTTCTCCGAGAGCCCCAGCCGCAGCACCAGGCCGAAGCCGTTGCCCACCCGCAGCCCTCTGGCTACCTCGGGGGTCTGGTCGGCGGGCAGCATGGCCAGGGTTTTCTGGATGTGCGCCCCGGCCACCACCGCTCGAGCGCCCACGCTTTGTCCGTCCTCCAGGCGCAGGCCCACCGCCCGCCGGCCCTCGAGCACAATCCCGGCCACCGGGCTATCCAGGTGCACCTTCCCCCCTTTGGCTTCTATCGCGCGCACCAGCGCCAGCGAGAGCCCCCCGGAGCCCCCCCGGGGCCGGGCCACCCCGCCCACGTGGTAGAGCGGGTGCCACAGCAAAAAGGGCGAGGACAACGGGTCGGAGGGCGGCGGCCCGGACTGCGCGGCCATCCAGACCAGGGGGGCTCGCACCCGCTCCTCGCTGAAGTATTCCCGCGCCACATCGCCGTAAGGCCGCAAGATCTGCGGCAGGCGCTTCTGCCACTCGCGCCCGAACCCGGCCCCCCAGATCATCTTGCGCCCCAGGTTGAGCGGGCTGGGCGAGGCCAGGAAGGCTTCTTTGACGGCCTGGGCAAAGGGCAGCCAGTCGCGCATGAAGCGGCGGTAGGCCTGGCCCTGGCCTGGGTAGCGCTCGTCCAGCTCGGCGGCGGTGCGCTCGGGGTCGCGCCAGACGAACCAGCTTTCGCGCGCATCCGAAGCGTGAAAAAGGGGGTCGAGCTCGAGGTACTCCAGCCCGTACTTGTGCAGTTCCAGCTCGTCCACAATGGGCGTCAGGCGGATCAGAATGTGCGCGCTGCCCCCCAGGTCGAAGCGGAAGCCCTCGTAATCAATGGTCGAGACCGCCCCGCCCGGCACCCTGCGCCGCTCGAAGACCCCCACCCTGTACCCGGCCTGAGCCAGATACGCCGCCGTTACCAGGGCGTTGTGCCCCGCCCCCACCACCGCCACATCGAAGTCCGGCATCTCGGGCGCATGATACCGCAGACTGCCTGCATGAAAACCTTTCAGCGGTAGACATCCCGCCGATGCCCAATCCGCAAGACCAGCACAGTGACCCTCTGATCCTGGATATGGCAGATCAGGCGATAATCCCCTACCCGGTACTTCCAAAACCGGCCCAGCTCCGGCCCGTGCAAGGCCTCCCCAATGCTACGCGGATCATCCAACCAGGCCACCCGCTCGCGCAAAAACCGTACGATGCGGCGCGCTACCTCACGATCTAGCTTCGTCAGTTCTCTCTCGGCCCGTGGGTCGAACTCAATCCTGTAGCCCAAGGCGGCGCTCCACTTCGTCTAGGGAGATGCCGGGAAGGTTCTGCTCGAGCCGTTCCAGGGCCAGGTAGTAGTCCTCGAGGTCATCGAGGTGCTCGAGGATGGCCTGGCGCACGTAATAGCTCTTACTGCGCCCGGTTTTCCGAGCAAGCGCCTCGAGGCGTTCCTCTATCTCCTTGGGCAGCCGAATAGCCAGCATTGCTATACAAGTATAGCACCGGGCTCCGGGGACTTCGGGCCCCAACCCAGTGCAAAACCAAAACTGGTATCAGGCCCCGCGCAGCCAGATGGCCTTGGGCAGGAGCATCACCCGCTCGTAGGCGGAAAGCGAGGCCCGGCGCGAGAGGTTGTCCCAGCCGTTCATCTCGAGCTTATCCAGAATTCCCTGGTACTGCAAAGCGGCCAGGGCCACCGCCCCGCGCCCGGTTTTCAGATGCTTGAGGCCAGCCAGCCCCTCGCGGTAGAGCCGGCGGGCCTCCTGGGCCAATTCCCGCATCAGCGCAATGTAGCGCGGGCTAATATGGCCCTGGCGCAGATCCTCGAGGGACACCTCGTATTTGCGCATCAGCTCGGCGGGCAGATACACCCGGCCCAGGGCCAGGTCTTCGCCCACGTCGCGCAGGCAGTTGGTAAGCTGCATGGCCTGGCCCAGCTTGATGGCCGCGTCCCGCCCGGCCTCCCCGGCCCCGCCTATGGGCGCAATCATCAGCCCCACGGTGCCGGCCACCCGGTAGCAATAGGTGTACAGCTCCTCCAGGGTGTTTAGCCGCACCGGGTACAGGTCGGCCAGGAAGCCCTCTTTCATATCGGCAAAGGCCTGTTTGGGAATCTCCCAGCGCGCCAGAGCCCAGGCCAGGGCCGCTTCCCAGTCTTCCCTGGGAACCCCGGCATAGGCCCGCTCGATGCCCGCCCACCATTCGTTCAGGTCGGCCCAGGGGTTGGCCGACTCGTCCACGGCGTCGTCCCCGATACGGCAGGCCGCATACACAGCCCAGGCCCCCTTGCGGGCCTCGCCCCAGAACAGCAGGCTACCGTAGTAGAAGGTGGCCGAGTGGCGGCGGATAATGGCCGATACAGCCTGCCAATTAGGTTCCATACACATCTCCTGGAGCAGCATCCTCAAAAACAACGTTTGGCTAAGAATGCACCGAGCCTTGCATTGTAATCTTTGTCCCCGCCACAAATCCTACCGACCCCTCCCGCCAGCCGTCTACCTCGAAACCACTTTTAGTGAGTGAATCCATAAGCTCTGAGAGGGTGGGAAAGCGCAGGCCCGCTCCTTCCAACAGGCGCTGCAGAGGGCTTTGCGAACGGTGGCTGAACATGACCCAGAGCCGCCCGTCTGGTTTCAGCACCCTGTACAGTTCGTGTATAACCTGCTCGGGGTCGGGGAACTCGTTCCAGCTACCCCCCACCACCACCCCATCCACCGAAGCCTGGGGCAGTGGGATGGCCTCGGCCCTGGCCAGCAAGGGTACGAAACCGGGGTGTCCTCTGGCTTTCTGAAGGGCTACCTTCAGCATGGCCGGCGATAGATCGAGGGCGTAGACCCTGGCGGCACCCGCCTCGAGCAAAGCTCTGGCGTACAGGCCGGTGGAGGTACCCAGATCCAGAAAAACCTGCCCTGCCACTGGCTGCACCCGCTTTAGCATGAGCGAGAGCTCCTCTTCCAGGGGAAAGGGTCGGCCGGATAGCAGCGTGAGGGCCCGCCGGCGCCAAACTTCATAACCCAGGGCGGTAAGGGGCCACAGGTTGGTACGGGCTGCCAGCGTAAGCGGGGCTTTGGGGCGTTGGTCTGGGAAGTTTCCGTGCATCGAAGACCTCAGATTTGGATAAATTCCTAAAGTTAGACAGAGATTGGACATAAATCCACGCAAAGCCTTGACATAAGTTATACAGTAAGCTATCTTAGTTTTCAACGGGTTTGCGTATGCGAAACGATCTTGGGGTTTACACCATTGCCGAAGTGGAAGAGCGCACCGGGCTTTCTAGCGCACTGCTGCGGCAGTGGGAGCGTCGGTATGGGTTCCCCCGGCCCGAGCGCTCACCGGGTGGACACAGGTTGTACAGCCAGACCGACCTCGAGGCCCTACGCCACATCAAAAAGTGGATCGCCGAGGGAGTTGCCCCAGCGCAGGCCGTGCGGCGCTACCTCGAGGGCCTGACCCAGGAAGGCCCCCGTCCTCCCGAGGCCCTTTCGCTCGAGCTCGAAGAGGCCCTGCTACGGGCCGACACCGAAGCCGCCGAGCGGGTGCTCTCAGAGGCTTACAAGCTGCACCCCATGGAAACTGTGGTGATGGAGGTGATTTCGCCCTGCCTGCGCCGCATCGGCGACGGCTGGCATCTGGGCCGCGTGACCACTGCGCAGGAACACTTAGCCAGCACCTACCTGCGGGGCACCCTGCAGGGCCTGCTCAACCTGATGGGCGGGGCGCTGGGGCCCACCCTGGTGGTCTCCACCCTGCCCGGCGAGCAGCACGAGATTGGAAGCCTGATCACCGCGCTGTTCCTGCGCCGGGCCGGCTACACCGTACACTACCTGGGGCCCAACACCCCCCTGGCCGACCTTCAATCCTTCGCCGAACGCACCGGGGCTAGGGCCGTGGTGCTCTCGGCAGTGCAGCCCATTTCCCTGGAGTCGCTGCCACACGAGGCCCTGCGCCACCTGGCCCCTGTGGTGGTGGTGGGGGGGCGGGCCGCAGCCAACGACCCCCGCCTGGTGGAGCGGCTGGGCGCACGCTACATGGGCAACGACCCCCGCGAGCTGGCCGATAGGCTTTCACACACCTTGAAGGAGCTGGGCTTGTGGTAAGCAGGAATTCGATTTGGGGTTCATCCGGGCTGAAGCGCAAGATTGGGAACAAGGAGGCCGTATGAAAAAGGTACGTAGGAAAGAAGTGATCTACCGGGCGGGCGACCGTGCAGATGCAATTTATCACCTCGAGCGCGGACTGGTGCGCATTGTCGAGATTCTGCCTGATGGCCGCCAGCTCACTCTGCGGCACGTGCTGCCCGGCGACTATTTCGGCGAGGAGGCCCTCTCCGAGCGGCAGTACCGGTACACCGCCGAAGCCCTCACCGACGCAGCGGCTTTCGCCGTTGACCCAAAGACCCTTTCTGGCGACGATTTGCGGGCCCTGGCCGCCAGCCTGGCCAGCCAGATGGCCCAGGTGCAGGCCTACGAAACCCACCTGCAATGGGGTGAACTCCGTAGCCGCATCTGCCGCTATCTGCTTTACCTGGCCGCTACCGCCGCTCAGGGGCAGGACGAGCGCGGAACCTATGTCACCGCCAGCCACGAAGAGATTGCCGACGCTACCGCTTCTACCCGCGAGTCGGTGAGCAAACTGCTCTCCGACCTGCGCCACGAAGGCATCCTGGATACCGGCTATCGCAAAATCTACCTGGTAGACCGCAAAACCCTAGAGCTGGAAGCTGAAAGCCGGATGCTGCAAGCGGTCTGAGGTAGCGATGAAGGTACTGATTGTCGGCGGCAGCGGCTATGTGGGCACCCACATGGCGCGGCACCTGCTGGAGCAGGGCCACCAGGTCACGGTGGCCTCGAGGCGGGGGTCGGGGCCCCTCGAGGGCGTGCGTTACGTGGTGGCCGACGCGACCAGGAACGAGGGTCTGCTCGAGGCCGCCCAGGGCCAGGAAGCGCTCATTTACCTGGTGGGCATCATCCGCGAGCGCGGCGACCAGACCTTCCAGCAAGCCCACGTGGATGGGGTGCGGCACAGCCTGGCAGCCGCCAAAGCAGCCGGAATTGCCCGCTTCGTGCACATGTCCGCGCTGGGCGCCGCCCGCGGCACCGGCAGCCGCTACTACGAGACCAAAGCCGAGGGCGAGGAACTGGTTCAGGCCTCGGGGCTCGACTGGACCATCCTGCGCCCTAGCCTAATTTTTGGCCGGGGCGACGAGTTTTTTGGGGGGGTACTGAAGGGCCTGGTCACCGCCCCCATCCCCTTCATCCCCCTGATTGGCGATGGCCACTTTGTCTTTCGGCCCATCTGGGTGGGGGATGTGGCCGCGGCCTTCGAGCAAGCCCTGAACCGCCCCAACACCATTCACCGCAGCTACAACCTGGTAGGGCCCAAGGAATATACCTTCCGCGAGCTGCTGCTCCTGGTTCGCGACACCCTGGGCTCCCGCAAACCCCTACTCCCCATCCCGCTGACCCTGATGGACTGGGTGGTTCCCCTCATCTCGCCCCTGCCCTTCAGCCCCATCACCCGCGACCAGTACCTCCAGCTCAAGATGGGCAATACCGCCGATCCAGTGCATATGCGCAATGCCTTTAGCCTGGAAGAACGCCCGCTCGAGGTGGAGCTACCCAGCATCCTCTCAGCTAAACGGTTGGTCGGTGCTTAATCTGGAATACTGTTGAAAAACTCAGGGGAGTCTAACCTGGGGGCGTGACGGATTCCGATCAGGCTTACCTGCTCAAGATGAACCTGCCCACCGATCCACTCAAACGCTTCGAGGAGGCCCCCCCAAAAAGCCGCGAAGCCTTGCTAAAGCTATGGGCTGGCTTAGCACCCCGCGTGCGCGCCACCGACCCCGCACGCTACTTTGCCGTGCAAGAGGCGCTCGAGCTCGATATACCCTTCGCGGTGCTTGTACTGTACGTGTTTCGCGAGTGCCGCCGAGCCCTGGAAGATAGCCCCACCCAGGAGCGTCTCGCTGAGTAAACCTACAGCGAGCCCAGACGGTATGCCCCCCAGAACAACATAGCCGCCAGCAGCGCACTCAAAACAAGCCCAATCCCAACACCCACCTTAACCACCACCAGGCCCACCAGTACCAACACTCCGCTCACCAGCCAGACCACCGCCACGGTTTTGGCCGGGTTCTGCAAATAAAGCTGGTCGAGCCGGTCGTAGGTGTGATCCCGATCCCCATCGAAGATGGGCTTGCCCCGCCGCCAGCGCCGGATAATGCCCGCCGCGGTGTCGTACAGAGGGAAGCCCACCATCACCAGTGCAGCTAGGAAGGTGGCCCAGCCCTGGGTTGCAGCCATCAGCAATAGCATGGCCAGCAGATAGCCGATGGACAGGCTGCCGCTATCGCCCATAAAGGTTTTGGCCTTGGGGTAGTTCCAGTACAGAAACCCCAGCAGGCTTGCAGCCAAAATTACGGCCAGCCCTGCTCCAGCAGTAGTTGACCAAAGCAAGGCGGCCAGCCCCGCCGCCGAGATAAGGGCATTGCCGGCAGCCAGACCATTCATACCGTCGATTAGGTTGACCGCATTGGACATGAGCAGCACCAGCACCACTGCTAGCCCCAGTCCCAGCCCGCCCAAAACGCCCCAGAAGTGCATACCCAGCGCAAACCCCGCCACCAGCTCGGCCAGCAGACGTAGCCGGGGAGAAAGGCTAAAGCGGTCGTCCAGGCCGCCCGTCAGGGCAATAATCAACAGCCCCAACAGCGCCCAGCCCGATAGGGCCTGAGTGAAATAACCCCAAAGCAGCACAGCGGCCACTATCCCCACCCCACCAAAGCGTGGGGTAGGCAGCGTATGAATCTTGATGACTCCCGGCCGGTCTACAATACCCAGGCGCCGGGCCAGCGGCATGGATAGCCCCACCAGCACAACAGTCGTCAGTGTTACCAGCAAAGCCAACAACAGTTCATTTAGCATACACACCCTTCCACCGTCTGCATCAGACGCATTTGCTGCCCCTCAGCATAGGGGCTTTGTGCAGCATGGCCTGTTTGTTTGCCACGCCCATTCGACAACAGTAGCCCCTGTTACGGGCGTGACTTGTCGCGTTAAATAATCAAGGTTTTTTAAATATCAGCTTAACGTTTATCAGAAAAAACTCTTTGGTTGACCCGATATCGTTTGTAACGATCTGCGGTCGGCAAGGTGCAACTTCCGGCCCAGTTGGGGCAAGGGTAACACCTTTGCCCAAGGAGCTTTGCCCAATGCAGCGATTTTTCTTCCTCTTACTGGTCGGGTTGTTGGCGGCCTGTTCCACCGATGGACAGGTGCCCCCCTCCTCCTCTTCGAACCAGGCGCCCAGCCTGCGCATCCTTAGCCCGTCCAACGGGGCCAGCATCAGCGGTTCCGGCACACGGGCCGAGATAAGCGTCAGCGACGATAAGGCCGTAACCCGCCTGACCCGCCAGGTAAACGGCGGCTCCGAGCAGGACATCACCATACAACCCACCCAGAGCGGCAACATTATCTTTTGGATTCCGTTGGTGAGCGGTAGCAACACCGCGGTCATTCGGGTCTACGATGCCGAAGGGCTAAGTGCCAGCGCCACCCTGAACTTGCAGGTTGGCGGCTCGGGTAGCGGCGGCTCGGGTGGCAGCGGCTCGGGTGGTGGTTCGTTTGGCGCAGATTATGGTGGCTACACCCTGCCCAACGGCCCCACCTACTACGTGGGCCCTGGCGGCAGCAACACCAACGACGGCTCCCGCGAGCGCCCCTGGGCCACGATTTCCTTCGCCGTGCAAAAACTCAAGCCCGGCGACGTCCTGCGGGTGCTCCCCGGCTCCTACAACGAGGCCGTGCAGGTAAACGTCTCCGGCACATCAAACCAGCGTATCACCATCGCCTCCGAAACCCGCTGGGGCGCCAAACTCAACGCCCAGGGCAACCTCTTTGGTATTGATGTGCACGGCAGCTACGTGGATATCGTCGGGTTCGAAGTTACCAACGCCACCAACAGCGGCATTATTAGCTGGGCCCCCTACAACCGCTTCTTGTTCAACCATGTCTATGGCATCCGGGCCCAGTGCGACTCCAACGGCGGGGCCGGGGTTAACATGAGCTCGCCCGACTCCTCGGATGGGGTGATGCTAGGCAACCTGGTACACGACATCGGCGACCTATCGGCAGGTTCCTGCACCCGCATCCACGGCATCTATCAGGGTGCGCCCCGCGGCCTGGTGCAGAACAACATCACCTACCGGGCCCGGGGCTTTGGCATCACTACCTGGCACGCCGCCACCGCCGTGACCATCAGCAACAATCTTTCCTTCGGCAACCAAGTTGGTGGTATCTCGGTGGGCTCGGGCGACAACACCCGCGGCAACCGGGCCGAAAACTTCCTGGTAGCCAACAACATTGTGGTGGGCAACCCCCGCGGCATTAGCGAGGAGGGCAACACCGGGGTGAATCGCTTTGTGAACAACCTGGCCTGGAACAACACCACCAACTGGCGCCTGCTCACCAGCACCCAGCAGGGCAGCCTGAGCCTCGACCCTGGTTTTGTCAACTACCAGCCCGACGGCAGCGGCAACTATACTCTGCAAAGCAGCAGCCCGGCCATTGACAAAGGCGTTACCGAGCGGGCTCCCGCCATAGACTTCCAGGCCAGGCCCCGCCTCCAGGGCAGCGCCCCCGACCTGGGCCCCTTCGAGGTGCGCTAGGGTTGGCTGGCATCCCGCAGACGCACAACCCGAGCTTCCGACGGCACCCCCCGGCCATCCAGCACGTAAAGCTGGTAGTAGCCGGGGGTGGCCAGTTTTGCATTGGCCGGGGCCGTCACCTGAAGGGTATTGGGGCCGGTGCGCGTAAAGTTTAGCTCGATAAAGCGCTGGCCCATGTTGAAGGCATGGGTTACCGCACCAAAAGCCACCAGGTTCACCCGTTCCACTACTGTGGCGGGTACGTCGGTGGTCAGGGTAAAGCTCTGGCCGTAGCTAATCCGATCTGGCGCGCTCTGCACCGCCGGACGGCTGGCAAGGCTGCCGTCGGCGTTGTGCAGGTAGGGCGGGTAGTAGATCTCGGCGTTGAGCTGGTTGACCTTCTGCGCGTTGCCCTTGGTTTTGTCGCATTCAGGTGCACTTGCCGGGTCATCCCCTCCGGTCGCTCCGCCGCCCATGGTGATGATGGTGCCATCTAGCAGCAGCAGGGCGGTGGAGTGGTAGGTGCGGGGGCACTGGGCCTCGGCAGCGCGCTTAAAGGTCTCGGTGAGGGGCGACCATATCTCGCTCTCGTACACTGCATAGGCATTGTTGAACTGAATTCCATTCTCATTCCCGCCGTTTACAAAGATGCGCCCATCCGGCATAAGGGTAGCGTTGACATGCGTGCGTTTGTAGGCCATAGGAGCTACGTTACGCACCGAAATGCTCTGGTTATTGGGGTTCAGTTCGATTACCTGGGCAGAGTTCTCTCCTCGGCTTATACCAGGAGGGTTGCTTTTTTGAACGTCACCCCCGCCCAGTATCAAAATCTTTCCCGGCTGGTACATTACCGAGGAGCCGTAGTAACGATCCACTAATGAACTGTGAACCGGGCCTAGCGAGCCCTGGCCTGTTGTGTTGATATAAAACCATTTTTCATAGTTACCTGAGAGAAATACTTGCCCATTGGGAGCCACGTGCACCCAGGGGTAAAAATGGTTGATCAGCACGTTGCCATTGATGTCAATGGACTCGGCCCCAGTCAGCCGACGAAGGGTATTTGTAAAAGGATTCCACACATCGGGTATCGTGTTCCAATCCTCTCGATATATATCCCCATCCCCATTGTGCTGGTCGCGGTTGCCCCCGATAATTAGCATTTCTTCGTTGGGCAGGGTAATCACGCTAGGGTACCAACGGCCGTGGGTCATCTCGGGGCCGGCGCTCCAGGTGTTGGTGCTGGGGTCGAAGATGTTGGTGTGTTTATGCCCAGCCGGAAATCCGTATTCACCACCACTGGCGGTGTAGTCGTAGCCCAGGTTGCCCCCGGCCAGGTAGAGTTTGCCGTTGGCGGCCAGCACGTAGCCCGAGCAGAAAAGGTCGGTGCGGGTGTTGTCGTAACGGGCCTGGCTCTGGGCATCGGTGGGGGTGCCGGGCGTCCAGACGAAAACCTGGGTGGAGGCATGTTTGCTGTAATCGCGGTAATTGTCACCCTGGCCTTTACCCACTGGGTCGAGGCCGTGGAAGGTCATCACCCGGCCATCGGGCAGCAGGGCGGCGTGGGTGGCTACGGTGGGCCAGGGCAGTTTGGGGCCAAAGTAGCCGATGCGGGCCTTCTGGTGGCGCACAAATGTCGAAGAGGGCACGACTTGCTCGGACTGGCCGGGGTAGGCCCAGCGCAGCTTGATGGCCCCGCGGGCGTCCTGGTTGTAGTACTCGAGCTTGATGCGGTAGGCCTGGCCTGCGCTCAGGGAAATGGTGGCGCTGCGGCGGGTGAGGCCCTGGTCGAACCAGGCGCTGATCAGGAGCTGGTCGTTGACCCAGAGCCGCACCCCGTCGTCGGCCAGCACGGTAAAGGTGTAGGTTCCGTTTGCCGGAGCGGTAATCAGGCCCGTCCAGCGGATGCTGAAGGTGTCGGGGCCCATACCGGGGCGCGGGGGCTGACCCGAGAAGGTGCGGTTGATGTTGGTCTCTATGCGCCGGGCAAAAAGGCCGGTGAGGTCGGGGTTGTCGAAGTATTCCACGTCCAGACCCAGGTCGGGGCTGGTCAGGGGGTTAATGCCGGGATCCTGGCTCGAGTCGTCGGCAAAGCTGTAGCTGCTAGCGGTCTGGGTGAAGCCCGGCTCGCTGTAGGCTGGGGTCTCGGTTTGCAAGGTGGCTGGGCTGCCGCTGCCCGCGCTGTTGTAGGGGGTGAGACGGTAGGTGTAGGGGGTTCCGCTGCCCACCGCTTCATCGGTGTACTCGGTGGTGCTGGCGGGCAGGGTACTGCTCAGGGTGACAAGGCTACCGTCGCGGGTACGGCGCTCGAGCACATAGCGGGCTACCCGCTCCGGGGCCGTCCAGCGCAGCACCACTTTGGGGGTGGCGTCGGGGGTGGCCTGGAAGTTGCCGGGAGCGTCGGGGGGTGCCAGGGGCCGGTCGGGGGTGGTGGCGTTCTGCTCTACCGAGCTGCTCACAGCGGCGTTGTTGCGGGCGGTCAGGCGGTAGGTGTAGGTGGTGCTGTAGTCCACGCTTTCATCGGTGTAGTCGGTATTGGTAACCACACCCAGAACGGCGAAAGCACCGCTGTTTGTTTTGCGCTCGAGGACATAATCGGTGGCCCCTGCTGCCGCCTCCCAGCGCAGCACCACCCGGGGGGTGGCATCGGGGGTGGCCTGAAAGTTGCTGGGTGTTGCGGGGGGCCTGGTGGTGTTACAGGCCGTGAGACTCAGAAAAGCCAGTACCAGTAAAAACACTCTTGGAAGGGCCAATATCTCTTTCACTCATCACCTCGTACGGTACGTCCACATTCACTTACCGCCCCTCCCTGCGGTAAGTGGGGTACAACCCTAAGCCTGGGGCACAGTAATAGACCCCTTTTCCTCCTTTGGCTCGTAGGTCTGCTCGATCAGGGACTTTTCCCAACCCAGGTAGTACTGCTTGACGGCATCGGAGGTAGCCCCTTCGGTAAGGTATTTAACGTTGGAGTACATGGCTGCCCGGTAGTCGCGCACCTTGCCGCTCTTCAGGGCCTCGATGACCTGCTGGATGCCCTGCTCCACCGTCCACTGCGGCTCGAAGCCCAGCCGGTTGCGAATTTTGGAGAAGTCTACGCGGTAGTTGCGCCGGTCACCATCGCGACCCGAATCGATCAGCTCGGCATCGGGCACCAGCTTCTTGACCAGCTCGCCCACCATGCCCAGGGTCATGTTGCCCTCGTTGCTGCCCACATTAAAGGTTTCGTTGTGCACGCGCTCTTTGGGGGCTTCCACAGCCAGCATGACTGCGCGCGCGGCATCGTCTACGTGCACAAAAGGCCGCCACTGGTCGCCCCCAAACACGGTGATCTTCTTGTCCACCACCGCTTTGGCTGTGAGCAGGTTGACCACCAGGTCGAAACGGGTGCGGCCCGAGAGACCATAAATGGTACCGAAGCGCAGGATCACCACCGAGAAATCGTCGCTCTGGAGCTGGTGCAGTACCTGTTCGGAGGCAATTTTGCTGCGGGCATAGAGCGAGACCGGGTTGAGGTTGCTACGCTCGTCCAGCACCAGGTCGCTGGCGCCGTATACCGAGCAGGTGCTGGCGAAGATAAAGCGCCGTACGTGCATACCCTTGGCAATCTCGGCGATGGTACGGGTGGCGACCAGGTTAATTTCGATGGTGAGGTTTTCGTCCAGGGCACAGGCCGGGTCACCCACCAACCCCCCCAGGTGCACCACGGTGTCCACCCCGCGCATGGCCTCCACCACCTTGTCTACCTGGCGGAAGTCGGCCTGGATGATTTCCAGGTTGGGGTGGTGCAGTACGTGGGCGATGGGCTCCTTGCCAAACAAGAGCAGGTCGAGCAGGCGCACCCGGTAGCCGCGCTCGAGCAGCCGCGGCAGCAACCCCGAACCGATGTATCCCGCCCCACCGATCACCAGCACGATGCGCTCATCGGCGGTGAGGGAAGGGATGGGTTTGGCCCTGGCCTTGCGCCGGGCCTCCACGCTATCCCAGTAGTGTACCCAGGCCCTCGAGGCCAGGGTCAGGCCGAGGGTGAAAAACCCACTGGCAAACAACACCGAGCGCGGTGGATCTACCAGCGGCAGCATAAACACCGCAAAGCCGAAGATGAGGTAGGCCAGCATTACCGCCTGGGCCACCACCAGCATCTTGTAGCGGCTCTGGTAGGCCCGGCCCCGGCTATAAAAACCGCTGGCCGCAAACACCACAAAGGCAATGGCCATCAGGATGCCCACGTTCTTGCCGTAAATCTGGGCATAGGCTCCCAGCAAAGCCGCATCGGCTGCGCCTTGGTAGGCCCATAGTAGATGTATCACCATGGCTACAGCAAAGCTGCCAGCCACCATGAGCTGGTCGGCCAACACGCGCAGAATTACGTCGGCAGTGAAGCGCAGCTCCTTCAAATAAACCATACCCTGCTCCCTCCCTCAAATCGAGGCCTGCTCCATCACCTGTTCGACGGCATCGGCGGTGGCTTGCATCTGGGCCTGGCCCAGGGTGGGGTGCACCAGGAACATCAGCGAGGTTTCGCCCAGTTCCTTGGCCACCGGCAACCGCTCGGCTGGCTGCCAGCCCCGCCGGGTAAAGGCTTTCTCGAGGTAAACCTCACTGCAACTTCCGCTCATGCAGGGAATGCCCATCTCGCTAACGGTCTGCATGATGCGGTCGCGGCTCCAGCCGGGCTTGAGCCGCTCGGGGCGCACATACACGTAGTACTTGTAGTAGGCGTGGTACAGGTGGGCGGGTACTTCGGGCACCCGCAGGGCCGGAATCTGGCGGAAACGCTCGCTCAGGTAGTGGGCGTTGGCCCGGCGCTGCTCAACCCAGCCGTCCAGTTTGCGCAGAATCACCCGGCCAATGGCCGACTGCACCTCGAGCATCCGCCAGTTGGTGCCGAAGTCTTCGTGCAGCCAGCGGAAGCCAGGGGGGTGCTGGCGGTTGTAGACCGCGTCGTAGCTCTTGCCGTGGTCTTTGAAACTCCAGGCTTTGTTCCACAGTTCGTCGTCGTTGAGGGTAAGCATCCCCCCCTCGCCGCCGGTGGTGAGAATTTTGTCCTGGCAAAACGACCAGGCCCCGGCGTGACCAATCGAGCCTACGCTCCGGCCCTTGTACCGGGCCCCGTGGGCCTGGGCGCAGTCCTCAATGACCCAGAGGTTGTGCTTGCGAGCCAGGGCCATGATGGCGTCCATATCGGCCGGCCAGCCAGCCAGGTGCACCACGATAATGGCCTTGGTACGGGGGGTGATGGCCCGCTCGATGGTCTCGGCGGTAATCAGGCCGCTCTCGGGGTCTACATCGGCAAAAACAGGCCTTGCCCCGCGCATCACCGCCGCGCTGGCCGAGGCAATGAAGGTGCGGGGGGTGGTGATAACCTCATCGCCCTCCCCCACTCCCATGGCATAGAGGGCCAGCTCGAGCGCCACTGTACCGTTATGCAGGGCAATGGCGTGCTTGGTTCCAACATAATCGGCGAACTCCCGCTCGAAGAGGCGACCTTCCTGGCCCGTCCAGTAGTTCACTTTTCCAGACTGAAGCACCTTGGCGGCGGCCTCGATCTCATCGGGCGCAAAGTGGGGCCAGGGAGCAAAAGGTACTGTGCTGAACGGTTCTTTTAGCATCTACGTGCTCCTTCGAGGTGGCTTCCTCCGAAAATATGTGCCAAAGTTTAGCCCAAGCCTCGTTATGGCGGCGTTATTCGGTAGAAATCCCCTCTGCTAAAGGCAGCATATATCGCGTTAACTTGGGCACTGGGTTATTAATGGCACGCAACACTCGCGTAACGAAGCCTATAACGCTCTTGCAAAAGTAGGGGGCTCGAGGGTACCCTCGAGCCCCAGAAAAACCACCGCTACTTCTGGCTGCCGTCGGTACCGTACTTCAGCACGAAGATATCCTCTTCGCCCTGGTTGGTGTAGCCGTCCAGCGCTCCTTTGCTCCAGCCGGTCAGGTAGAGGTCGCTGCCGCGAAGGGTGACGGCCAGGGCGATCTCGTCCTGGTCGCTGCCTTGCTGGCGGGCCCAGCCCACGCTGCCGTCGGCCAGATACTGCAGGATGAAGACATCCTTAGCACCGGCGTGGGTTGCCGTGCCGTCTACCGAAACATTGACCTCCCCCACGATGTAGACGTTGCCTGCAGCATCGGCGGCCATACCATAAGGGTTAATCTTTACCGGGCCAACAGGAGGAGGCTGGTCGATGGGACTGTACTGGCGGCGCCAGGTTTCCGTACCGCTGCTGCTGAACTTGGTTACAAACAGGTCGGTACCGCCGTTGTAGCTAAAGCCGGTCTCGTAGGCTCCGGTCACATAACCGGCCACGTACACATCCGAACCCTGCACTGCTACCGCATTGGCCCCGTCACCAAAGGGCGTACCAAACTGCTCGAGCCACTGCTGGGTTCCTGCGTTGTCGTACTTCACAACAAAGGCATCGGTTTCACCCAGATGGGTTTTGGAAGGCAGGGCCTCACCCGCAAATCCAGCGGCGTACACTTCGCCTGCAGCGGCAGCAACCGAGGTAATGCGGTCGTTGCCGGTCGAGCCGAGCCGCCGTGCCCACTGTAGGGTAAGGCCGGTGTCGTACTTATACAGCGCGGCATCTTCCCCACCTGCGTTGGTACCAGTATCACCAGGCACGGTTCCAGCGGTATAGCCGCCCACATACACGTCGCTACCCACCACCGCCACGCTGGTAAGGCCGTTCTCTACGTTCGAGGTGCTCTCGTCCAGCTTGACCGAGGCCAGCTTTGCCCCAGCCGGGCTTAGCTTGAGGATAAAGCCCTTGAAGGCGTTGCTGCTGGCGACGTAGGCGCTGCCCACCACGTAGATGTTGCCATCGGCGTCGGTGGCCACGCCTTTGGCCTGCGACTCCACGTTGGGCGAGGTGCCGGGGTCACCCACGGTGAACTGCTTGACCCACAGACGGCTGCCGTTGGGCGCGTACTTGGCCACCACCACATCCGGGAAGGCCAGCGCGAGCGTGCCCACCTCATCACCCAGCACTTCTTTAGAAAGACCCGCCACAATCACGTTGCCGCTGGCATCGGTGGTGATGGCGTTTCCGATATCGGTTGCATTGGAAGCCAGCCACTTGGTGTAGGGGCTGCACTCCACCACCAGGTTGGTCACGTTGGCCCCGCTCACGGTCACGCTGCTGGGGGCGACGGTGCAGGTCTGGGAGGGGTTGGTGGGCGGGGTCTGCACACTCACACTGTAGGTACCGTTTGGTACAGGGGTGTCGAAGGTGAAGGGGCCGTTGCTGCTAATGGTTTTGGTCTGCGAACCCAGGGCCAGCACCAGACCGCTGCCGTTCAGGTAGCGCACCTCGCCGCCCACGGTGTAAGTAGGAATGGGGGTCACGCTAAAGGTAGCGCTGCCGCTCTTGCCCCCGGCCGTGGCGGTGATGGTGGCCGTGCCCACGGCAACGGCAGTAGCTAGGCCGCTGTTATTCACGGTGGCAACGGCGGTATCGCTCGAGCTCCAGGTAAAGGTCACACCGGAAATCACGTTGCCGTCCGCATCCTTGGCTACCGCGGTGAACTGCTGGGTCTGGCCCACCTGCTTGCTGGCGGTCGCCGGGCTGACCTCGATGGTCTCGATGGTCGGGGACGGGGGCGATGGGTTGGTCACGGTAAAGGTAGCGCTGCCGCTCTTGCCCCCGGCCGTGGCGGTGATGGTGGCCGTGCCCGCGGCAACGGCAGTAGCCAGGCCGCTGTTATTCACGGTGGCAACGGCGGTATCGCTCGAGCTCCAGGTAAAGGTCACACCGGAAATCACGTTGCCGCCCGCATCCTTGGCTACCGCGGTGAACTGCTGGGTCTGGCCCACCTGCTTGCTGGCGGTCGCCGGGCTAACCTCGATGGTGCTAATGCTGGGCGCCCCACCTCCCCCGCAGGCAGCCAGGAACAGCGCGGCTAATAGTAGTACAAACCAGCGATAGGTCATGAAGTACCTCCTCAGGGTCTTTGTGGATCGAGTGATCCTAGGTTTTGAGTATAGCCACAAAAATCAAGCCGCAAATACTTGTTTGACCCAAAGACACGCCCGTAACCTAAGGCCTTAACGCCATGCAGCCCGGCGCACCAATCCATTGCCCCCACCAATACAGCATGATGCTGCCATTCGTACACACAGACCGCCCCGGATTCGCTGGCGGGCAAAACCCACAACCCAGTCGGGGGGGTTGGGGAACTCTGGGTATGGGTTGCGGTAACGCGTCGATAACGCTCGAGTTTATAGATCGCCCCTTTGTTGGGGCCAACGCTGGTAAGCTAAGCCTGCTCCCACACGAAATGGGTTGCCTTTGTGGGTTTGCCGGGTTACCCCTCGAGGCGCTTTCGCTTAATGGTTATAAGCCCGTTTCTAGAATGCCAGTCTGCAGCAGCGGCCATAAAGGAGCCAGGGGGCCCAGCAGATGAGGAAGCCCGAGTCGACGGTAGGCCAGCTCCTCCCCCAGGCGAAGTAGGTTGTCCTGCAGGTTAACGGCAATGTTGGCTTCCCAGTGCCGGGGGTGCATCAGAACTTCTACAAAAGGAAGGCCCTTCTGGATCGCTTCCAGGGGGTCACCATCGAGCCAGAGGTTGGGGTAGGCTCCATCGGAGTAACGCCGGGTGTAGTGTTGGTGCAAGGCGGGGTCGTAGGCCTCGAGCTCGATACCCAGCTCCTCACGCAGGCCTGGGTCTTGCAGCAGTTCGTGGTTGATCACCCCCAACCGGCGGTTGAGCCAGTCGCCGTGCGAGGCCACGGTGTGCAGGGGCAGGCCGGTGAGGGCCTTTATCCTGCGATAGTTCTCTGCAAACAAGGCCCGGATAGCGGGCATGTGGGCTTCTACCTCGGCGCGGCTTTTGAGGCGGTGGCGTTTGGCGTAGGTGGCGATCTCTTCGTAGTGGTAGCTGGCCTCGCTGCCCGAGGCGTGAATCTCGCGCATCAGGTTCACGTCCAGCGTAGAGAGCCGAAAGTAAAACGAGGCTTGCACACCCATTTCGCGCACAACCTGCCACAAAGCCCGCGTGGTACGTAGGTCAGTATCAATGTCCAGTCGCAAAACCAGGTATGGGCCATCCTGGAGCTGTCCGGCCTTTATCTTTTCCCAGATAGAAGCAATGGAGTGCACCTGATAGCCCCGGGCCAGGGCCTGCTCGAGCAGGCTGCGGAATTCCTGTACCCGGCTGGGGAGTAGAAAATCGGAGTAAAAGCGGTGCCATGCCTTTTGCAAGGGTGCGCTGAAGTGGGGGGTGGTGGTTACCTTGGGCTTCTCCATCTAAACACCTTCCATTGCCGGGACGTTTATCGGCTGTCGTTCGATGAGGCGCCGGTAGTACTCCAACAGGGTTTGGGCGTTCTGACCGGCATCGTAGTGGCGGTAGATGTGGGCTTGTAGCTGTTCGGCGCGGGCCTGGGCCTGTGTGGGGTTATTGCGGAGCTGGGCCAGGGCTCGCAGGATGGCAGCAGCGCTAATTTCAGGGAGGGGAAAGCCAGTCTTATCGCTAATCAGTTCGGGTATGCCCCCCTGCTGGCTGGCAATCACAGGCAGACCCGCTGCCCCTGCCTCGACCAGCACGGTAGGCAGTCCTTCGCGGTAAGAGGGTAACACCAAAGCGTCGGCGGCGGCCATGTAAGCTCGAACCACCGGGTTGGGCTGCTGGCCCAGGCTGCGAATGGCAGCGCGCGAGGTGCTTATAAGGCGCTCGCGCAAGGGCCCTTCTCCGATAAACACGGTCAGGACATTTTCGTCGTCGAGTTGCTGCAGAGCCTCGAGCAGCTCCAAAACCCCTTTGTATTTCCAGAGCGTACCCACGAAAAGCAGTACGAACTTGTCCTGCGGCAGCCCCAGCTCGGCCCGCAAAGCTGGTTTGTCAGGCCTGAACGGGCGTGGAGGGAGCCGCAAGCCCACCCGGTGGGTGATCACAGGGCGGGCCGTGAAGGACTGGGCCCGCTCGCGGATGGCCTCGCTCACCGCCAGAATCAGATCAGCCTGAGTCAGCACACGCCTGTAGTAGCGCATGTAGCGAGGGCTCTGGTAGGGGTAGGTATTGGCATCGTCGCCGTGCAGCGTAACCACCAGCGGCTTCTTCCAGCGGCGCTTGAGCAAAAGGCCCAGGGTTCCCTCCGGGTGGGCAAAGTGGGCATGAATCAGGTCGTACCGTTGGGGTGGCAGCGAGAAGGCTTTGAGGCGGTGCGGCCAGCCCCAAAAGTTCTCGCCGGGAAAAGCCGGGTAGCGGGGACGAAGCACCCCGACACCCTCCACCTCGTACCGGGAAGGAATTTGGGTGTAGGCCTGCCAGGCTGGTTTTAGTCGGGCCATTCCGGGTAGTACTGCCGGCGTGGGGGCGTATACATCCACCTGCACCCCCAGGCGCTGGAGTTCTACGGCCTGGGTCTGCACGAAAATGCAGGCTGAAGGGTGTACATTCGAAGGAAAATCAGGGCTTAGAAACAATACGCGCATAGCTGTTACCTCGAACCATCATGGCCAGACCGTGTAGAAGCGCTATGGTAAGCCACAGGTATTTGCGCTCCAAAATCCCCAAAAACGCCCCCTGGATCAGGTAGGCCAGTAGACAGGCCTTGAGAATCAGAATCAGATCCGGGTGTACCGATTGCCGCAGGCTGACTTGCAACAGCACCCACATCCAGCTCAAGAAAATGCCCAGTCCTATAAGACCCACTTCGCTAACAAGCTCCAAGTAGATGTTATGGGCCCCCCGGCCATCGGTGATGTAGTAGGTATCAATGGACTCGAGGTCAGACTCGGCAGCAACCCCCTGCCCGAACAAAGCGGTAAAGGTGCCCAGGCCATGCCCAAAGATGAGATTTTGTTGCGCGATCTGCCATCCGACCGCCCAGATGGCCGTGCGACCGGCCCCCCCATCCTCGGCCGCCGAGGTAATGCGGTAGGTCAGGAACTGGTTGACCGCAGGCAACTGAAACAGCGCCAGGCCCACCAGGCCAAAGGCCACACCCAGCGAAAGAAACTGCCGCCAACCCAGGCGGGGCAGTACCACCAGCGCTAAGGTAATAACGATGGCTACCCAGGCGCTGCGGGTGCCGGAAAGCACCACTGCCAGGGTGCAAAGCGCAAAGCAAAGAATGCTGTACCAGCGCATCCAGGGACTTTTTGTAGTCAGCCACAGCCCTACCGCCACCAAGGAACCAAGCAACACCACCGCTGCGAAATCGGCGGCATCGGCTGCCCCCGTAAAGGTAGTGCGGCTCAACGGGTTGCGCAGGTAGTTGGAGACACCCTGAACCGCCGCAATACCAGCCCCCAGCGAGTAGGAAAACAGAACGGGCTGGAGGGTTTGGGGCCTGGCCATGATAAAAAAAGCGATAGCCATAGCACCTATCAGTTGCTGCGCCCAGGCCTGAAGCTTATCCCAGGTAGCCGATGGTTCGGCCGACCAAAAATAGCTTAGAAAAAGCCACAGCATCAGGGCTGCAGCCAGTATGGAAATACGTAACCTTGGAATGAGTCGCCAGGTTAAAACTAGGGCCGGAAACCAGGCGATTTTGGGGCGCCTGATTTGAAAAACTAAAGAAAGCAAAAATAGGCCCAGGAGTGCCTTGGATAGGGTAAACACCCCTTCGATAGCAAAAACCCCCTCGAGCGGCAGGCTAAAAGTGTATAGGTAGAGCAAAATTTGTGGGAAGGCCAGCCAAGACCATAAAGGGAACAACAAGGCCGCCGTTACTGGCGCAACCGATCTCATACCAAACCTTCCTTCCTAAGTTCCCTGGCAGTGAACAATAAAACGGTAGCACTAACTAATACCGTTAGCCCCAACAGGCTCCAGCCCGCAACCCAGTGGGTGAGCCCCCACAGCAGCAACAAAGCAGGCAGGTTGAGCCAGATGTACCTGCGTAAACTTCGCCAAAAATCGGCCCAGCGCGCCCCGGCTGCGCGGAAAAATAGGCCCAGCGATATTCCGGCCACCAGCGCACTGCTCGAGGCGAACAAAAAAACTGCCCAGTACATCTGCTGGGTGGCAATACCCCAGTAGATGGCCCCCATGCGTAAGGCCAGCTCAAAGACAGTAAAAACCAACAAGGCTTGCTGCCATTCCCTAACAGTGAGCAAGGTAGAAAGGGGTTGGGCCACAATAGAGAGGAGTAAGTATGGTGCAAGTAAGCGGGCATACACCCCGGCTTCGTACCAGTTGGGCCCAAAAATCAGAGGGAAGGCCTGGGGCGAGACCACAAACAATGCACCAAATACCGGCAAACCCACCGCTATCAGCATGGTGGCAGTTCGGATGGTGAGCTGGGCCAGCTCGGGGGTCTCACGGGCTGCGGCAGCGCGCGCAAAAAAGACCTGCCCAATGGACTGGGCCACCAGGGTTACGGGGATGGTGGTAATGCGGTAACTCAGGCTAAACTGACCCATCGCAGCAGCACCAAAAAAAGCGGTCAACAAAATAAACGGTAGGTGAAAGCTGGCCGCGGTTAGTAAAGCAGCGCTGGTGCCAAAAACCAGGAAACTCCGGTAGCGGCGGGCCGTCTGTTGCAAGGTGCGCCAGGTGATGCCCTCGAGGCTCCGGGGCAACAAACGCCACAAAGCCTGAACTCCCCCCAAGCGCCCCAAGACGTCGCCCAGTAAAAGCCCCGCTGGCCCCTTAACAAGCAGCCCCAGACCCACCTGGGCCAAAGCCTGCCATAAGCCTTGCTGAAACTTGGTCTGGGCCAGTGCACCAAAGCGCTGCAGCCGCAAGGCCCACATACTGCCCGATTGCATGAGGGCTATGCAAGCCAGCCCCACCCCCACCAGAGCCGCGAACCAGCCTGGGATTTGGGCGCCCAACCAGGTCGAGAAGACATCCCGAAAAAACCAAAAAAAACCACTTATCAGCAGGCTCAGGCCCAGGCCAGCTCCCACTGCAATTAGCAAAAGCCCACGGGCTTCTGGCTCTTCTTTGGGTAGCTGGATGGCCTGCTCGTAGCGAAGGTTAATCACCACTGCCGCCAAAGAAAGGATGGAGCCATACAAAGCCCACCAGCCAAAATCCTCCGGCTTATATATACGGGTCAGAAGGGGCTGTATCAGGACGACCAGGCCCTGACCCAGCACCGTACTGCTGGCCAGTAGGGCCGCGTTCCCCATAAAGGACGTTTGTGTCAAAAAACCTTTGATTCGGGTCATACAAGGCAGTGAGGATTTTTTGTTTTGCCCTGGCTCGGGAGCATCCCCATCATCCCTGCTTCAATGGTACACAGCCTGATTCGGGCTGCCGGTTATTCTGCGTAACCCCGAGCGTTAACTGCTTGTAGAAAGAGTTATTTCGGGGGGCATCGGGTTATTTTCGCTAGCGTTCCCAGGCCAATACGGTTAGGCTGAGACCACAAGGGCCGGGCTAACCAAGAGGGGTACCCCGGCACATTATTGATCTCTGTCAAAAAACTCGAGGAAATATGATGAGAAGTACATCCAGCATGACCGATTTCGACCGCTTGCTCCTGAGCTTTAGCCGCTATATGTGGGCTTTGCTGGGAGCTTCGGTGGTAATTGCGGTTGTGGCTTACCTACTGAGCACCATTCAACCACGTGTCTATGAAGCCTCGGCCCGTCTGCTTTCGGCCCAGCCGGTGGAGCTGGGCTCTACAACCAGCTCGCCCCAGTTTAGGCCCCTGGCTGCGGCCGCCTACCGCGAGGCTGCCTATGGCACGTTGGTGCTCGAGCAGATGAATCGTCGCTTTCCCGGCGTATTACCGAAAGAGGTATCAAAAGTACGAGAGAAACTGCGCATTCGCTCTATCGAGACGGTGGGCTCGAGTTCCACCGTATTTGTATTGAGCGCCCGTGACTCCGACCCCCGCCGCTCTGCGGCCTTAGCCAATGCCTGGGCCGAAGCTTTGCGCAACTGGGAAGAGGCCCTGATTCGAGACAACTTCAAACGCGCCAGCGTCTCACTGGAAAACCGGATTCGCTGGGTAGATATCCAGATTACCCAGGCTGCCAGCCGCACCGATCAAAACGTCCTGCGGGAGCTACGGGTCAACCTCGAGCGTGAACTGGGAATCATACGCTCGCTGGAAAACAGCGCCACCGGCCAGCTCTCGCTCCTAGCCCAGGCTGAAGTGCCCACCGAAGCCATCTGGCCGCGTCCTTTGCTCACCGCAGGTATTGCTGCTATCTCCACCCTGCTGCTTGGATTTATACTGCTGGCCGTTCGAGACCGGCTGTTAAGCCCCACTGGGTAGCTGAACAACCATTCCAACAGACCCTATCTGTAGAGGTTTCTGGGCAAAAAGCCCACCACAAATCTTGGGATGGTTGTGTTGCCCAGAAACAGAATCGGCTATATTGGTGTACCACGTGTATTTGCCTCGAGAATCGTTGTGGTGCTTATGAGAAAACGAGCCATTATCCCTCGACTGCCCTTGAAGAGTATCGGCCTGAGATGGGTGGTGACGCTCCTGGTTGTTTTACTGGCTGCTTGTATTACCAGCTCTCAGCGCAGCCCCCTTAATCCCAAACCGGATACCTCTTACGGTTTGTTTAGCATTCCCAACGGCCCCACCTACTACGTGGGCCCCGGCGGCAGCAACACCAACGACGGCTCCCGTGAGCGCCCCTGGGCCACGATTTCCTTCGCCGTGCAAAAACTCAAGCCCGGCGACGTCCTGCGGGTGCTCCCCGGCTCCTACAACGAGGCCGTGCAGGTAAACGTCTCCGGCACATCAAACCAGCGTATCACCATCGCCTCCGAAACCCGCTGGGGCGCCAAACTCAACGCCCAGGGCAACCTCTTTGGTATTGATGTGCACGGCAGCTACGTGGATATCGTCGGGTTCGAAGTTACCAACGCCACCAACAGCGGCATTATTAGCTGGGCCCCCTACAACCGCTTCTTGTTCAACCATGTCTATGGCATCCGGGCCCAGTGCGACTCCAACGGCGGGGCCGGTATCAATGCCAGCCAGCCCAACGCCAGCAACATCAGCATACTGAGCAACCTGATACACGACATCGGCGACCTTTCGGCAGGTTCCTGTACCCGGATCCACGGCATCTACCAAGGGAGTCCAAAAGGTATCATCCAGAACAATATTGTTTACCGGGCCAGGGGCTTTGGCATCACTACCTGGCAGGCTGCTACCGCCGTGACCATTAGCCACAACCTCTCCTTTGCCAACCTGTATGGCGGTATCTCGGTGGGCTCGGGCGAAAATACCCTGGGCAATAAAGCCGAGAACTTCCTGGTAGCCAACAACATTGTGGTAGGCAACCCTCGCGGTATTAGTGAGGAAAACAACACGGGCGTTAATCGGTTTATTAACAATCTAGTCTGGAACAACACCGCCAACTGGGTCTTGCTTACCAGCACCCAGCAAAGCAGCTTCAATGAAGACCCTCGCTTTGTTGATTTCAAAGACGATGGCTCCGGCGATTACCGGCTGAGCAACGATAGCCCGGCTATCGACAAAGGCACTCGTGAGGCTGCGCCCAGCTTCGATTTCATGGGTTATCCACGCATCCTGGGAGTAGCCCCCGACCTCGGCCCCTTAGAAATCCGCTAACCCCGTTACCTATGGGGCTCTCATGAAGCGTTGAGTTCACATCTCTTGAGGTGAAGCTGTAACGACCAATGCGTCAAACAACCTGGCCGGGTACATGAAACTGACTAAACTACATGGGATGAGCGAGCCATACGCCTTGGAGTTGACGAGTGCAGTTTTTGTGAAGTCATGGCACAGCCTGCGAACAATGCGTTTAGTAAGAGCAATTAGCGTTTGCCAGAAACACATTGAAGCAGGTTGTAAGACTACATCGGAGGTTCTGTGCGTTTCTTGTTCCTAACCCAGTATTTCCCCCCCGAGATCGGCGCAGCCCAGGTGCGGCTGGCTTCGGTCATCCGCGAGCTGGTGCGGTTAGGGCATCAGGTAGAGGTATTAACGGCCATGCCCAATTACCCCACCGGGCGTGTGTTTGAGGGTTACCGCGGCAAACTCTGGCTCGAGGAAGACTGGGAAGGGGTGCGGGTGGTGCGCACCTGGATCTACCCCGCCATGGGCACCGGCCCCAAGCGGCTGCTTAACTACTTTAGCTTTGTGCTGAGCGCGCTGGGTGGACTGCTAAAGGTTCAAAAGCCCGATTACATCTTTGTGGAATCGCCGCCCCTATTCCTGAGCCTAACGGGCTACCTGGCCTCGAGGCGCTTTGGTGTGCCTTTTATCTTCAACATAGCCGATCTCTGGCCGGACTCGGTGCGCCAGCTCGGCCTGATGAAGGAAGGCCCTTTGCTGCGTTTGGCCGAGGGCCTGGAAGGCTGGAGCTACCGCCAGGCCCACTTCATCACCGCGGTGACCGAGGGCATCCAGAAGGTTTTGCTGGAAGAGAAAAAAGTGCCCGCACACAAGGTGCTCTACCTGCCCAACGGGGTGGATACCGATCTTTTCAAACCCATGCCGCCCGACCTGGCCCTGGCAAGGGAGCTTGGCCTCGAGGGCAAGAAAATCATTCTGTACGCCGGCAACCACGGCTACGCCCACGGCCTGGAGGTGGCCCTGCAGGCCGCCCGGCTCCTGACCGACCCACAGGTGGTGCTGGTGCTCATCGGCGACGGCTCGGAAAAACCCCGCTTGAAGCAGATGGCCCAGGAGATGGGGCTTACCAATGTGCGATTCCTGGACCCAAAGCCCCCCGCCTACATCACCCGGCTTTATTCGCTGGCCGTAGCCGGCCTTTCCACCCTGCGCGACTCCCCACTCTTCGAGATGACCCGCCCGGTCAAAATTTTTGCCGGGATGAGCTGCGCCAAACCCATTCTCTACGCTGGACAGGGGGAAGGGGCGCGGCTAGTGGAGGGGGCTCGAGCCGGCCTGGTAAGCCTCCCCGAAGACGCCCAAACCCTGGCCCACAACATCATGGCGGTGGCGCAAAACCCCCATCTGGCCGAGCAATTGGGCCAGAACGGGCGGCGCTATGTGGAGACCCACCTGAGCTGGTCAGTGCTCATCGAAAACTGGCTGTACCAGCTTCAATCCCAGCAACCCAAGGCCGAAAAAGTTCCGGTGTAAGGAGACCGTATGCAGACCGTTGTAGATCCCAAAACCCTTTTGTTGCAGCGCATCGAGGACAAAACCGCCGTGGTAGGCGTGGTCGGCATGGGCTATGTGGGCCTGCCCTTTGCCGTGGAGAAGGCCAAGGTGGGCTACCGCGTGGTGGGCATCGACCGCAGCGCCAAGCGCGTAGCCATGATCAATCAGGGCCAGAACTATATCGGTGACGTAAAAGACGAGGAGCTGCGCGACCTGGTGGCCCAGGGCCTGATCCGGGCCACCACCAGCTTCGAGGAAGTACCCGAGCTGGACGTGATTGTAATCGCCGTGCCCACGCCCCTGACCAAGAACCTGGTGCCCGACCTGCAGTACGTGGAGGGCGTGACCCGCGAAATTGCCAGATACCTGCGGCCCGGCCAGCTGGTGAGCCTCGAGTCCACCACCTATCCGGGCACCACCGAAGAGGTCATGCTGCCCATCCTGGAGCAAAGCGGCCTCAAGCTGAACCAGGACTTCTTCCTGGCCCACAGCCCCGAGCGGGTAGACCCCGGCAACGCCCGTTACACCACCAAGAACACCAACAAGGTGGTGGGCGGGGTGGGGCCCCAGAGCCTCGAGGTGGCGGTGGCTTTTTACAGCAAAACCATCAACCACGTGGTGCCGGTGAGCAGCGCCAAAGCCGCCGAGATGGTCAAGGTGTTTGAAAACACCTTCCGGGCCGTGAATATCGCTTTGGTCAACGAGCTTACCCTCCTGTGCGACCGCATGGACTTGAACGTCTGGGAGGTGCTGGACGCCGCTTTTACCAAGCCCTTCGGCATCATGCCTTTCTACCCCGGCCCTGGCGTGGGCGGCCACTGCATCCCCCTCGACCCGCACTACCTCGAGTGGAAGGCCAAGGAGTACAACTTCAACACCCACTTCATCAACCTGGCGGGCGAGATTAACCGCAAAATGCCGGAGTTCACCGTGGACAAGGCCGCCCGCGTGCTGAGCCAGCACGGCAAGCCTTTGCGGGGGGCCAAGGTGGTACTCCTGGGCATGGCCTACAAGGCCAACCTGGACGATTACCGCGAAAGCCCGGCCATCGAGGTCTTCAAGCTCCTGCAAAAGCAGGGGGCCGAGGTGGTCTTCCACGATAGCTGGACGCCGCACGTGGAGGAGCACGGGCTTGTGGCCGACAGCGTGGAGCTGACCGACGAGCTGCTGCAAAACGCCGACCTGGTGATCATCACCACCAACCACTCCAATGTGGACTACGCCCGCGTGGTGGCCCTGTCCAAAGTGGTGCTCGACACCCGCTACGCCACCCGGGGGATCAAAGCCGACAACGTGGTGCTGCTCTAGGGAGAACTATGAAGAACTTTGCACTCATCGGCGCTGCGGGCTACATCGCGCCCCGCCACCTCAAGGCCATCAAGGATACCGGCAATCGCCTTGTAGCTGCCCTCGACCCCTTCGATTCGGTGGGCATCATGGACTCGTACTTCCCCGAGGCCGAGTTTTTTACCCAGCCCGAGCTGTTCGAGGACTACCTCTACCGCCTGCGCGGCACCCCCCAGCAGGTGGACTACGTAAGCATTGCCAGCCCCAACTACCTGCACAACGCCCATATCCGCATGGCCCTCCGGGCCGGGGCCGACGCCATCTGCGAGAAGCCCCTGGTGCTCAACCCCGAGGAAATCCGGGAACTCAAAGACCTCGAGGCCGAGACCGGACGGCGGGTCTGGACCATTTTGCAGCTCCGCACCCACGAGGCCCTGCTCAACCTGCATGCCCGCCTGCAAGCCCAGCCCCCCCGCAAATACCAGCTCGACCTCACCTACATCACCAGCCGGGGCACCTGGTACCTGCGGAGCTGGAAGGGCCGCACCGAGCAGTCGGGGGGCCTGGCCACCAACATCGGGGTGCACTTCTTCGATATGCTCACCTGGCTTTTTGGCAAGGTGGAGCAGGTGGAGGTGCACCGCCGCGACGACACCGTGGCCTCGGGCTACCTGGAGCTCGAGCGGGCCCAGGTGCGCTGGTTTCTCTCGATTGACGTGGGCTATGTGCCGCCGGCCCTGCGGGCCCAGGGCAAGCGCACCTACCGCTCCATGCGCTTAGACGGCGAGGAGATTGAGTTCTCCGAAGGCTTCACCGAGCTGCACACCCGCGTCTACGAGCGCACCCTGGCCGGTCAGGGCTTCGGCCTCGAGGATACCTACGAGGCCATCGCCACCGTGGCCAAGATCCGCACCCTGCCCCTATCGGATCGCACCGTCACCATGCACCCCTTCCTTCAGACGGTCAAACAATAGTTATGGACTACTTCAAGCACGAGACCGCCATTGTGGACGAAGGCGCCAAGATTGGGCGCGGTACCAAGATCTGGCATTTCTGCCATATCAGCGCCAAAGCAGTCATCGGGGAAAACTGCACCCTGGGGCAAAACGTTTATGTAGCCAACAACGTGGTGATTGGCAACGGGGTCAAGATCCAGAACAACGTCTCGGTCTACGAGGGGGTGATTCTGGAGGACTATGTGTTTTGCGGCCCCAGCATGGTGTTTACCAACGTGCTAACCCCCCGCAGCGAGTTCCCCCGCAACACCGCCGCCGATTATGGCCGCATCCTGGTCAAGCGCGGGGCCAGCATCGGGGCCAATGCCACCATCGTGACCGGCGTGACCCTGCACGAGGGGGCGTTTGTGGCGGCGGGGGCAGTAGTTACCAAAGATGTACCGGCCTACGCCATCGTGGCCGGTGTTCCGGCCCGCATCATCGGCTGGATGAGCGCCTACGGCGACCGGCTCGACTTCAGCCAGAGCGACACCGTGACCGACTCCCAGGGGCATGTCTATCAGAAGGTGGGCCCCCTCGAAGTACGGAGGATTAAGTGAGCACCCTAACCCAGATTCCCATCCTCGACCTGAAGGCAGAGGTAGACGAGCTGTGGGACGAGCTCAACGCGGCCATCCAGCGGGTCTTGCGCTCGACCCAGTTCATCATGGGGCCGGAAGTACAGGCCCTCGAGCAGCAGCTCGCCCAGTACCTGGGGGTAAAGCATGCCGTGGCGCTGAACTCCGGCACCGACGCCCTGATCATCGGCCTGCGGGCGCTGGGGGTGGGGCCCGGGGACGAGGTGATCACCAGCCCCTTTACCTTTTTCGCCACCGCCGAGGCCATCAGCCTGTTGGGGGCCAGACCGGTGTTTGTGGACATTGACCCCCAGAGCTTCAACCTGGATCCCGCCGGGCTCGAGGCCGCCATCTCGCCCCAGACCAGGGCCATCATTCCGGTGCACCTGTACGGGAACCCCGCGGCCATGGGCCCGATTCTGGAAATCGCCCGGCGGCACGGCCTGAAGGTGCTGGAAGACTGCGCCCAGTCCTTTGGTGCCCGCTACGAACCCCTGCAGCGCTTTACCGGAACCCTGGGCGACGCGGGGGCTTTCTCCTTCTTCCCTTCCAAAAACCTGGGGGCCTACGGCGATGGGGGTTTGCTGGTTACAGCCGACGACGCTGTGGCCGAACAGGCCCGGATGCTGCGAGCCCACGGCTCGCGCAAGAAGTACCACAACGAGGTGGTGGGGTATAACTCGAGGCTGGACACCCTGCAGGCCGCCATCCTGCTGGTCAAGCTACCCCACCTCGAGCGCTACAACCAGGCCCGCCGGGCCATCGCCCAGCGCTACAACGAGGGCCTGGCCGGCCTCGAGGGCCTCCTCACCCCGGCCCTGACCCCCGGGCACGTCTTCCACCAGTACACCGTGCGGATTCTGGGCAACAGGCGCGATGCCGTGCAGAACCGGCTGGCCGAGCTGGGCATCGGCACCATGGTCTACTACCCGGTGCCGCTGCACAAGCTGCCCATCTACCAGCCCCTGGAACTGCACCTGCCCGAAAGCGAGCGGGCCGCCGCCGAGGTGCTCTCGCTGCCCATCTGGCCGCAGATGCAGCCGGAAACCCAGCGGGCCGTGATTGAAGCCGTTCGCGCCGCGGTGCAGAGCTAGATCGAGGGAGGAAGCGCTTTTGTGTGGAATTGCCGGTCTCGCGTTACGTAAGCCGGGCGCCCTGAACTGGGCGGGCCGGGCGCTGGAGGGCCTGCACCACCGCGGCCCGGACGATCAGGGCTGGCTGGCCTGGAGTCCCAGCGCTGCGGCCTACCGGGGCAAGACCTGGAGCGAAGCCCAGGGCTCGGTGCTGCTGGTGCACCGGCGGCTGTCCATCCTCGACCTGTCCGAGCTGGGCTGGCAGCCCATGTCGAGCCCGGACGGGCGCTACCACCTGGTGTTCAATGGAGAAATTTACAACTACCTCGAGCTGCGCCAGGAGCTGAAGGCCCTGGGCCACTGCTTCCGCTCCCACTCCGACACCGAGGTGCTGCTGGCGGCCTGGGCCCACTGGGGCCCGGCGTGCCTGGAGCGCCTGGTGGGCATGTTCGCTTTTGCGGTGCTGGACACCCAGGAACAAAGCCTGCACCTGGTGCGGGACTTTTTCGGCATCAAGCCGCTGTATTACTGCGCTTTTGCCGAAGGCGTGGGCTTTGCCTCGGAAATCCCGGTCTTGCTGGAGCTGCCGGGGGTGGGCCGGCAGGTGCACCCCCAGGGCCTGTACCGCTACCTGCGCTTTGGCCTGACCGATGACGGGGCCCAGACGCTCTTCTCGGATATTCGGCAGCTCCCGGCCGGGCACTACCTGCGGCTGGATCTGAATAATTTGCAGCTCACCAAGCCCCAGCGTTACTGGCAGCCCCGCTTGCAAAACCCCCTCGAGCTCTCCTTCGAAGAGGCCGCCGAGGCGGTGCGGGCCCAGTTTTTGGAGAATGTGCGGCTGCACCTGCGCTCAGATGTACCGGTGGGTGCGGCGCTTTCGGGGGGTATAGACTCCTCGGCCATCGTAGCGGCCATGCGCCACCTCGAGCCGGGCCTCGAGCTGCACACCTTTACCTACATCGCCGACAACGGCGTCTCCGAGGAGCCCTGGGCCGACCTGGTGGGCCAGGCCGCAAGGGTGCAGGCCCACAAGGTCAAACCCAGCGCCTCCGAGCTGGTCGCCGACCTCGACGAGCTTGTCCGGATACAGGGCGAGCCCTTCGGCTCCACCAGCATCTATGCCCAGTACCGGGTGTTCCGCCTGGCCCAGGAAGCCGGTATTAAGGTGATGCTGGACGGGCAGGGCGCCGATGAGGTGCTGGCCGGTTACGCGGTGTACGGCGGCGCCCGCCTGGCCTCGCTGGTGCGGCAGGGGCGCTGGCTCGAGGCCCTGGCCTTCCTGCGTACAAGCCGGCTCGAGCCCGCCCTCAAGGACACCTGGAAAAGCGCGATCGGCTTTTTAATTCCCGCATCCCTCGAGCCCCTGGCCCGTCGGGTGGCAGGGCAGGAGCTGGCCCCGCCCTGGCTCAATACCACCTGGTTTACCGAGCGCAACGTACAGCTTGCCTCGCCCCGCACCGCCCACGGACGGGAGGTACTGCGCCACGAGTTACTGCAGTCCCTGACCGAGACCAGCCTGCCCAAGCTCCTGCGCTACGAAGACCGCAACTCCATGGCTCACTCCATCGAAAGCCGGGTGCCCTTCCTCACCCCCAAGCTCGTCGAGCTGCTGCTGAACCTGCCCGAAGCCCACATCCTCTCGCCCCAGGGACAGACCAAGGCCGTATTCCGCCGGGCCATGCAGGGCCTGGTGCCCCAGGCCATCCTGGATCGCAAGGACAAGGTGGGGTTTGCCACCCCTGAACAGCACTGGTTGCACCAACTGGCCCCCTGGGTTCATCAACTGCTGGACTCCGAAACCCTGGGCCATATCTACCCCATCCAGCAGACGGCTGTAAAAGAGGAATTCGCGGCCATTCTGGCCGGACGCAAGCCCTTCGACTTTAGGGTCTGGCGCTGGATCAATCTGATCGCCTGGGCCCGTGCTTTCCACGTGCAGTTCGACTGAGCAAGTCAGGTAATACCATGCCACAACCCCTGCCTAAGATCGTTCACCTCACCTCGGCCCACCCCCCCTTCGATGTCCGTATTTTTCATCGAGAGTGCGTGAGTCTGGCCCAGGAAGGCTACCCGGTCGTGCTGGTGGCACCCCATGAGCGAGATGAGGTGCGCCAGGGGGTGCAGGTACGGTCGGTTACAAAAACCAAAGGCCGTCTGGGCCGTATGCTGGGCACGGTCTGGGCCGTATATAAGCAGGCTTTGGCCGAGCAAGGGGACATCTATCATTTTCATGACCCCGAGCTGATTCCTGTAGGAATGCTGCTGCGCCTGCAGGGCAAAAAAGTGGTCTACGATGTCCACGAGGACGTGCCTACCGACATTCTGAGCAAGCGTTGGATTCCCAAGCCCCTGCGCGGCCCGGTTGCCAGCGGTATGCGGCTGCTGGAGCGCCTGGCTGGCAGTCTGCTGAGCGGGATTGTGACGGTTACCGAGCCCATCGCAGCTCGCTTTCCGGCCCATAAAACCATCCTGCTGCAAAACTTCCCGCACCCCCAGGAAATTGCTGCCCTGGGCAGCACGCCCTACCAGAACCGGCCCGCCCGGGTGCTGTATGCCGGAAGCATTACCGCGGTGCGCGGGCTCTTCGAGATGCTCGAGGCCATGCAGCACCTGCAAAACCCAGAGGTTCGCCTAACCCTGATTGGGGCTTTTGCTCCGCCAGGCCTGCGGGCTGAGGCCGAGCAGCACCCTGGCTACCGCTACACCGATTTCCTGGGCTACAAAAACCGCCCTGAGACCCTCGAGCTTTTAGCCAGCAGTCGCATTGGCCTGGCCGTTCTGCACCCCATCCCCAGCTTTTTGGTCTCGCAGCCAACCAAGCTGTACGAGTACATGATGGCCGGGATTCCCTTTGTAGCCTCGGATTTCCCGCTCTGGCGACGCTCTATCGGCGATGTATCCTGTGGACTCTTCGTCAATCCCAACGATCCCAAAGCCATTGCCGAGGCCATCCGCTGGTTGCTCGAGCACCCCGCCGAGGCCGAGGCCATGGGACAGCGCGGGCGACAACTGATTCTCGAGCGGCTCAACTGGGGCGTGGAATTCGCCAAACTTACGGCGCTGTACCAGCGCCTGTATAAAGCGGGCACCGCCCATCACCTGGAGGCCTGAATGTGTGGTATTGCCGGGGCTTTTTCAACCACCCAGTCCATGCCGGAGCTGACGAAGCTGGTCGGTAAAATTGTGACCAGCCAGCTTCCTCGAGGCCCCGATCATCAGGCAGTGGTGGAGCTACCCCAGCCTGCCGGCCAGCTGGTACTGGGCCACAACCGCCTGAGCATCATTGACCTATCCGAGCACTCCAACCAGCCCCTGTGGGATCACAGCGGGCGCTACTGCATTGTGTTCAACGGGGAAATTTACAACTACCTCGAGCTGCGCGCCGAGCTACAGGCCCTGGGCCACCGCTTTCAAACCCAGGGCGACACCGAGGTCATCCTGGAAGCCTACAAAGCCTGGGGTAATCAGGCCTGGGAACGCTTTATTGGAATGTTCGCCTTTGCCTTGCTGGATACCCAGGCAGGGCAGCTCTGGCTGGTGCGCGACCGCTTTGGCGTCAAACCGCTGTTTTACCTCCTGCAGCAAGGTCTGCTGGCCTTTGCTTCCTCTACCGAGGCCCTGGCCCAGCACTTTGGCCTCTCCCCCAACCTGGAATATGTCAGCAGGGGGCTTTTTTACTACGTCTACGAGGACGATAGCGACATATCGCCCTACACAGGCCTGCACGCCCTGCCCGCCGGACACCACGCCTGCGTGCAGCTTAACCAGCCCAGCATTGAGCCCCAGCCCTACTACGACCCAAAAAGCCGGGTCGAGCAGAAAATACAGGCGCTAAGGGGCATGGACGAAAAAGCCTTACTGGAGGAGCTCGAGGCCACCCTACACAGCGCCGTTCAACTGCGGCTGCGCTCCGATGTACCGCTGGCCGTCTCGCTTTCGGGCGGGCTGGACTCTTCGCTGGTAGCAGCTTTAGCCGCACAGCAGCACGAGCGGGTGGTGGGCTTCTGCTACGGCCACCCCCAGGCTCCCCGTTCCGAGGGCCCCCTGGCCCAGGAACTGGCACAAAAAGCCGGCATTGATGTGCATTTTGTCTGGCCCGAGCTTTCCAAAGAGCACCTTGTACAAGCCTTCGAAAAAACCCTGGCCGCGCAGGATGCCCCTTTCCCCACCCTCAGCATCCTGGCCCAGAACTTTGTCTACGAGGCAGCCCGCAGCGAAGGTTACAAGGTACTGCTGGGTGGGCAGGGGGGCGACGAGGGCTTTATGGGCTACCGTAAGTTTTTCCTGTTCCAGTTCCGTTACCTGCTCGCCCAGAAGCAGTACCTCGAGCTAGCGGGCTTTGCTCTAGGACTGGCCCGGCTCCTGAGCGCAGAGATGTACAAGCTGGGCCTGTTCTGGCAGAACCGCCAGCGCTATTTTGGCGGGCCAGCTCAAGGGAATTTGCGGCTGCCTTCGGTGCGGCTGGTGCTTGGCACAGACCATCGTCAGGCCCCCTGGTTGCGGCAGATGCTCGATGTCACCCGGTACAGCCTGCCCACCCTGCTACGCTATGAGGATCGCAACTCCATGGGCCACAGCATCGAGAGCCGCCTTCCTTTCCTGGACTACCGGGTGCTCGAGCTGGGCCTGGCCCTGCCGGTACACCTCAAGCTGCGACACGGCTATGGCAAGTGGGCTTTGCGCCAGGTGGCACAGGGCAAAATCCCCGATTCTATTCGTACCGCTCGCTACAAGCGGGGCTTCGACGTCACCCAAAGCTGGCTGGCCGCGGGCCTGGGAAGCCACCTGCAAGAGCAAATACAAGCCGCTGAACCTGTACTGCGTGAGGTGCTGACCCCTAGCCTGAACCTTACCCAAACCTACTCCCCTGCCCAGATGCAGCAACAGCCCCGCCTGCTAGCCGAAGCCATTAGCCTGGTCTGGCTGGCCCGAAAGCTGAAATAGCATGCCCGCTCAACTATAGACACTACTAGACATGAGTAGCGACAAGCGAATTCACTACCTAGACTGGCTGCGCTTGCTGGCGGTATTTCTGGGGCTGGTCTTTCATGCCGGGCGCCCCTTTGATAGCTGGCCCTGGATTATCAAGGGTCCAGAGATCGGATGGCTCACCTACTTCAACGAAGCCCTTACCACAGTGCGCCTACCCCTGCTGTTCTTTGTATCCGGTGCCGCAACGGTTTTCGCCCTACGCAGGGCCTCTGCGTTCGGTTATTCAGTAGATCGCTTCAAGCGGCTAATCATTCCTTTGGCCATGGGGGTTTTGCTCATCGTACCGCCCCAGCAGTACATTCGGCGGCTTTCATTGGACTCCAGCAACCCCCAGCATTTCGAAGGCAGCTACGGACAGTTTCTCATCGGCCCGTGGTGGGGGGATGGTTCCTTCTTGTTTTTCAATTTGCACACAGAGCATCTGTGGTTCCTTTTGTATCTGTTTTACTTTTCGCTGCTGGCCTTGCCGGTTTTTTTGTATCTGCGCAGTCCCCTGGGGCTGGGTTTTCTGGCCCGGCTCGAGACCTGGTTACAGGCCGCCCCCTGGCGGGTCTGGTTGCTGGTTATCACACCCGCAGCACTGGGGGCTTTGCTCCCCCTGAGCTTGGGTTCTCATCCGGGCCTGGCTGAAGACCTGGCCAACCTCGGCTTCTACTTCGAGCTATTTGTCCTGGGCTTTGCGCTGTATCTGCGGCCCGGCTTGCTACAGGCTATTTTTGGGCAACGCCGTCAATTTCTGCTGGCAGGCCTGGGTCTTGTTCTGCTAAAAGCTTCTTTTTACTCTTCCGTCCTGCATCGCAATCTGTTTGTCTCTAGCGAACTACTTCCCTATCATGAGATTTACTGGTCGCTAAGAGATCTGGCCGCCTTAAGCCTTATATTTGCCATTCTGGCCTACGCACACCGCTTTCTCAATAAGCCTTCGGGGTTCCTGGACAGGGCCCGCCACTGGGTTTATCCGTTTTATATCTGGCACCAAACTGTGATCGTGGTGCTGGGGTATTTCGTGCTCAAGCTGGCCCTGCCTGTGGGCTGGTTGTATGTTCTGCTGCTGACGAGCTCGCTGGTGGTTACCGTGTTGCTAAGCGAGCTGGTGCAGCACAGCGCGGTCAGTCGTTTCTTGTTTGGTATCCATCGCCAAGGGAAGCCAAAAACTGGAATCGCGACTGGCGATACCCCTCAAGCCTAAAAGCTCAAATAGCAAAATCTATTGCCGACGCAGGATATAGCGCAGGGCGGCCTCGAGCTGCTCGTCGGGGTTTTCTTCTACCAGGTCGGGTTCCACCCCGCGCCCTTCCCAGGTGGGGCCGGAGAATGGGGCCAGCACGCCGCCCGCCACCAGAGCCACCCCACCATCGGGGAAGCAGTAGGGGGTGAGGGCCTCGGTGTTGCCGGCGCTGCGGGTGCCGATCAGGTAGGCCCGTCCTGCATTTTTTAGGGCCCCGGCCAGCCCTTCGGCGGCGGAGTGCACGTTGCCGTCAATCAGCACCACCAGAGGTTTTTGTGTCTGAGGGCGGCCCAGGAAGGGGGTGGTGGGCAGCGGAATGCCCCCCAGGCCCCGGCTCACAATGCGCCAGGGCACACCCCGCATAAAGACCCCCGCCACCTCGGCCATGCGCAGGGCCAGTCCGCCAGGGTTACCCCGTAAGTCCAGCACATAGCCCCGGGCCCTGGGCTCATACTGACGGATGGCCTCTTGCAAAGCGCTCAGGCCCGCCGCGTCCACTAGGTTGCTCAGCCGCACGATGACCACCCCATCGGTAAAGCGCACCTGGGGCGTCTCGTAGGGGGTTCGGGACGGCTGGGAAGGGGGTGAAACAGGGTTCGCCGGCTGAGCGGGCCGGGGACTGGGAGAGCTGGGGTTGGGTGGGGTGGCGTTGGGGAGCAGATCCTGGTCTTTGAAGGGCAGGGGCAGGCACTGGGCACCGCTCAGCAGACGCCGGGCCTCCTCGGGGCTCAGCACCCTCGAGTGGTCGTCGCGCAGTTCGCCGTACATCTCGTCCAGCAGGCGGTATAGCCCGTCCCAGTCGCGCACCTCGCCCAGCCGCTGCCGGTAAGCATGGCCTATGGCCTCCCAGTTCAGCCCTTTGAAGCTGGTGTCGTAGTAGCGCTCCTTAACCAGCCGCCAGGCCTGCTCGAGGCGCAGGGCAAAGGCCTGGGTATCCTGATTCTGGGCCAAAGCCAGGCTGCCCAGTAGCAGCAAAGCCATCACCCACCGGCGCATAGCTGCATGATACGCCAAGGGCCAGCAGCAATCTGTGGCAGCCGGGTTACTGGCTATTTTCCCGGTCTTCTTTATCGTGGCCTTCCTCGAGCCTGGCGAAGGCCTCGAGCCCAGCCCGGATCCTGTCCTGCAGACCCCGGAAGCCCTCCATGCGGGCGCCAGTCAGAAGCTCGAGGGCCTGTTCGGCCGTCTCGACCGCGTAGATGTGGAACTGCCCGGCCCGGATGGCCTCGAGCACCTCGGCCTGCAGGGTCAGGTTGGCAAGGTTGGCTTGGGGCAGAATCACCCCCTGGGTTCCGCTCAGGCCCAGCGCCTTGCAAACCCGGAAGAAGCCCTCCACCTTGGCGTTGATGGCCCCCACCGCCAGCACCTTACCGGTCTGGTCTACCGCGCCCGTTACGGCCAGGTCCTGCCGCAGGGGGAAGTTGCCAATGGCCGATAGCGTCGCTACCAGCTCGGCCAGCCCAGCCGAGTCGCCTTCGATGGAGACATAGCTTTGCTCAAAAGCCAGGCTGATCGTCACCGGTAGGGAACCATGCTCGATGTACCGGCTGCGCAGGTAACCAGCCAGGGTCAGCACCGCCTTGTGGAAAATCTGCCCGCCCAGGCCGGCCTCGCGGTCGATGGAGATCAGGTGATCGCGGCCGGGGGCGGCTCGAGCAGTCAGGCGGGCCGGGCGGCCCCAGTAGGGCGCGGCCTCGACCACCACCAGGCTGTTCACCTCGCCCACCGCTTTTCCAGTCGTATGCAGGCTGATAACCCCCTCCTGCACCGCCCGCAAAAACTCTTCCTCGGAGAGAAAGCTCCGGTGCTCGCGGGCCGCAATGGCCTGTTCAACGGACTCGGCGCTGACGAGGCCCTCCCCAAGAACGGCGGCCTCTTCGGCCAGGGCCCGAATCTCCACCAGGCGGGCGTCCATGCGGTCGCGCTGCTCGGCGCTGCGCCGGGCTTCGTCGTAGAGCCGGGTGAGGCCGCCCTGGGTGAGCTGGAAGCCCTGGGCCAGGAGCCACCCCCCCAGGGCCATGCGGCTTTCGGGGCTGGCCGGCAGGGTGGGCGAGAACTCGGCCCGGATGCGAAACAGCTCGCTGAAGGCCGGGTCTTCCTCCAGCCCCTCGAAGGCCTCGGGGGTGCCCACCAGGATCACCTGCATCTGGATGGGGAAGGGTTCGACCTCGAGGCTGGCCGGGGCCTGGGGCTCGGTCACCGGCTCGACCTGGCCGTTGCGCAGGGCCCGCTTGAAGGCCTCCCAGGTGCCCTCGCGCTTGAGACTCAGGGCATCCAGGATCAGATACCCCCCCTGGGCGCGGTGCACCGCGCCGGGGCGGATCAGGCTGACGTTGGTGCTCCACACCCCCCGATCCACCACGTAGTCCAGCCGCCCAAAAAGCCGGGGGGCCGTGGCGTAGGGTTCGTAGACGATGGGGGGCGGGGTGCCGCTGCTGGAGGAGGTGAGCAGGTTGGGCCGCCACTGGGCCGGGTCGAGGGGCTCGCCGGTCTCGGCGTAGCGGGCCAGCCGGGCCCGCAGGGCCTCGAGGTAGGTTCTGGCCTGGGGGAAGCGCTGAAACAAGGGTTCGAAGCGGTTATTAAGGTAGTGCAGGGCCCAGTCGCGGCGCAGCCGCCGGAGGGCGACCTCGAGCTCGGCGGAAGCGGCCAGGCTGCCCAGGGTAACCTCCTCCAGCCGGGCGCTGAGTTCGGCAGGAACCGGGCCGGGGCCGGTGAGCTCCAGCCGCTCGCCGTTGCTAGACAGGGCAAACCCGGCCTCCTGGGCTTCACGTCGGAGCGCCTCGAGCTGCTGTTCGCGGGCCTCTTTGAAGCGGGCCTCGAGCTGGGTTTTTTCCCGTAGAAAAGAGCCCTGTCGAAACAGCTCGTCCAGCCGGTTGACCTCCAGCAGCAGGCCCTCCACTGCCTCGGCCAGGTGAATTTCCTGCCCGCTGGGCAGGGTTAGCACCGCTACCTTGCGCTCCGAGAGGGGCACGTACAGCAGATCGGGCGGGGTTTCCACGCTCTGGGTGCTCAGGTAAGCCAGCAGGGCCTCGTGCTTTCCCAGACTGGAAGGCCCCACCAGATAGGCGTGAAAACCTCCGCGGATCGCCATCTCCAGCGCCCCCCTAGCCCGCTCCTGGCCGAAAAAAGGCGGGGGCGGCGGCGGGGAGACCGGTTCGGCGGAATTTTCGATGGGTGTGCGCCACTCGAGCGCCTCGTAGGATAGCCTCATGCTGGAAAAGTATAACCACAGCCCGCTCATCAAGAACCTGAGCCAGGGCGGATACCCACCCCAGGCTTTTAGCACAACCCCAGGCCTGTTATGCTGTTGGCAAAGGAGGCAACTTCGTCATGTCTATGCGAGTTTTAGGGATGATTCTCGCGGGAGGTCAGGGTTCAAGGCTGTTCCCGCTCACGGCCAAGCGCGCCAAACCCTCGGTGCCTTTTGGGGCGCGTTACCGTATTATCGATTTTGTACTCAACAACTTCCTGAACTCGGGGATTTACGGGATTTATGTGCTCACCCAGTTCAAAGCCCAGTCCCTCACCGAGCACGTACAGCGGCACTGGCGGTTTGGGGGCTTCCTGGAGGATGCTTTCATTCTGCTGGTGCCGGCTCAGATGTACCGCTACGAGGAGCTGGGGCCGGTCTGGTACCGCGGCACCGCCGATGCCATCTACCAGAACTTACACCTCATCAACAACCACAAACCCGAGCACGTGGCAATTTTCGGGGGCGACCACATCTTCAAGATGAACATCGCCCACATGCTGGACTACCACACCGACCACAAAGCCGACCTCACCATTGCAGCCTACCCCGTGCCCATCGAGCAGGCCAGCCGTTTTGGGGTGCTGCAGGTAGACGACCAGTGGCGCATGGTGGGCTTTCAGGAAAAACCCAAGAACCCCACCCCCATCCCTGGCAAGCCCGACCAGGCCCTGGTCTCGATGGGTAACTATATCTTCCGTACCGAGGCCCTGGTGGAGAAGCTCGAGCACGACGCCAAAGACCCCAACTCCTCGCACGACTTCGGCAAGGACGTAATCCCCCGCGCCCTGAGCGAGGGTTATCGCATTCAGGTCTACGACTTCAAACGCAACCCCATCCCCGGCCAGAGCGGCCCCAACACCTACTGGCGCGACGTGGGCACCATTGATGCCTACTTTGAGGCCAGCATGGACCTGATCCAGGTCACCCCGGAGTTCGACCTGTACAACCCCGAATGGCCTCTGCGGGCGGCCAACTTTAACTCGCCACCGGCCAAGTTTGTGCACGAGGCCGGAGCCCGCACCGGACAGGCCTTCAACAGCCTGATTGCCGGGGGCTGCATTATCTCCGGCGGCACCATCCGCGAGTCGGTGATCTTCCGCCGCAGCCGCATCAATTCCTATGCCCTGGTCGAGCGCAGCGTGCTCTTCGACGAGGTGGAGGTGGGGCGCTACGCCAAGCTGCGCAACGCCATCGTGGACAAAAATGTGGTCATCCCGCCCCACACCGAGATTGGCTACGACCTCGAGGCCGACCGGGTACGGGGCTTCACCGTCACCTCGGAAGGGATTGTGGTGGTGCCCAAGAGCTACAGATTTTAGCCCGAAGCTGGTAGCCTGTAGCCTCAAGAGGTCTGCAGTACACTATTGGCTATCGGCCATCGGCATTTATGGACAAGCATCCCGGCAAGGTTTTTTACCGCCTGACGCGCATTTTCCCCGGAGACGAGCTGCCGGGTGGGCGGGCGCCGGCGGCCAAGGTCTATGCCAACCCGCTGGAGTCGGTCGAGCTATCGGAACCGGCCCGCGACGGGGGCCCGGCGGTGTGGCGTGTGCTCTCGAGGGTGGCGCCCACCACCCCCAAGGTGGGCTCCTCCATCACCCAGGCCGAGCTTTCGCAGGTGCTGGCCCCGCTGGCGGTGCGCCGGGGGGGGCGGGGGTATCCCTCGGCGGGGGGTGCGTATCCGCTCGAGGTCTACCTGGCCGTGCAGCGCCTGCAGGACACCTTCCAGGGCATCTACCACTACGCCGCCAAGCAACACCAGCTAGAGCAGCTTTCCAGCCGCTTCGACCCCCAAAGCTGGCGGGCGGCTCTGATGGATCTGGAAGCGGTGGAGGCCTCGGCGGCGCTGGTGGTGTTTAGCGCCGTGCCGGAGCGCTCCGAGGCCGTCTTCGGGCTGCGCGGCTTCCGCTATGCGCTTCTGGAGGTGGGCTACGCCGTGGGCGAGGTGATGGTGGCCGCCACCGCCCTGGGGTTGCAAGCCTACCCCGCCGCTACCTTTTACGACGAAGAGGTGCGCAAACTCCTTTCGCTGCCCGAGGCCGAGCACCCGGTGGTGGTGCTGTTGCTGGGGCGGTAATTGGTACAGCAAACTTCTCAACCATAGGCAGTCACTGGCCGGTATGCTTGGCTGAAGATGGATGCTCCAGAAGCGGTTTTTGTCTACGGTACCCTCAAGCAGGGCGAGCGCAACTTCCAGGTCTCGAAAGAGGCCGGTTGGCTGCGCTCAGCCGAGGCCTACATAGAAGGTTTCAGGCTTTTTCACATTCCCAGAAGCGAGGTGCGTCCCTATGCCTATCCGGGGGTGGTGCGGGGGGAGGGGCGGGTCTGGGGCGAGGTGCAGTGGTTTGCCGATTTAGCACACGCGCTCGAGCCGCTCGACGAACTCGAGGACGAAGGCCGGGAGTACCGGCGCATCCCCACCACGGCCTACCTGAGCCAGCCAGCCCCACAACCCTGCGCGGTCTGGGTGTATACCTATCCCAGCCTCGGGGCCATGCAAAGCGTCTCGGGCCTCTGGCTGCCGGAGGGGGTCTGGCGTGAAGAAACCCGGTCGAAGGGGTAAACTGCCCTTACGCCTATGAAAGTTGCCTTTGTCGCCTCCGAAGCCTTCCCCTTTGCCAAGGTGGGGGGTCTGGCCGATGTGATTGGGAGCCTGCCCCAGGCCCTGAAGAAGCAGGGCCTCGAGCCCACCATCTTTATCCCCTGGTACTGGGGTATCCAGGGCTACTACGTGGGCGAGGCCTGGTTCAACTTCGAAGGCCAGCGCGAGAAGATTGGGATCGGCCACGCCGAGCACGGCGGGGTGCGCTACGTGCTGGTGGGGCTGGGGGATTTCGCCCGCGACAAATCCTACGGCTACCCCGACGACTTCCGCCGCTTCGTGCGTTTCGCCATGGCTACCGCCGAGCTGCTGGGCGATTTTGATGTTGTACACGCCCACGACTGGCAGGCTGCCCTGCTGCCGCTGCTGCGCAACCTGGGCTGGTTCAGGGCCCGCACGGTCTATACCATCCACAACCTGGCCTACCAGGGAGTCTGGGGTTCGCAGGACTTCTACGCCTGGACGCGCCTGCCGGGCGAGACCTACTACGGGGCGGGCCTCGAGCACCACGGCTCGGTCAACCTGATGAAAGCTGGGATTGTGAACGCCGATGCCGTGACCACCGTCTCGCCGCGCTACGCCTGGGAGATCACCACCCCCGAAGGGGGCGAAGGCCTCGACGGGGTGCTGCGGGCCCAGCAGTGGAAGCTGCGGGGCATCCTGAACGGCCTCGACACCGCCTACTGGAACCCCGCCACCGACCCTTACCTGGAGCACCACTACAGCGCCAGCGACCTCTCGGGCAAGACCCGCAACCGGGCCCTGCTGCTCTCGGAGCTGGGCCTGGAAGACCGCCCCACCCTGGGGGTGGTCTCGCGTTTTGCCCATCAGAAAGGGATTGATTTGATTGCCGATGCGGTGGACGGCCTGATGGGCCTGGGGGTCAACCTGGTGGTGCTGGGCAGCGGAGATCCCCACCTCGAGCGCACCTTCGCCTGGATGGCCGCGCACCTCAAGGGCCGCCTGGCCTACGTGCAGGGCTACAACGAACCCCTGGCCCACCGCATCTATGCCGGCTCCGACGGATTCCTAATGCCCTCGCGCTTCGAGCCCTGCGGGCTGGCCCAGCTCATCGCCATGCGCTACGGAACCCCGCCCATCGTGCGGGCCGTGGGCGGCCTGCTGGACACCGTAAAGCACTGGGAAACCGGCTTCATTTTCGAGGCCATGGACGCCGGGGGGATTCTGCACGGGGTGCGCGAGTTTCTCAAGCACCCCGACCGTGAAGCCGTAGCTAAACGGGCCATGCAGCAGGATTTTTCCTGGGATGGGCCGGCTCGCGAGTACGTGGCCCTCTACCGGCAACTGCTGGGCGGGTAGCTCCTACAACAGACCCCCTCTTTTTTTCACATCCCCCAGTAGCACATACAGGGGTTTTTTATGGAAAGAGCTCCCGCATAGCCCTATGCATAGCGGCCCGAGCCTGTTCAGCAAGGCTTTTTTCGCCAAGTGTGTTGTAAAGCTCCATCAGGCCGGCCCAAGCCTCGGTGTTGAAAGGCTCGAGGCAGGTCACTCGTTGATAGGCAGCAACCGCCTTATGCGGAGCACGAGTGGCATAAAAATCGGCCAGTAATCGCCAAAGTTTGGCCTTCCGGTGTTCCACAAATGCGCGCTCTTCATCGAACCAATCCGGAAAGTCTGGAAGCCAAGGTGCATCAAAGCGGGCTAGTTGGGCCTCGAGGCGGCCAATTTGGTTTGGATCGAGCAAGGGCTGTTTCAGGAATGGTTCGGTGCTCTTGGTAAAGTCCTCCAGGTCGGTTTGAACCGGAAAAGTCAGCCATACCTGGCCCTTATTACCCTCCATGATCGGCGCTTCGAACAGTTTTCTAAGCTCGGAGACCGCGGTGTTGAGAGAGGCCAGCGGACTGGAGGCATCGTTCCAAAACAGCTCGGCCAGTTTATCCCGGTTGTGCGCGCTGGGATGAAGGGCCATATATGTAAGCAACACCGCAGATTTGCGGGTCTTGAACCGGCTTAAGTCAAGCTTTGTACCCAATAACCGGGCCTCAAAAGAACCGAAAGTACCTATCTGCAACGGGAAAACGCTTCGCGCACCCTTATCGGCCAACACCAGAGGCCGCCAGAGGTGAGCATAATGTGGGTGGTGCAGCAACAAGCCATACTGGTATGTACGACTAAGCTCCAGTGCCTCTCGTAAAGAAGCCAAATCGCCCTTGCGAAGCAGAAGTTGGGCTAAATCGAACTTCATCCCTAGCCGACGTAGCTCGGCGATGGCTGTGTCGAGGTTGACCAGGCCCTGCCAACCCGACTCGGTGATGGCATGAACACTCCGCGCCACCTTATTCAGATGGGCTCGAGCCTGCTCGGTCTTGCCTTCCAGAAAAGCAATGCGGCTCAACAATAAATGCGCATCGTCCAGGACTTCCTGATCCTTGAAGTTGCTATACAAAACCTCCTCAACCAACTGTTTCGCCTCTGCATACCGCCCCTTCCATAAATACACCTCGCCCAAGCGTTTCTTGGTGACCAAATGGCTGCGAAGATCTCTTTTGGGGTCGGGTAGCTCGAGAAGGTGCTTTTCCGCATTTGAACTATCGCCGCACATTATCCAGGCCTTCGCCAGGTTTTCGGCTGTGAGATAGCTCTCGGCTGCCAGCTTATTCATGTAGGGTAGGGCACGCTCGAGGAGCGAAATTGCTTCCCGCGGGTTACCCAGACAAAGCTCCACCGGAGCCAAGGTTGCCAGGGAAATGGCTTCTTGATCAAATAGCCCAAGTTGGCGATAAATGCTTGCTGCACGCAAAAGCGCATCTTGGGCCTGTGCAAATTTTCCGAGATGAAAAAACGCCACCCCCAGGTTATGAAAAACCTTTCCAGTGATCTCTTCTACCCTGGAACCGTTGGGTTCGAGGCACTCACGAAACTTTTCGATGGCCTCTTCATACCTGGCTTGCATGCCCAGAGAAACTCCATAGGCGTTGAGCACAAAGGGGCGAAGGTGGTCATCGGCCAAAGGCAACAACTCCACCAGCTCTTTTTCCATGAGTGTGGTATGGCCGGCGAAGCGGGCCAGATAGGTAGCCAGATAACGATAGACAGGCAAATCTCGGTACTTTGGTGGAACCAGAGCCAGCCGCTCGCGCAGATAGGCATTGCCATGAGCGGTCGAAAACGTCTCTGTCAAGAGCCGCAGGTACCGTTCCCATTCACCCTGCTCGGCCAGCAACTCCAGGACAGCCGTCGCATGACCACTGGCCAACAATGTTGTCTCGATGAACCGGGCCACTTCGGCAGAAATAGAACCCCGTAGGTAGAGCCGCAACAGCTTGGGCATGACCAAACCGGAACCCTGGGCATAAAGCAGGCCCCGGTCGTAGAGTTCAGCAACGGATGTGCCATCTAGACCTAGCAGCCCGTACAGCTCGGGAATCAGAAGTGGGCTTTGGGCCGCTTTGGCTAAAATTTCGCGGGGAATATCCTTGGGTAGCAGCGACCCCAGCCGAGCCACACAAAGGGGATGTCGTACCAACGACTCACCAGGCCGTAGGACGATTCGCTGCAACAGAGCCAGTGCCTCGGGCCAGCCGCCGGTCTCGGCGTAGGTTTGCTGCGCACCCACGGCCTGCTGCCATTCGTCGTGGCTGAAGAGTAGATCGGATTCCCGGAGAAAGAGAAAGTCTCGAGGGTCGCTCGAGTTAAGGCGCTCCAAGTCGGAGCGTCGTTGGGGCAAAATTAGGGTAGGTGCCAGACCGGAAAACTCGGCGGGGTCGCGCAAGATGCGGCGTCTGGTTTTGTGCGCCCAAGCCTCTAGATCGGCCTGGGCGAAGCCGATACCCACCGGGGCCACCACCACTGCCGGGGCGGTCGCGAGAAGCTCGAGGGCGCTGGGGCTCAGAACGGACATTGAGATCACATCCCTAAATAAACTCAACAGTGCCCGAGAAAATCCGAGGTTGGTCAGGCACTTGCGGCACAGCGATAACAGATAACATCCGTTAGCTTATTGCTGCTTTCATTACTTACTACATTTTGTAAAAAAAGAATCAAAGAATTTTTTTGCACAGAACAGTTAAAGAAATCATTAAGGTCGAGTATCCCGGCAGACAGGCTGGTTTTGCAGCCAGACCAGAGCACCCTGCAACACCTCATCTTTTTCGCTTTGGAAAAACCCCCATTCGGTAAAGAGGCTTTCATCGGGCTCGAGCTGCTGGTCGTAGGGCTGTCCTTCCCGGTCGGCAAAGAAAGCAACTGCAATGGCAATCCGTGCTCCGTCGGGCAGTTCGAACATCCGCAGGGCGGTGGTGAAGCCATAACTGGGTTCGCCAAAGAAGCGCGTGTTGGGGCGACCCTTGAAGGCAATCACCAGAGCCTCACCCGCGCTGGTGGTTTCGGGCCCCATCAGTACCGCCACCGGGCTATTAACTGTGCGCAGCCGGTAGGGCTGCTCGAGTTGCACCATTACCTTTGTAGCATCACCCGACCTAACCAGCACCTTGCCATCCTGATAAATCCATTGTTCTTTGGATTTTGGCCCCACCAGACCCCCCACATATCCTTCTCCAAGCAGCGGGCCCACCCCCAAAAGCATCGAGTAGAACAGTCCCCCGGCATTGTTGCGCAAGTCCACCACCCAGCCGCAGGGCATCTGGGCATCCACCGCCCGGATGGCCTGCTGTACCTGGCGGGCATAGTCGAGCTGGCGGGCATCGGCCAGGCTGTGCCGGGGCAGATCCAGATAGCCAAACTTTTGGCCGAGGAGCCAAGCGGTAGGCTTGGGCGGTTGTAGCGGTTCGGTCAGGGAGAGCCGCACCGTCTTGCGCTGGTCGGTACGAGCACGGTACACCAAAAGTTCAACAGTCTGGCCTTGCCGATAGCTGAAAAGTTCTTCCGGTAGGATCAAGGGTCTGCCGTTTACCATTTCGATCTGATCCCCTATCTCCAGACCTGCCTTCTGAGCCGGGCCGCCGGGGGTTAGCCGAATGATGAAGTTCCCCGCCCGCCGCAGCTCGAGCCCACCCCCGTACATGGTACGGGCCTCACTCCCCTGGCCTGCCTGGGGTGCTGGGATGAAGTACATATGCCCCTCCCCTATCTCGGCCAACACCTGCTCAATAGCCAGGTAGGTGTCCGAGGGACGCTGGGCGTTGGCGGCTAGTTGGTACGCTTTTTGTCGCAGTTCAGTCCAGTTGATGGTGTCGCTACGTACGTAGTGCGTCTCGAGCAAGTCCAGTACGTTGTCCAGGTAGCTTTTGGCTTGAGGTGTGATAGCTAGCGCTGGACACATCCAAAAAAGTAGTACGAACACAAGGGCTGGGCCAAAGCGCATATTTACTCCCTCCTTAGTTTTGGCCAAAACAAAGAACTCCATAAAACATATACCCAAGTCGAATTCAAAAATATACCTAAGAAAATGTTAGTGCCAGCAGCAAATCCAGGGAAAAACACGCCGATTTTGAAATGATTTAGCGCTACGTGCAAGAAAGCAGACATAGCCACCCCATATCTTAGACCTACTAAAGTGAGAATGGCCCCAACGAATGCGGCTTGAATGGTTAGGGATAGATCAAACCCGTGTATCAAAGCAAAGCAGAATGAGGATAGAACCAAAGAAATAAATACCGAAGTACTTGGGGAGAAAAACTTGGTACTAACATAAAGTGCCAATAAATATATGCCTATTCTTGGCATATCTTCAAATAGGAGAAGTTTTAGAAATCGGAGGGTAAGCTCCAAAATACTAGCGGAACGATTCATGTCCAAAACGGGTAGGGCTAATGGCGGAGATACCTCTGAGTAGAGGTTAGCATTTACTGACGCCGCAAATATTGTGGTTTGACCCATCACAAAAAAAGAGACGGCTACAAGTAAAAAATTGGCCAAACTTCCGAGTTGGAAGAAACTTTTAGGTTTCGGCAAATCTTCTAAGGAGTCTGACCAACAAACCAGCCAGCCTAGATATCCAACAATGACAAAAATGCCGTATAAAACTATATCCATTTATCATCCAAGAATATTGGGGCAAGTTGTTACTAGGTGGGCTATATTTACCAAGCCCACCTAGCATCACTCTATCTATAGCCCTCTACTGCGCCAGATGGAGCTGTGTTTGTTGAAAAAACCCCGCTTCCATCATTACCATGTGCCCGAATGACTTCTCCATAGTACCATTGCGCTTCATTGTGGGCACGGATTTGTTCATCTCGACTTGCACCACTAATTTCTTTCGAGTACCCAATACCAATCTGACATCCCCAACCTCCCGGAATATTGAATCCACAAGAGATACCGATTTGCCATCCGTCTTCACCTGCTAGTTCAATAAGCTGCTTATCACTCAACTCTATTAGTTTCTAGTTTCACAAGTTCCTCCTAACGAATAAGGTTTTACTCAACTATAAAGCCCCAACTTTTTACCTAATCAATGTCACTATCCCTCCTATTTCCTTGTTGCCTGAATCAAATTCTCTACTCCCGCTCCTCCGGCAGCTTGGGCGGGGGAACAATCCCCTTGCGGGGCCACGGCTCCGGCAGCGTGGGAAGCTGGGTTATCAGCTTCAGCCATGCGCTGGGCTCGGTCGCACCACCCACCACCTGCTCCGTCTCCTCATCCTCGAGCTCTCGAAGTTTCATCGGGTTCACCCCTTTCCTGACACCTCCAATCTAGGCGGTTTCGCCCTCGTACGGGAGTGAAAAGTTACCGGTTTTTTGAAGGGTCGCCTTAATGATTGGTTCAGGGGCCAGACCAAAGTAGCACGGCATCACATCGCTTGGCGCTGAGGTTCCCACCTGTTTTCCGTCTGGGGAGACTACGTAGCAGCTCGCCGGGCAGTGGATTTCATACGCATTCCGGCAGTATCGTTCACTATTAAAAGTCTAGAATCTACAAACCACCTTACCCAAATCAGGCACTGCAGTTATGTTTAGAGCATGAACCGCCGTGCTTACCCATCGGACGTCCGTGATGAGGAATGGGCTCTGGTGCTGCCCTATTTGACCCTCGCCCCGCTGGAAGCACCCCAGCGCAAGTACGACCTGCGCGAAGTGTTCAACGCCCTGCGCTGGATGGTTCGAACCGGTGCTCAGTGGGACTACCTGCCCCACGACTTCCCACCCCCCCATATCGTTCAGGCGCAAGCCTACCGCTGGATGAACCGGGGGGTCTTCGAAGACCTGGTACACGACCTGCGCATGACCCTGCGAATGCTCCAGGGCAAAGCCGCCCATCCCAGCGCTGCCATCTACGATGCTCGCACCCTACAGTCCACCCCGCAAAGTGGGGAGCGGGCCGGATACGATGGGTACAAACGACGCAAGGGAAGCAAAGTTCACCTGGCGGTAGATACCCTGGGGCATCTGCTGGCCCTGGTAGTAACGGCGGCCAGTGAACAGGAACGGGCCCAGGTGGGAGCCCTCAGTCAACAGGTGCAGGAAGTGACGGGGGAGCAGGTGGAAGTGGCCTTTGTGGATCAGGGTTACACTGGGGAGGAAGCGGCACAAGCGGCAGAGGCGGAAGGCATCGCCCTGTGTGTGGTCAAGGTGGAAGGGGCCAAACGAGGATTCGTGCTGCTGCCGAAGCGTTGGGTGGTGGAACGTTCGTTTGCCTGGACATCCCGGTTTCGCAGGCTGGCGCGAGACTATGAGCGGCTGGCTGAGACCTTGCGAGGTTGGCACTGGTTGGCTTTTTCGATTCTGATGACAGCGAAAACTGTGGAGCTTTTACGAACAGCTAGTTAGCAGGCTCTAAGCAATACTACCGGAATGCACGCCTACTCCCTTCGGTCAGCCCTAATCCTTTGGTGAAGGATTAGAGCGGAACCGGTACCCATCGAGCTTGCTTAGCTGAAAACCCAAATCACGCTCCATCTCTACGATGCTCATCTCGGGTTTGACACTAGGTGGTAATCCACGAACAATGCTAGAGGTCACATAAATAGTCCTTCCAGCAGCTTTGACGGGCGTGATTGAGGTATTTCCCATTCCAGCCGAGGACTGATCTCCGACAAAAATCACCTTTTGTGATGAGTATTTTTTCAGGACGAGCGCCATATACTCGCATGCACTCGCAGTACCTCTGTTGACAACGATGTAAATGGCCTTTGGGTATACCTTCTTTGCCGAGGGAAGCTCGAGGGAGAAAGCAACCTTGCTGCGCACACCTTTATCTGTAAACTGCCTCGGCTCGAGAATCGAAGAAAGTGCGCGAAGCATCCAGACCGGGCTATAACTCGCCTCAACCACTGTGCCACTAGATATGAACGGCGAGGCCAGCGCAAGAGCAGCCCAATCCCTTCCGCCACCGCAGTCCCTGAGGTCTAGAACCAAATGATGTTGAGAAGCAGTTGTAGCTAAAAATTCTGCAATCGGGTTCAGGAACCGAATATTCGGCTCGCGACCCCCGATCGGGTGAGGAAGCCTGAGATCGGGAATCCTAAGATACTTTACCTTTCCTAAACTAATGGCCGCTTGCCCAAAAGCAGTAGAGCGCGAGGGCTCTCTTCGCTTAGTCAGACCAAAATCGTTTCCAGCCATATGTGGGTCAAGTGCCCTTAGGTGATTTCCTATACAGGCGGCATTGGATTCACCACACTCTAAAACTTTGGCGACAAAAACCTTGGCTTTTTCTTTGTCGAAAAAATTCCTATAGACCGCTCGAGCTACCTGAGCGTTCAATGAGTTGCCCCTAATACTAGGGTTGAAACCCACAAGTAGCCACTGCACCGCGAGTATGACTCCGGCAACTCCAAATATCCCCCCAAGACATAAAAGTGAAATCGAGATCAAACGAATGATTTTCTTCATCTTGAACACAAGGCGAGCTAACTGATGTCGACTCGGCTTCCTCTCTGATGCGCATTTCGGCAGTATCGTTCACTTTTGAAAGCCTAAACGATACTGCCGAAATGCTTTTCTACTCCCTTTGGTCAGCTTGAATCCTTCATCTCTGACTGTGTCCAATGGTGAGGACTTAGGCGGAAACGGTATGAGAAGTTATCTATTTGCCTGAGGGGGCGCAAAAGTTAGGAGTGTTGATGCTAGAAGAAGACTCGGGATTGTTATCACGTAAAGCGTTGATAACCATAGAAACTCCTGCACCGATACCCGCTGCTGCAACTCCAACTGAAGCTATGACCCATGCCGCCGCCGGGATAACCCCGCCCTCAATGGTTTCCAGTTCCTCTACGCTAAGTTCACGAATCATGCTCCTACCTCCCACAAAAATTCGCTACAAGGTTTTTGGACAATGACGCCTCCATGCCACGGTGGACGCAGTTTCAAAAACACGGTTGAAAGCCATGCTACCGCTCCTCCGGCAGCTTGGGCGGTGAAACAATCCCCCCGCGGGGCCAGGGCTCCGGCAGCGTGGGAAGCTGGGTTATCAGCTTCAGCCATGCGCTGGGCTCGGTCGCACCACCCACCACCTGCTCCATCTCCTCAGCCTCGAGCTCTCGAAGTTTCATCGGTTTCACCTCCTTTCCTGACACCCCCAATCTAGGCGGTTTCGACCTCGTAGGGGAGTGAAAAGTTACCGGTTTTTTGAAGGATTGCCTTAATGATTGGTTCAGGGGCCAGACCAAAGTAGCGCAGTACCACATCGGCGCGGGTCTCGGCACCCAGTGCCCGCTTGAAGGTGCTAACCAGGTTGGCCGTGCGACGCTGGCTTGTGTTTCGCTGTACCGAGGCGGCAAAGTTCTAGTTCCCAGTTCACACCAGAGCATTATGTGCTAAATGACACAAAATCGAGGGCCATACAGATTGTGTTTTCCTCATCAGCCACAAAAGTAAAAGGCCTTGGAGTAACATGGCGAAAAAATAGCTGATCAGCACGGTCTTTAGAAAAGCATTTTTGTACGGGGAGTCGCTCAAATCCACCCCCCACCTTCTTTCGATTCTTTGCAAACTATGCGGATGAGCAACTGCCCACAAAAGTGCATTTAATAAGGGGTGTGATAGACCATTCACCAAATACCCAGCTCTGAATATCTCCTCGTTGAAACCACTTAGAAAAGATTGATATTGAGTTGGACTTACACTAGTAAGAGGCAGCTCAAATAATTTAGCCGGGGAAGAAGTTGGCACACCATACTTCGTTGCAGGAACGCCCACGGCAACTAAGTAAACCGCGATACCTGCAGCCAGAACAACTATGCTTAGGTACAAAGAACGAGATTTGTTTGCTGGAAGGCGCATCAGGTCGATCAAACCTGGATGCAATAACTTCAATCTATAAAGTGCAATGACGATCAACGGGACTATCCAGTATATCGCAGAAACAGTGAATACTTGCACTGCTATACTACCTGTTATTGTCAAGGAAGTTGCAAATAGAAAAGACCACAATGCCCAACTTCGGATAAAGCTCATGATGCAAAGGAGACCGGATATGGCATAAAATATGAGAATGAAAGAAAGTCCGCTCTCATTGCTGTGGTATCGAGCTAACAAAAAAATACCCCAGAAAGTGACCGCACCTGTAATTAAGGGATTGATGAGTGTTTGAGGCACGCAAATCTCTCCAGTCTACTCTAGGCAGGCGGGGCTCATGTGAGCCCAGCTCGTGAGATGAAATTGTGATTCAACGATCAGCAATAACTACCAACCTTCCCCCTCCTCCGGTTACTTCACTTATTGAGGGTTGGTTACTTTTGGGTTTGTCATACCAACCGCTAGACTGGTCGTAAAGAACAGGTGTTGGCTCGGAACTACCACCCGTTTTACTCATCTCTTCTAGCTTTTCTCTAATCCAGTCTACGGTGGCTGCGTCTGATAAAAATTTCCAAGCTCTGCAATAAATATTGCAGCCTCCAATGACCATCTCTGCTTCATCAGTTGAAAGTTCTTTGACCTTCATGCTTCCTCCTGAACGGAACACGAAACCAACCGACTGTTCTTTAACAGACCACTTACTCCCGCTCCGCCAGCTGCCTGGGGGGAGGAACAATCCCCCTGCGAGGCCATGGCTCCGGCAGCGTGGGAAGCTGGGTTATCAGCTTCAGCCATGCGCTGGGCTCGGTCGCACCACCCACCACCTGCTCCGTCTCCTCAGCCTCGAGCTCTCGAAGTTTCATCGGGCTCACCTCCTTTCTTGACACCTCCAATCTAGGCGGTTTCCACCTCTTGCAGAAGTGAAAAGTTACCGGTTTTTTGAAGGGTCGCCTTAATCAAGAGATTGAACCCAGGATCAAGAAGGCGATGATAAAGAGGAACCGTGCTGTGGGCTATAGTGAGAAGCCCGGTCAGCACGGTAACTCTGTACGATGTCTGAAGTCGTACAAGGCAGTTTATCGCATCTGGCAGGGTGGGAAAGGCAATACGTGTTGGGCCTGCTGGAGTCCGAGCATAAGAGCCCCAGCGCGTTGGCCTCGGGAGGGTGGTCTGGGCACAGCGCCAGCTACGGGTGTAGGTTGCTGAAGCGGGAAGCCAAACCCTACGAGCGCAGCCGCTTGGAACGGCTGAGGCTGGCCCCCAGAGGGATGTATTAGGGGGTGGACTTGGTGCCTGTGGAGCACCAGGGGTGTTGGATCGAGGGGGTGGATCGGGTCTATTCGAGCAGTGATAAAGCCCCGGTCTGGGGTCATAACCTGCTGTCCAGCGGGCTGGTACGTTTGGGAGAGCCGCCCTATCCGTTGAGCCTGGAGGGTTTTCCCAGCGCAGCGATGGCCTCTGAACCCTACGCCTACCGCACCCCCGGACAGGCTTTGTTGCAAAGCGTAAAGGTGGTCACGGAAGCGGGGTATGACCTCAAGGGGGTGGTGTTCGACAACCAGTTTGCGGGCCAGGTGCATCTAGCAGGCTTGTGCGCTCAAAACGTTCCTTTCGTGGCCAGAGCACGCCTGAATCAAAAGGTGGAGGTGGAGCTTGAAGGTGAAGCTCGGCGTCTATCTATCCGCGAACTGGGTGAACAATATCCACCTGGTAAAGCCCGCTACTACAAGCGCTTCGGCTGGTACGCCAAACGGCTCAGGGTCACCCTGGCTGACCTGGGCTCGCTCGACGTGTTGCTGGTCTGGCTACCCCACCAGGAGGGCGCCCTATTGTCCACCTTGCCAACGGGTGTTCAAGAGGTCATCGCGGCTTGGAAAGCCCGCTGGGATCTGGAGCGTGTACACCGCCTGCTCAAGCAGAACCTGGGCCTGTGCAAATGCCTCTGTCGTTCTTATGCTGCCCAGCTCAAGCACGCCGACCTCACCCTTACTGCCCTGCTCTGTATCCGAAAGCAAAAACAGCTATCCCCTGCGCTTTCCTGGCGTAAGGCTCAGCTACTATCCGCTCAATCCCTCAGACGGCAGCTTCTGACCGGCCTTTCTGCCTGACCTTACTGGCTGGGTGCTCTTTATCTCAGTATTTCTGCTTGTGGTTCAATCTCTTGATCAAAATTCTTGCCTTGCCGTTCTAACTGTTAAGATTGACCTAACGGTGGCCGAAATAAAATCCCGCAAAAAGCACAGCTCCGATTGCTAGGAGGCGTCTCAAAAAAACTTCTTCACTGCTACCTAGTGCTTCTTGCGCACCGCTCAAAACGTCCAACGGAAAAACCAACCAACCAAGCAGCAGCAAGATATGAGAAAACAAGAACTATCCACAGAAATGCCTGACCATCAGGTTGGGATGGCCGAATATCAATAGGATTGAGATTTATAGCTAAATGAATAAAGAAGGCTCCCCAAATCGAGCCTGACTTTATTGCGTATCGAAGTAGGAGTAAACCTAACAGTAGAAAATTTAGGATTATCATCCAGCGATCCCAAATGGACATACCAGAAATAAGTGCATCTGAACTGAGGCTTTTGGAATCAATCAAGTGTCCAAAAGCCCACAAGGCAGAATTAAGAAGGTATGATTGAAACCCCAATAAATATAAACCTAATCGACCAGCCTCCTCAAAAAAATTTACAAAGGGTGTCGTCCACTGCACACCTCGGCTTAACGAAGCACTGTACATGAGTCCTCTAAATACGGAGTCGAATATCAGCACCAAAAATATAACGGGAATAATCGTTCTCCCTGGCAGCGAAAAGTATTGTCGATACTTTTTATGGTTGATTGCAAGATACCCTGCCCCTACGATGAAAAAAAGCAGCGCTGGTAAACGCACAAATGCATTGCTGCCAAAGAAGTGCAGAGCGATAGCGTTGTAAGCGATCACTATCGCCGCAATAAAGTAAATGTAATAAATCACAAACCGTCTCCTTAAGGGGTGAGAGATCGATTCCACTCACCCCATATTCGAAAATCAGAAAGCTTTTCCTCCTGAGTACTTCTCACCTTCACGCTCACTTATACCGTAAGGATCCCAGTATGGACGATCAATACCCATTACAGAATCAAAAGCTGTTGATACCGAACGCAAGGGCCCGCTGAAAGCCTCAGACTCTTTCTCATTGAGCTCAATGGGGCCAAAATTAAACTCTGAACGATAGCTCCATTTTCCATCCTCGTAACACACTTTTCCGAGACCAAGGTCAACACAAATTCCACCTACTACGTGTTCCAAGGCTTCTTCGCCCAAATCTATGAGTTTCATTTTCACCACCCACCTTTATCTAGCGGTCTGGTAACAAATTTACGGACTTTCCGGTCGCTCTGATTTAGATTCCAACAGCTACTCCCGCTCCTCCGGCAGCTTGGGCGGTGAAACAATCCCCCCGCGGGGCCAGGGCTCCGGCAGCGTGGGAAGCTGGGTTATCAGCTTCAGCCATGCGCTGGGCTCGGTCGCACCACCCACCACCTGCTCCATCTCCTCAGGCTCGAGCTCTCGAAGTTTCATCGGGCTCACCTCCTTTCTTGACACCTCCAATCTAGGCAGTTTCGACCTCGTGCGGGAGTGAAAAGTTACCGGTTTTTTGAAGGGTCGCCTTAATGATTAGAGTTGCGAACAGATATGCTTATGAACAGCCATTTTACGCTACCGCCTCAGGTTGATTATGCCAATGGTGAATAACCCTGCGGTAGAAAAAATAAAAATAAGGTAGTTGACTACAATTAATTCGTGGATCACCACCAAGGGAAAGGAATTTACCAAAAAATGAACCCCAATTGCCCAAAAAAGACCAACTCTCAGTGTTATAGCAAGGCTAGCTAAGCCAAAAGCAGCAGTACCAAAGGGCATCATAAGCACAAAGCCTGGAAATTGTGCCATCAGGTCAGCATAGCTTGCCAAATGAGTGAAACCGAACCAGGCTGAATTTAGCCAGACTGCGGCCCAGAAAGTTCCCCGAAACAGCTCGTATATACCCATTCGTTCAATTTCTTCTAGCGCTACCCCAAACAGCATTTGGGCACTCAACTCTTCGGCAGCCAAACGTACGCCGGGCACTGGAGTCTTCAATTCTCCAGATAAAGCTGTCAAGGTCGCCAACGTCATGCTACTAAGCGACCACACGGCAACAAGCATCAGTAGATCGCTCCATTTGGGCTTGCCTACTAGCGGAAAAGATGGTTTGAGACCATCCCGATAGTATTTGGCTATCCAACCCACTAAGAGACCATTTAGGGAGTAAAGCCACAAAACCACTGTGGCAACTGCGGCGATAGACTCTGCAACACCCTGATCCATAGTAGCTTTACCAGCCAGTTCGTATTTTGTAACATACAGAACAAACTGGCTGGCCCTCATAAATATGTACTGATTTTTAGGAACCTTTTGCAGGTCTGTAGTTTCATGTTTCACGGCCAGCGGTCATATGGATCACCGTTACGAATTTCATGACCATCCATGTAAATACTGTGGGAATAAACTGTTCTGACTTCTGCGTCTGTGAGCCCAACACCACTGCCCAAACCACTCGTCTCGGAAGACTGGGGATCATATAGTCTGGGACTGTACCCAAACGCATTCAAAATATCCTCCCCACCTGCACCGCCAGCCGGAGAACGGGCATTTGATGGAATATAAGGCCCTGCCCCAGTTCCACCGCCGCATCCCACATCGTAAACGACTGCTGAATTCGATCCCGAGCCTACACACACATTACCTCCTAAAGTTTCATGCAACTGTGTTTCGGTCAGTTCAAATAGTTTCATAACCCCCCTCTTGCCAAACTATCCCCAGACTCTGTTTCCAGTTCAAAACAGGGTTAGTAACCCACCACCTACTCCATCTCCTCAGGCTCGAGCTCTCGAAGTTTCATCGGGTTCACCCCCTTTCCTGACACCTCCAATCTAGGCGGTTTCGACCTCGTGCGGAAGTGAAAAGTTACCGGCTTTTTGAAGAATTGCCTTTGCCTTAATGATTGGTTCAGGGGCCAGACCAAAATAGCGCAGTACCACATCGGCGCGGGTCTCAGCACCCAGTGCCCGCTTGACGGTGCTGACCAGGTTGGCCGTGCGACGCGGACTGATGCCGAGATGGGCAGATATCGCTTCGTTACAAACACCGCCAACCAGCAACCGCAGTACGGCGCGTTCCTTTCGTGTAAGACCAATCTCCCCAAGCCTGGGCAAGACCCTTTGCCCCTCCGAAACCTGCTGCAGCGTCCACCTGAGGAAGTCTAGACCCGCACCCTCCAGTACCAGGCCAGCAGGGCCCAGTGCAACCAGGTCGGAAAGGTAGTAAGGCGAGTCCGAGGCAGTCTTGACCACGCAAGGCCCTTGCACGCCTGGAAGCAAGGCCAGGGCGCTGCCCAGGGGGTAGTCGGCTACCAGCACCACCGCACGGCGCAGGGGCAGGTTACCTAAGGCCAGGGTCAGGCTTTCCTGAATCAGCCTCGAGCCGCTCAATACCCGGATCATCCCCACGGGTTCACCCCCCGTACCCAGTCCCAGAGCAAGCTCAACGCGCTGCGCCTTGCCGCAACAATTCGCGCCTCGCCCAACATACCCGGAACAACCTGCCGGGTGCCCTCGGCGCTGGAGAGCGTTAGTGAGGGCAGCGAAATCTCTATCTCGTATACGGCTTGGTTGTTGTAAACCACTGTGCTGGGGGATATGCGCTCAACCGTACCGCGGCTGGTTCCAAAGCGCTGGCGTGGGAAGGCGTTCCAGGCCACCTCGGCCTCGGCTTTTGCACGCAGTTTGGGCCGTTCCCGCTCGGGCAGGTAGGCCCTGAAAACCAGCGGTACGTCCTGGGGGAGTATCTCGGCCAGCACCTGCCCCGCCATCACCGGCTCGCCCGCCCGGTGGCTTGAGAGCGTGAGTATACGTCCGGTCGCCGGGCTGTTTAGGTGAATGTTTCGGCGGCTTTTGAGGGCCTGGGCCTGGGCTCGCAGGGTGCTAACCCTGGCCTCGGCCACCCTGACGGCAGCCTCGGCTTGGCGCAGGTTTTCCAGGGCCTCGAGGTACTCCACACGCGCGATGGCTCCTACCTGATAAAGGCTGGTCTGGATTTGGGCGATGCGCCGACGCTGCGCGAGCTGTTCGCGTACCTGGGCCAGGGTTCGCACGGCTTCTTCGGCCTGGGCCATAGCGGTCTGAAGCTGTAAGCGGGCTTCCTCCGGGCTGCTGCCCAGGCCATCCAGGGTGTAAAGCCGCTGTCCTTTTTGCACGAGCTGGCCGGGCTGCACGCCTACATAGGCGAGCCGTCCGCCGGAAGGAGCCAGTACCCGCAGCACCTGGCCCCTGGGTTCCAGTGCGCCCGGCGCAAGGGCATACACCTGCACCGGTGTCAACCAAGCCCCCACCACCAGGGTGCCCAGAATTAGGAGCAGCAGCCACAGCACCCAGCGGCTTTTGCGGGCAGGCGGGAGTTCCCACTCGAGGCGGCCCTGGCTCATTGCCTACACCTCCTGCAACACCGGTTCGACGGGCTTCAGAACCCCATCCTGCAGCGCGAAGACTTGATCGGCAGGCTCGAGCAGGGCAGGCCGGTGGGTGATCACCAGCAGGGTACGCTCACCCTTCAAAGCCCGGAGCAAGGCGACAATTTGGCGCTCCTTATCGGGGTCGAGGGTGGCAGTGGGCTCGTCCAGAATTAGCAGGTCGGCAGGGCTTAGGAGGGCGCGGGCCACCCCCAGCAGTTGCCGCTCGCCGCTACTGAAGCGGTAGAGGCTCTCGCCACCCACCACGGTGTCGAGCCCCTCGGGTAAGCGCCGTACCGCAGGCATGAGGCCCACCAGCTTCAGAACCCGCCAAAGTCTTTCCTCCGGCAGGGGGTGCCCCAGGCTCAGGTTTTCGCGCAGGGTCGCGTAGAACAGGGGCACCTCCTGGCGCAAATACGCCACCCGCTCCCGTACCGCATCGGGGGAAAGCTCGGCCAGGTTCCGCCCATCCCAGCTAATACGACCCGATTGGGGCTCGAGCATCCGCGCCAGCAACCCCCCCAGGGTGCTCTTGCCCACCCCATTGGGCCCTACAATCGCGGTGTAGCTCCCTTTGGGCAGCTCCAGGCACAGGTCTTTGAGCAGGGGGCGCTGGGGCAGGTAGCTAAAGCAGAGATGCTCGAGGGCAATGGCCCGCTCGAGGGGGCGCAACACGGCGTTCTTTTGTTCCTGTTCGGGCTCGAGTTCGACCACCTCGGCCAGGCGGTCGGAGGCCACAATACCTTGCTGAATGGCCATTACAGTGCCGCTCAGGGTACCCAGGGCCGCCGTGACCCCCTGTACCAAACCGTAGGCGGCCACCAACTGGCCCACGGTCAGCTCGTGGCGCAAGACCAGTCCGGCGCCATACCACAGCAAAAATAGGCTAAATAGCCCACCCAGCAAGGCCACCAAAGCCCCACCCCAGTTGGAGAGCAGAAATCCCTGCCAGAGAATGTCGTTCAGGCCGGCAATCTGGTCTCGGCCTCGGCTCAGCGCCCATCCCTCTCCCCGCAAGGCCTTGAGGGCCGTCACCCCTTCCAGACTCCCCAGCACGTAGCTATCAACCTCGGCACCTTTGCGCAGGCTCTGGCGACTGTTATCGCGCAAACGTGGGGCCAGCCAGAGCAGATACACCAGATGAATGGGAACCACCAGAAGCGCCACCCAGGCCAGTTTGGGGTTGTAGGTGAAAAGCAACACAAAACTCAACACCAGGGTGAGTAGGGTCGGGGGCAATCCCACCAACAGGTTGCGCAGGATGCTTTCAACCTGGCCCAGATCGCCGAACCGCGAGAGCAGGTCGCCAGGCAGCCGGGCCTCGAGCGTCCGCAGCGGCAAGCGCAGCAGATGGTGCAGGTAGCTTAGTTTGAGCCGGTAGTTGAGGCGCATCGAGAGCTGGGTAGCCAGGTGCGCCCGCAGGCTCACCAGCAAGGTCTGGAAAAAGGTCAGAGCGAAAATCGCCACCAGCAGATAAGGCAGCAGACTCTCCTCACGGAAGGTCAGCACCCGGTCGAAGACCAGTTGGCTCAAGACAGGCCCACCCAAGCCCAGAAGGCTCAGGGCGATGGTGGCCAGGGTGAGCTCCAGCAGCACCCCACCCGTGCCGCGAAAATGTGCCAGGTGGGCCAGGAAGCCCTTGATTCCCCTCTTGCCCACAAAGTTGCCCCGTTCGAAGGCAGGCCCCGGCTTAAGCCACAACAGCTTGCCCGTCCACTTCTTTTGCAGTTCCTCGAGCCCAATCCAACGCAACCCCACCGCGGGATCGGCAATCTGAACCTTGCGCGGGGTGAGGCGAACCAGAACCACGTAGTGGTTGTACTCCCAGTGCAGCACCAGAGGGGGTTTTAGGGTTTGGAGCACTTCCAGATCCGCTTCCAGCGCCCGAACCTCGAGGCCGAGCTGCCTACCAGCACGCACCAAGCCTAGCATCGAGGTGCCCGACTGGGTGGTACCGGCTAATGTCCGTAGCCGGTACAGCGGTTCCTTCCGACCCCAGTACCCCAGCACCATGGCCAGGCAGGCCGGCCCACAGTCGGTGCGATCCACCTGGCGAACCAACTTCATCGCGCTCAGGGTAGAAATTCAGACTAAAAACTTTCTAAAGTCATGATTCGCACACCGGTTTCTCCATCCCGCTGGCTTCACTACCTGATAGCGTTGCTGGCGTTTCCACTTCCTTGGTTGGTAAGCCTTTGGTTGCCAGGTTGGCCGGTGGCAGAGGTTGGGTTTTCGCTGGCTTTTAGTCTGGCTGCAGGCGCCTTGCTTGGCATTGCTTTACACATAAAGCAGAGAGGTTTCTGGGGCCCCAAAAGTGCAGCTATCGTGTTTGCAATCCTGTTTGGCTGGTGGGCCACAGCCACTATTCTGAATTTTTCCTCACAGGTGCTTCGGCAAAACGTTTTGTTGCTGGCCCTGATTCTTGTGGGGGTAGGCCTGGTGCTGATGTTTTTTTATCGGAGCCTCAACAAAGCGCGTAACCACCCTAGCTAGTGCAAACACCTGGGCTAAGAGGGCACTATGGCTTCAAATACCATGCTAAAAAGGTATCTCCCGAACCTGTTGATTGCGCTTTTATTGGTTTTTCCACAAAAACGAGTTATGCGAGTCCACCGGGTAAATCGGTATTGAAGTGACCTATAGGTGAGCCAGGAGCGGCTGTTGCGTTGCCTGGCTCACGGCTCGAGGGCCAGCCGCACCAGCCGGTCGAGCAGGTCGGGGTAGGCCAGGCCGGTGGCCTGCCAGAGCTTGGGGTACATGCTGGTGGGGGTAAAACCAGGGATGGTGTTGAACTCGTTGAGATAAAGCTCCCCCTGGGGCGACAGGAAAAAGTCTACCCGCGCCATCCCGCGCACGCCCAAAATGCGGTAAGCCGCAATGGCAGTGGCGCGAATCTCGTCCGAGAGTTCGGGGGGGATGGGGGCGGGCAGGTGAAGCTGGGCTTTGCCCTCGGTGTATTTGGTCTCGTAGTCGTAGAACTCGGCCTGGTAGGTAATCTCGCCCACCACGCTGGCCTCAGCGTGAATGTTGCCCAAAAGGGCCACCTCGAGCTCCCGCACCCCTTCAATGCCCTGCTCCACCAGCACCTTATCGTCCCAGGCGAAAGCCTCGGCCAGGGCTCGAGTTGCGTCCTGGTCGGCCTTGACCTTGGAGATGCCCACCGAGGAGCCGGTGTTGGCCGGCTTCACGAAGTAGGGCGGGGGGAAGGGCGGCTGGGGGGTTGGTTCGCCTTTGTACAGGGTCACCCAGGGCACCACCGGGATACCGGCCTGGCGCAGCACCCGCTTGCAGAGATCCTTGTCCATGCACAGCGCCGAGCTGGCCACGCCCGCCCCCACATAGGGCCGCCGCAGGAGCTGTAAAAACCCCTGGATCACCCCATCCTCGCCCAGGGGGCCGTGCAGCAGCGGAAAGACCACATCGTAGTGTTGCCAGGGAACGGGAGGCGGGAAGGGATGGGTGCCGTGTTCGGCCACGCCGGCCCGCAAGGCTTCGTGCGCGTCCTCGCCCAGCAGCCACCCGCCATCTTTGGCCATCACGGCCAGCTCGGTGGGGTGGGGCATGGCCGCCAGCACCCCCCGCGCCGAGGAGAGCGAGACCTCGTGTTCGCCGGGGGGGCCGCCGGCCAGCAGTAGAACCTTCAACAGGCCCCTCCCACCGGTTGAGCGTTCGACGGATTGGTAAGGAGTACAATGTGTAATTGGCTCATATAGATGATGATACTACCCAACGACTGCCTCGCTGTAGCCGCCCATAACACACTAGACTAGGGCCATGAGCTGGCTTGCAGTTTTTCTGGCCCTCTTTGTGCTCATCGCCCTGTTTGGCCTGGTCAACTACTGGGGCTACCGGCGGGTCGAGCAGGCCCAGCGGGCCTGGTTTCGCCAGATGCTGGGCGAGGGGGTGAACCTCGAGGCCTTCCTCCAGTCGGCCCCTTACGAGTACAAACCCCTCAAGGGCAGCAAGGCCTACGGTATCGTGGATAAGCGCACCGGCCTCGAGGTCTACCGGGTCAAAACCCCCGAGGAGGCCGAGGCCTGGATTGTGACCAATACCCTGGCCGAGCAGGGGAAGCTACCGAAAAAGTCTGGCTGAACTGCATCCTAGCGGCTATTTTGCTGGCACTGCGGGCAAAAGTGGGTTCCACGCCCGCCCACCACAATTTTGGCAATCCGGCCCGTGCAGCCCTTGCGCTTGCAGGGCTGGCCGGTGCGGTCGTAGGCGTTGTGCTGGAACTGGAAGTAGCCGGGTTCGCCATCGGGCTGCCGGTAACTCGCATCCGAGAGCGTGGAGCCCCCAGCCTCCACCGCCCGCTCCATCACCTCCCGGATGGCCTTGTACAGCCGCCGGACTTCGGGACTTGAAAGCGAGGCAGCAGGCCGCTCGGGGTGGATTCTGCTCAGCCACAGCGACTCGTCGGCGTAGATATTGCCCACCCCCGCCACCGCCTCTTGCGAGAGCAGTACCTCCTTGATTTTCCGAGCAGTGCGGAGTGCCTGCTGGAAGTGCGCGAGGGTGAAATCGTCCGAGAGCGGTTCGGGCCCCATGCGGCGCAGCAGGTCAATCTCGCGGTAGTCACCCGCCTCCACCACCCACCACTTCCCAAAGCGCCGGGGGTCGGTGTAGTAGAGGGTTTGGTGGGGCAGGTGCAGGGTTACCCGGGTGTGCCGGTGCGGCTCGAAGCGGAAGCCCCCGGTCATACCCAGGTGCACGATGAGTTCCAGGTTCTTGTCCAGGTGCAGGATCAGGTACTTGCCCCGGCGCGAAGTACCCAGCACCCTGCGCCCTTCGGCCCGCTCGGTGTTGCGGTAGCGGGCGGGGTCTTGGTGCTGGAGTTGTTGGATGCGCTGGCCCAGCAGGTAGGGCTCGAGGATACGCCGGGTGGTCTCCACTTCGGGTAGTTCGGGCATGGCCGCATACAGTTATACCAATCCTTAGCCGGGGCGACCTTGTTGCGCACGACGAAGAGTCTTTTAGCGATATTCTTCGATCCGTATTGGGATGGCCCATTGTTCGGGCACGCCTCTCCCCTATGGCACGTTAGCTAGAATACACTGTGTAGCCCAGGTCTTCTCTAAACTGCTGGCTGGCTATGATTACGATGTACACAACCTCCTGGTGCCCCGACTGCCGCGCCGCCAAACAAGCCCTTGCAACCCTCGGTCTGCCCTTCCAGGAAGTCAATATCGAGCAAGACCCCAGCGCAGCCGAGCTGGTGATGAAGGTCAACAACGGTAAGCGCAGTGTGCCCACCCTGGTGTATGGCGAGCACGCCGCTTCGATGAGCCGCTTCTCCATCAGCAAGCTCAGGGCCTGGATCGAGCAGGTTGGCCTTCAATCAGGTCAGCAATAAACGAACACTGCCTTCTTTTTTGCGAAGCAGGCAACACTTTAGCTTTTCCTCGCGGCTTCTACCGCGTTACGAAAAAATTCGTATGCCTCCACTTTGGCGGCCGATTGGGTCAGGGCTGCTGGAGCAATACGGTAGGAGGTAACTTCCAGATCGATCAGGCCGCTCTCGGCACTGCTGGTCAGACGAACGCTGGCCCCGGCAGGTATCCGGAACCAGACATCAAGTTCTTCTTGCAGTGGCAGCAACAGCGCATTATCGGCCAAGGCCCCAGCCTGGATGCCGGAAAGGAAAATGACGCGGGCTTCGCGGGGCTCCTGAATCTCGAGCATGAGGGGTGCGGCGCGACCCGAAATACCAACCCCCAGCGGGTTTTCTACGTAGGCGTTACCCTTGAGGTGCAGCAACGAAGCTTCGTCGTGTGCAGCCCAGATAATACCCGAGGTTGTGCTGAGGGAGGGGGTACGTGCCCAGCGCACATGGCGTCCGTCTACCTCAAAGCCCTGACCAAAGCGGGCCTCCTCCAGTAACGCCAGCTCGCTGCCTTTAGCCACTTCACTGATACTGGGCTTCATTGGCAGGGCTTCATTCATGCCCAACCAGGCCTTGAGGCCGTAGCGCGTCCAGCCGGGTAGCGTATTGACAAAGGTACCCCAGTCGGCGGTGTCCCCGGCCATCAGGCGGTGGTAAGCCTCGGCCATGCGCTGCTCCTCCATTGCACACTGCAGGGCAGCCTGACGGTGATACTGCTGGCGTCGGCCTGGCTGCAACCCCAGGTACAGCACCCGACGGCTGGCATCGTCGGAGAACTGCCACTGTCCCGCATAAACCAACCAACCCCGGCGCTCGAGTTCATCCAGGTAGGGCGTGGCCTCGAGGGCATCCAGCAGGCCCTGGCTGTAGGGGCCGGGATGTACCGATAGGCGCTCCAGGGCCAGCCGGGCCTCCAGCGATAGCATCCGGGCCTCGAGCTGCACCTGGGCCCGCACCCGTTGGGGCAGGGGCATCTCGGTGCCGTTGTGAGGCACAGCCAGCAGCTCCCGCAGGTGACCGGGCGAGCCCCCTGAGGCCAAAAACAGCCGCGCCGCCTGCGCAAAAGGAAGATTTGAGAGCATGGAAGCCCGGGCCTCTGCCCAGGATAGGGGGGGTAAGGCGATATAGCGGGTGCGCTCGGCGGGGTAGTGGCTCCTGAGTTCCAGGATGAGCTTGGGGTCTTCACCGTAAGAGGAGCGTTCCACCACCCACAGCCCGTCCCGGTCGGTAAGGATGCGCTCTATCGAGACATCTGTATAGGGGGGGCGCAGGTAGTGCAGGGCCTTACCTCCCCCTCGAGGGCCTTCCAGAAAGGGCATCCCCAGAGCTTTGGCCAGGGCCTGAGCAAAGGCCGTGCGTCCAGAACCAGGCCGTCCGGTCAGAATCAGCACCGAGGGCAAAATGATCTGCGAGGCCACCTCCTGCACCAAACGCTCGCGCCCCACCATGCCGGAGCTACTAGCCATAAGCTGTGAACGCTGGCCCTCGAGCCAGGCCCTGAACTCCACCGAGATATCCTCCAGCCCTTCCATGGGCGCCCCCGGCGCCGGGGTGCGATCCAGGGTCACGAAAGGCGGGAGTTGCAAGGGGTCTTCACCGGCTTTAAACAAAGTGTAGCCCAAGGGGGCCAGGGCCTGACTCAGGCGGTGCAGCTCAACCCGCAGGTTCTGCGAGGCCGCCGAGTGGCCCCAGAGCAGATCCGCCAGTACTTCGCGTCGGGTAGCCCCTTCCAGGGCGAGGTAATACAAAATGGCCAGACCCTTGCGTTGGAGCTTTAATTCGCGGCCTTGGTACTCCAGCCGGGCCGGGCCCCATAGCTTAAGTTGGATGGATCCTCCAGGTTTATTCATGCACTTGCTCCTTGCAAATCCCTTGGGGGCCCAGGTAATACGGGCGCATAGCCCAAAACCCGGTAGCGAAAATCCCGGCGCAAAGACCATGCCGGCTACAACCGCAGGTTGTGCGGGGTACTATGAGGGCATTAGAATATACCGCCAAGGCCAAATCTGCGCGGGGTTGTTTTCGCAAGCCCTGCCAGAAAACAGATACCACCAGATGGCTCGAGCCATCTTGCTTGGTCGTTTGTTTCTTACCTCCTTTTCTCAAGGCGTGAACTCCTTCGTTAAACCTCTCATGCAGGGTAACACGGTGAAAACCAATCCCGTGTGCAAAATGCACATCCACGTAACACCTCTGTCCTGGTAGAGGGGTTAGGCGTTAAGCTTAGTCCGTGCCCAGTTGTGATGAATAAACCTAAGCAACGCACCTGGCCGTGAAACAATCCAGCAAGTATGCCGCTGATAAAAATTTTGCTTCTTCTGGCAACCTTCGGCTTTGTCCTGGCGCAAAACCCCAACTGGCCGCCCCGGCTCGAGCCAGGACAGGTCTGGAACTTCAGCCTCGAGGCCCAGGGTCAGCGCTTCACCTGGAACGTGCGGCTGGGCACTGCCCAGGGTGGGGTCTTTGAGGCCCAGGCCCAGGGCGTGGACACCCGGCCCGCCCAGGTCGTCTATTTTGCCGACACCCTGCCCGGTACCAACTACAAAAACGTGCTGGTTTTCGACTTTAAGGCCCCCACCACAGCCTCGAGCTTCGCTTCGCCCTTTACCTGTATTATTCAGCCCGACGGCAAGGGAACGGTCGTGCTGGCCGGCGTGCCCTGCAGCGCCAGCCTGGGCAGCGCCAGCAGCGGTACTTCAGGTGCCGCCGGAGCCCCCACCTGGCTCAAAGAAGCCCGCAAAGAGCCGGTAATGGGTCAGGTCTGGCGGCTCGAGGCGTTTAATGTAGCCTGGAACCTTGCCTTCAGTAAGGCCGAGAGCAGCGGGTTTTCCGGCACAGCCACAATCGTGGAGAACCGCAGCGGCAACCCGCTCCCCGCCGACTGGGCTTTTCGTCTGACTTATGTGGGCCGCACAGTGCGTCTGGATATTTCCGTGGGGCAGGCCCTCATCGTCTGTCTGCTGGAAGAGCAGTACCAGAACGCCGTCAACGGCGCCCTGCGCGGGGAGGCCAACCTGTACAGCCAGGGGCAGTCCGGCAGCCGGGGCGAAAGTGGTTGTCGGGTGGTGCTTCGCGCCCAGTAACGTTACATAATCTCGGGGGCTTCCAGGCCCAGCAGGCCCAGGCCCTGCTTGAGGGTCTGGCGCAGGGCTTTGACCAGTTCCAGCCGCACCCCGCGCAGCCCCGGGGGCGCGGTAAGCACCGGGGTGGCCGGCCGGCCATCGGGGGTTTTGGCGTTGTAGAAGCTGCTCCAGGCCGCGGCCAGCTCGAGCAGGTACTGGGCCACGATGTGCGGGGCTTTGTTGCGGGCGGCATCCTGCACGGCCTCGGGGAAGCGCAGCAGGGTCTTGGCCAGGGCCACCTCGTAAGGCGTGGCCTGGGTGAAGTCGGGGGCTTCCTGGATAACCCCTTGCTCCTCGGCTTTGCGCAAGATCGAGCCTGCGCGGGCGTAGGCGTACTGGATATAAGGGCCGGTATCCCCTTCGAAGCTCAGGGCCTGGTCGTAGCGGAAGTCGATCTGCTTTTTGGCCTCGGTTTTAAGCATGGCGAAGCGCACCGCCCCCACCCCAATCTGCTCGGCGGCTTCCTCGGGGCTGGGGTGATCGGGGTTTTTCTCGGCGATGACCGCCCGCACCCGCCTGACCGCTTCGTCCATCACCTCGTCCACCGAGACCACGATGCCCTTGCGTCCGGACATCTGCCGGCCCTCGAGCAGCACCGTCTCGTAGGCCAGATGGAAGCACTTCTCGGCCAGGTCGGGCCGCCCCTCCACCTCGAGCGAGGCCTGCACCACCCGCAGGGCGTGGCTCTGGCGGGCATCCACCACGTTGATGGTCTCGCTGGCCCCACCAAACGGCAGGGGTACGCCTTCGGGGTGGGTGCTGTACAGGGGCGCCCCGCTGGGCTGGGTATCGTAGGTCACGAAGCGCAGGCCCTCGAGCAGGCCCATCTTCCAGAACTGCAGGGCGATGTCCTTGGCGGTATAGGTGGAGGTGCCGTTGGAGCGGATCAGCACCAGGTAGGGGTCTTCCAGGCCGGGAATGAAAGCGCTGGTATCCATGACCAGGGCCCCCGCATACTTGCCCTCGGTAGGACGGGCAACGTAGGGCGAGCCTTCCAGGATTTTCATGGCCTTGCCCAGCAGCCCTTCCCGCACGATGTCGGACTCCCAGACCAGGGCGTTGTACTCGGCGCCCAGGCGGTACATGGTTTGCAGTTGGGCCCGCAGAATTTTGTCTACCGCATCGCGCAGCTCGCCCGCCTCCAGGCGGTGGAGGGTGGATTGCACGCCCTGTTCGATGCGGGCTTTTTGCTCAGGGTCTTCCATGGCCTGGTGCAGCCGCACATAGGCCTCCCCCACCCAGTGGTCGTATTTGGTCTGGGCGGGGGCTTCCGTAAGGCCAAAATACTGCAAAGCATACAGGCTCTCGGCGGCCTGCCGCCCGGTGTCGTCGATGTAGTTCATTACCTCTACATCGCGGCCCACAAAGCGCAGTATGCGGGCCAGCGAATCCCCCAGGCAGATGTTGCGCAGGTGTCCAACGTGCAGCTCTTTGTTGGGGTTGACCGAGGTGTGCTCGAGCAGCACCTTACCCGCGGCCCTGGGAAACGGCGCAATGGGCAGGGTGGCCGCCTGCACCAGAAAGGCCGGCTCGAGTTCGAAATTTAAGTAGCCCCCCACCACAAAGGGGCGCCGAACCCAGGCGGGGAGCTGGATGTTCTGGAGCAGGTCGGCGGCGATCTGGGGCGGGGCTTTCCGCAGGGTGCGGGCCAGGCTCATGGCGACTGGCGTGCCGTAGTCGCCTTCCTTGTCCGGCGGGGTTTCCTGCACGACAATTTCGGGCCACTCCTGCAGGCCCAGGGCCTCCAGGGCCTGGGCGATGGCGGCTTTGAGCTGGGACTTGATCTCGGGGCGAGATGCTAACACCGAAATAGGATAACAGAAAGATTCCCCTGGGCTGCCCCACACAGTAGTATGGGCCCGTGAAACCAATCGAGTACCTGCAGCCCCAACTTCCGGCCATCCTGCAAGACCTCGAGGCCATCGTAACCCTCGAGGCCCCCTCCCACGATCTGCCCGGCCTGGCTAAAGTGGCCGACTGGATTGCGGCACAGTTTGGGCCTTTGGGAAGCCTCGAGCGCGAAGAAACCCCCAACGGCCCGTTGCTAAGGGTGCACATCCCGGGCGCGGGCAAAAAGGTGCTGGTGCTGTGCCACTTCGACACCGTGCACCCGGTGGGGGCTTTTGCCGTGCCCTGGAAGATTGAGGGCGACCGGGCCTACGGCCCCGGCGTCTACGATATGAAGGGCAACATCGTACAGCTCCTGTGGGCCTTGCGCACCAACCGGGCCCTGGGGCTGGGCCTGCCCACCCTCGAGCTGCTCTTCACCCCCGACGAAGAAGTAGGTTCCATGGCCTCCCGCGCGGCCATCGAGGCCGGTGCGCTGCGCAACGATCTGGTGCTGGTGCTGGAAGCCCCCATGGGCAACGGCGACCTCAAGGTAGCCCGCAAAGGGGTGGGCCAGTACCGCCTCACCGCCCACGGCAAACCCGCCCACCAGGGCGTCGAGCCCGAGAAAGGGATCAACGCCATCGTCGAGCTGGCCCACCAGGTACTCAAAGTTGTGGCCCTGCAAGACTGGGAGCAGGGCACCACCCTGGGGCCCAATGTGATCAAGGGGGGCACCACCAGCAACGTGGTGGCGGCCACCGCCTGGGTGGAGATCGACCTGCGGGTCTGGACGATGGCCGAGGCGGAGCGCGTCGAAAAGGCGCTCAAGGCCCTGGAGCCGGTGCTACCGGGTGCTACCCTCTCGGTGGAGGGCGGCCTGAACCGCCCCCCCATGGAGCCCAGCCCGGCCTCGCTCGAGCTCTTCGAGATGGCCCGGCGCATCGGGGCTGAACTGGGCTTGCAGCTCGGCCCTGGGCGGGTCGGGGGCGGCTCCGACGGCAACTTTACCGCCGCCCTGGGCGTGCCCACCCTGGACGGGCTGGGCCTGTTCGGCGAAGCCGCTCACCAGCTCAGTGAGAATGTCTATATTCCCCAAATACCAGCCCGTACCGCCCTGCTTTGCGGCATTCTGCACGAGCTTTCCCGATGAAACTATCCCCCAGCGCCCTGAAAGTACAGGAAGCCCTGAACCAGCGGGGCTTTGCCCACCTGCAGGTGCAGGAGCTATCGGCCTCTACCCGCACCGCCCAGGAAGCCGCCGCGGCGGTGGGCTGTGCGGTAGGCCAGATCGTCAAGTCGCTGGTTTTTCGGGGGGCCAGGAGCGGCAGGCCCTACCTGCTCCTGGTTTCGGGGGCCAACCGGGTGGATGTGAGGCGGCTCGAGGCCCCTCTAGAGCCTGCTAACTAGCTGTTCGTAAAAGCTCCACAGTTTTCGCTGTCATCAGAATCGAAAAAGCCAACCAGTGCCAACCTCGCAAGGTCTCAGCCAGCCGCTCATAGTCTCGCGCCAGCCTGCGAAACCGGGATGTCCAGGCAAACGAACGTTCCACCACCCAACGCTTCGGCAGCAGCACGAATCCTCGTTTGGCCCCTTCCACCTTGACCACACACAGGGCGATGCCTTCCGCCTCTGCCGCTTGTGCCGCTTCCTCCCCAGTGTAACCCTGATCCACAAAGGCCACTTCCACCTGCTCCCCCGTCACTTCCTGCACCTGTTGACTGAGGGCTCCCACCTGGGCCCGTTCCTGTTCACTGGCCGCCGTTACTACCAGGGCCAGCAGATGCCCCAGGGTATCTACCGCCAGGTGAACTTTGCTTCCCTTGCGTCGTTTGTACCCATCGTATCCGGCCCGCTCCCCACTTTGCGGGGTGGACTGTAGGGTGCGAGCATCGTAGATGGCAGCGCTGGGATGGGCGGCTTTGCCCTGGAGCATTCGCAGGGTCATGCGCAGGTCGTGTACCAGGTCTTCGAAGACCCCCCGGTTCATCCAGCGGTAGGCTTGCGCCTGAACGATATGGGGGGGTGGGAAGTCGTGGGGCAGGTAGTCCCACTGAGCACCGGTTCGAACCATCCAGCGCAGGGCGTTGAACACTTCGCGCAGGTCGTACTTGCGCTGGGGTGCTTCCAGCGGGGCGAGGGTCAAATAGGGCAGCACCAGAGCCCATTCCTCATCACGGACGTCCGATGGGTAAGCACGGCGGTTCATGCTCTAAACATAACTGCAGTGCCTGATTTGGGTAAGGTGGTTTGTAGATTCTAGGGGAAAAGCTGGAAAAGCCCGACGCCGAGTATGTGCGACAGGTCACCGGCTTTGCCATCGGCGGGGTGCCGCCCGTTGGTCACGCCCAGGCCCTCGAGGCCCTCATCGACCCCGACCTGCTCCAGTACGAGCGCATTTACGCGGCTGCTGGAACCCCTTTTGCGCTGTTTGGCCTCTCGCCAGAAGAACTGCTGGCCCTCACCGGAGGCCGCGTGGTGGCCCTGAAGAGCGACTAAACCCAGCTCACCGCCCCAAAGGTGTCCTCCCGGCGGGGGCTGGTAGAAAACATCACCACCGGGGTCTGGGTAAAGTCTTCGACCAGTTCAATAAACTGCTTCAGGCTAGCCGGCAGCTCCTCCCGGCTGCGGATGCCGCTCAGGTCGCCCCAGCCGGGAATTTCCACATACTTTACGCTGCCATCCGGGCGGTGCTCCACACCCACCTTGACCACTGGAAAGCCCGAGAGCACGTCGAGCTTGGTCAGCACCAGGCCATCAAAGCCGTTCACCTCGCAAGCGTACTTGAGCAGCACCAGGTCGAGCCAGCCGGTGCGCCGGGCCCGCCCGGTGGTCACGCCAAACTCGCCCCCTTTCTGCCGTAAATACTCGTCCTCCTCGCCAAAAAGCTCGGTGGGGAAAGGGCCGTTGCCCACCCGGGTAGCGTAGGCCTTGGCTACCCCATAGACCTTGTTGATGGCCTTGTGGTTCACGCCTGCGCCCACAATAATTCCCCCCACCGTGGGGTGCGAGCTGGTCACGTAGGGGTAGTCGCCGTAGTTGAGGTCGAGCAGGGTGGCCTGGGCCCCCTCAAACAGCACTTTCTTGCCCTGTTTGATGGCCTCCCGCAGCAGGTGGCCGGTGTCGGTGATGTGTGGGGCCAGGATCTCGCGCATCCGGTAGAGGTCGGCTAGGGCTTTTGCGGGGGTATCCCAGCCCGCTTCACGGGTCGAGTTGGGCTTCTCGGTAAGCAGGGTTTCGACCCGCTCCTTGAGCACCGCCTCGTTGAGCAGATCCCCGGCGCGGATACCCACCCGCCGGGCCCGGTCGGAGTAGGCCGGCCCGATGCCGCGTTTGGTGGTGCCCACAAAGTTGTTGCGGGCTTCCACCGCCTTGTGATGAGGTAGCACCAGGTGGGCCTTGTCCGAGACCAGCACCCTGGGGTTCAGGCCCTCGGCCCGGATGTTCTGCATCTCCTCGGCAAAGCGGTAGGCATCGATCACCATCCCGTCCCCCAGCACGTTGGTGGCCTGGGGGTGAATAACCCCGGTGGGCAGGAGGTTCAGCTTGAAGGTTTTGCCCTGGGCCACCACAGTATGCCCCGCATTGGCCCCCCCCTGGTAACGCACCACAAAATCGGCGTCTTCTGCGAGGGCATCGGTTACTTTGCCTTTTCCTTCGTCACCCCACTGGGCTCCAATAATGGCGATTCCTGGCACGGGTATAGCCTATAGCCAAAAGCCCAAAGCGAAAAGCCCAGCCCCCTACAAGCCTGGCAGCACCAGACTGAGATAAAACCTCGGCCCCGGCTCCCCAAAGCCCTGCGCGCCGCCCAGGGCCACGCTACTGCCCGGCGCCAGATAAAACAGCGTCAGGCCCAGGCGCAGCTCGGCCCCCAGCGAAAAGCGCGTCTGACTCAGGTTCAGCGGCGAACCGGCGGCCCCTGCGTCCAGGAATACCGAGAGGCTCAGGTCGTCGAAGAAGAGCGGCCAATTGCCCAGACCGCGCTCGAGGCTCCAGGGGGGGAGGCGGTACTCGAGCGAGCCCACCAGCGCCTGCTGCCCCCGAAGCTGGCCCGGCGCAAAACCCCGCACCGCCAGCAGCGGCTGGCCCCCGGCCACCAGGGGCCAGGCTCCCAGGTCGAAACCATCCAAAGCCAGCGGCGAGGTGGTGAAGCCACCTCCCACCCGCAGCCCGATCAGGTGCGAAGCCTCCAGCGGCAGGCGGAACTGGAAGCCCAGCGCCCCCTGCACACGGTAGCGCCAGTCCGGGCTGCCCTCGCGCACGAAGGCTGTGCCCACCGCGCTCAGGCTGCTCCTCGAGCGGAACAGGTCGCTGGCGGTGGTGCTGGCGCCGCTCAAGCGAACCGAAAAGGCATGGGTAACCGTGTTCTGGTTGGGGTCGAGGGCGGGCTCGAGCACGTCCGAGCGCAGGTACTGCAGGCCCAGGCTGCCCTGCGGCGACCAGAACGAAGCACCCACCGCCTGGGCGCTGTCCCGGCCTGCCCCCACCGCCTGCAACACCAGCGGGAAGCCCAGCCCGGTGTACTGGTAGGCCAAGTCGTAGAACACCCCCCGCAAACTGCTGTCGAAACCGGCCCCTACCGCATAGGCATGGAGGCCCACCGGGTCGGAGGCCGCAAACGAAACCCCCAGGCCAAACCCATCCACCCCCACCCCGGCGATGGGCAGCCAGTACAGCGGGCGCAGGTAGTGGAAGGGGTTGTAGGGCTCACCGTTGGCGGCCTCGGCGGGCTTGAACGCGGGCAGGGGTTCGCGCGGTAGCTCCACCCGTTTCCAGGCGCTGGGGTTGTAGGGCAACTGGTAGAGGTTGTAACCGGTCTGGTCGTAGCCGGAGAAGATTATCTGCTGCTGGCTGTATGAAAAAGTGGGCTGGAAGGCTCCGGTGAGCAGGTTGGTCACCTGGAAGACCGCCCCGTCCTCGAGGCGGTAGGCGTACAGGTTGTAGACCCGGTTCACATCGCTGCTGTAGATCACGTAGCGCCCATCGGGGCTGAAAACCGGATCGCTATCCACGTTCCTGTCCTGGGTCAGGGGCGCAAGGGCCCCGGTTTCCAGGGTGTAGCGGTAGAGGTCTTGAAAACCGCCGCGCCGCAGCAGCGCAAGCACCAGCGAGTGGCCGTCCGGGGCCACTGCAAACGAATGAATCACCCCGTCCTGGTAGGGGAAGCGCCGCAGGGGCTGAATGCGGCCCAGCTCAATGAAATAGCGGGCCAGCTCGGTGGAGCCGTCGGGGGTGTTTTTGGCTAAAAAGATGCTCTTGCCGTCGGGTGCGTAGCGGGCGTAGTAGACCCGTTCGCCCTGGGTCAGGCGCTGGACGCGGCCCTCGAGGCGGTCGTACTGGTAGAGGTCGCTCGCCACAAAGTAAGGGCTGGTCGCGCTGCTGGTGGTAAAGAGCAGGTAGCGCCCGTCGGGCGACCACTGTGGATGCTGGGCGGGGCCGTTCAGCAGCTCGCGTTCGTTCTCGTTGACGATGATACGCAGGCCGCTGCGTAGCGGCGAGGCGTGTGCATACACCAGGCCGTTGGCCGAATCCGCCGGGCCCTCGCTAAAAAACCCCAAGGTGCTGAGCTTTTGCACAGGGGTCAGGCCCTCGGCGCGGATGCGGGTAATCTCGCCCTCGAACTGGCCGGGCAGCCAGCGCACAAACTCGGCGTAAATCTGGTCAAGCGAGACCCCAAAGGCCTTCAGGAAGGGCTCGTTGAAGTCTTTGAAGGCCAGCATCCCGGCGTTGGCCTCGGTAAAGCGCCGGTAGGCATCGGAGCCAAAGCGCACCTCGAGGTACTGCACCAGCCAGGCGCTGTAGTTGTAGACCAGAAAGCCCAGGTAGGGCCAGGTGGATTTGCTGTAGGCCTGGCGAATCTCGTCGAGGCTGGGAAACCGGCCCGAAAGCACCATCTGGCGCAGCATCATGCGGGTGGTGGCGTCGTTCAGGCGCGACTCGCCCAGCTTTTTGTGTTTGAGATACAGCACCGCGCCCTCCACAAAGGGAAAGGGCTTAACGGCGCTCTGGGCCGGTAGTTGCCCGAAGATGCGGGTACGGTCTTTAAGGGGGCCGCGCACCTGGGAGAGGTCGAACATATGGACAATCTCGTGGAAAATGACCGTCTCCCACCAGGAGGAAAGCCGGGGGTTGAAAAAGTCCGAGCTGCGGAACTGCCCGGTAAAAATGCCCACCACGTTGTTGGCAGGGCTGGCAAAGCCGTTGAGGGTATCCCCCACGTCCGAGAGCACAATGCTGATGCGTCCCGGTGGCGGTTCGAAGTCTTCTACCAGCAACGCATAGGCTTTTTCGGCGTAGATGGCGGCCTCGGTAGCCACGCGCTCGAGGCCGCTGTGGTAGTGGATGTCGAAGTGCTCGGTGCGCACCGTAAACCAGCGCTGGGTGGGATCGAACTGGGCCAGGGCCAGCGAACATACCAGCAAAACAACCGCCAGGAAGCGCAACATTGGGCCCAGTATAGGCAATCAAGATGAAGCAAAGAAAAAACCCTCCCGCGCGCGGGAGGGCTGGAAGCACGGCTGGGGTTAGCGAATCACCTGTGGCACCACCCGCACCTCGCGGGTCTGTCCGTCGCGCCAGATCTTAAGGGTTACCGCTTCGCCTGGCTTTTTGGAAAGCAGTACCGCGCGCAGGTCGTTGATGTTGTTGATGGGGTTGCCATCGGCCTCGAGCAGGATGTCGCCGTTCACCCCCAGCTCAATCACCTGGCCGGTGCGAAGCTGAAGCTGCACGGTACGGGTGGCGGCTCGCAGCCCGGCCCGCTCGGCAGGGCTGCCCCGCTCCACCTGCTGGATCATCAGGCCGGTATCGGGCAGGCGGTTCTGGCGGCGGATGTTTTCGGGGTACTCGGCCATCGAGAGCAGCGAGAGGGTCACGCCCAGGCGGGGCCGGGAGCGCACGATCTCTTCGGCGGTAATGTCCTTGCCGGCTTTGAGGTCGTTCAGGTACTGCTTGGCCAGGTTGATGGGGATGGCGAAGCCAATGCCCGCCGACTGCGCGGCCCCAAAGGCCCCCGCCGAGCTGTAGATGAAGGTGTTGATCCCGATCACCTCGCCGCGGGAGTTGAGCAGCGGCCCCCCCGAGTTGCCGGGGTTGATGGCCGCGTCGGTCTGAATGACCGTGGGCACGAAGGCCCCTTTACCGCCGCCGCTGCCGTCGTTGGGGTTGCGCCTTATGGCCGAGACGATGCCCTCGGTCACGGTGAACTCGAGGCCAAAGGGGTTGCCCATGGCAATGGCCTTCTGCCCTACCCGCACCTGGTCGGAGTCGGCGAGGCGCATGGGCTTCAGCTTATCGCGCGGGGCCTGCACCCGGATCAGGGCCATGTCCAGGGGCTCGGCCCGGCCTATCACCCGCGCCGGGTAGCTCTTGGGATCGTTGTGGAAGCGCACGGTGATCTGGTCGGCTCCTTCGATCACGTGGTAGTTGGTGAGAATCAGCCCGTCCTGGTCGAGCACGAAGCCCGAACCCGTACCCTCCTGGGGCTGGGGCTGCAGGAAGGGCGCAAAGAAGCCGAAATCGTTGCTCACCCTGGGGGTGGCCCGCACCGCCACGAACACCACCCCATCACCGGTGCGCTGGACGATGTCAATGGTATTGCGTTCATTTTCCAGAAAAGCGCGGTTCTGGTCGAAAGACTGCGCCTGGGCCTGCACCTGCGGCTCGCTCGAGGCTGGCAGGGAGCTCTGGCTCTTGCTCAGGTTGAACCACAGCACCCCCCCGCCTACCATCAGCAACAGACCCAGGAGAATGGAAGAATTTCTCATGTACATCTCAAAAACCTCCTGGCTATAGTGTAGCGAAACTCGGTGAAGACGGCATGAAGGGTAATTATGAAAACACCACCGTCTTGTTGCCGTACACGATGATGCGGTCTTCCAGGTGCCACTGCACCGCTCGAGCCAGCACGTTGCGCTCGAGGTCACGCCCCAGCCGCACCAGGTCGGCCACGTCGTGCCGGTGCGAGACCCGGGCCACGTCCTGCTCGATGATGGGGCCCTGATCCAGTTCTTCGGTCACGTAGTGGGCGGTGGCCCCGATGATCTTCACGCCCCGCGTATAGGCCTGTTTGTAGGGATTGGCCCCCACAAAAGCCGGCAGGAAGGAGTGGTGGATGTTGATGATGCGGTGGGGGTAGCGGGCCACAAACTGCGGGGTGAGAATCTGCATGTAGCGGGCCAGCACCACCAGGTCGGTATCCCCCAGCAGGTGCAGGATCTGCGCCTCGGCCTCTTCTTTGCGGTCTTTCTCCACCGGCACGTGGTGGTAGGGAATGCCAAAGCGCTCCACCTCGGGCCGCAGGTCGGGGTGGTTGGAGATGACCTGGGTGATGGTACAGGGCAGTTCCCGGTTGCTGTGCCGCCAGAGGAGCTCCAGCAGGGCGTGGTCGTATTTGGAGACCAGGATGGCTACTTTCTTGAGGTCGGCGGCGTAGGCGATGCGCCAGTTCATCTCGAAGCGGGCCGCCACCCGCTCAGCAAAGGCTTTCTCGAGGATTTCCCGCGATACATCGAGGTGCGGGGTCTGGAACTCCAGCCGCATGAAGAAGAGCCCCCCCTCGGGGTCGGTGGAGTGCTGGTCGAGCGCGGTGATGTTGGCCCCGTGGTTGAAGAGAAAATTCGAGACCGCCGCCACAATGCCGGGCCGGTCGGGGCAGGTAATCAGAAGGCGTGCAGTGGTATCCGACTGCATATCTGCCACAGGCTAAAGGCTCTGGGCTCAAAGCTCAAGGCGTATATGCTCCCCCGGCACACTCGTTAGAACTTTCTTGGCCCACACTCAGATGTATGAAAAAGCAGTTTACGGGCCTGGTAATCCTGCTTGCCTCGGTAGGATTCGCCCACCAACCCTTCTGGAACCCCGGCTCCCCCAGCCTCGAGCAGGCCTACCGGATTCTGGAACCCACCGTCTCGAAAGTGGTCACGAGCCAGGTGAACGCGGGCCAGTTGGGCTTTTATGTGCTCGAGCTGGCCGCAGGCTTCGTGCTCGACCTGGGGCTTTTTGTGGGGGCGGCCTGCCCACCGGCCTTTCAACCCCGGATGTGGCTGGTGGGGCCGGGCCTCGAGGGCAACGAGCGCCCACCTTTCGCCATTCCGGGGGGTATGGGGGCCAAAGTGTTTGCAGGCGGCTGGCGCGACTACCGGGGCCACGGCCTGGTGGCCCGCCAAGGCCCCGAACTACGTGAGCGGCTCCGGGGCGGAACCTACTACGTGGTGGTAGAGGCCGGGAACGCGGCGGGCTACTACATGCTTTCGCTGGCGGGGGCAGAGGTTCCCGGCGGAACGCCCGAAGGACGGGCCGCCCTCGCGCGGTTCAACCGCTGTGGATAGGCCACCGCCCTGGTAAAGGATGTTCTCTCAGACACCCGAGGCCAGCACGCAAAAAACCCACCCGTAGCACGGGTGGGCATGGTCGGCGAGCTCAATTACTGCCGGACGCTGGCGTTGTAGCGGGCGAGTACCTGATCGGCCCGCTGCTTGGCCTCGTCGAGGGCCTGCTGGGCCGGCTTGCCCCGCAGGGCCTCCTCGATGGCCGACTGTACAATCTGGCGGATCTCGGTGAATCCACCCATCAAGCAGCCTGCCGAAGAGGTGTTGACCTTGGAGGTCTCGAGCTGCCGTACCGCAGTGGTGTAGTTGGGCTGGCGCACATAGGCCTGGCGCACGCTGGGCAGCTCGGTCACCCCTTTGACCACCGGGAAGTAGCCGGTGCCGATAATCCATTTGGCCTGGGTCTCGGGGCGCAGCAAGAAGCGGATGAACTCCCACGAGGCCGCGTTCTGCTCGTCGCTGAAACCACGGATCAGGTAGACCGCCGCCCCGCCGATGGCCGTGCCGTTGCGCTCGCGCAGGTAGGGGTAGAAAGCGGTGCGCACCGGGAAACGGTTGCCCACCTGGCGCAGCACCCCGGTAAGCGAGGCTGTGGAGTACACCGCAATGGCCGCGTTGCCCTGGGCGAACAGGCTCTGGCTATCGGCCCAGTTGCGCCCGGTGTTGGCCGCCACCCCCTCCCGTACCAGGCGGGCCCAGGTGTCCAGGAAGGCCACCGCCGCCGGGTTGTTAAAGGTCACCTCGGTGGCCCGGGCTTTGCGGCCGTTCTCGTTGTTGCAGAAGTACTGGCCGGAGTTGTAGCTGAACTGCTCCATAAACCAGCTATCTATGGGGATGGAGAGGCCGTAGCGGGTGGTCTTGCCAGAGGCATCTTTGATGGTCAGCTTGCGCGCGGCGGCCTCGAGGTCGGCCAGGCTCCAGGTGTTGCGGTAGGGGATGCCGGCCTGCTCCAGGGCCTGGGCGTTGAAGTAGAGGATGGGGTTGGAGCTGTTGAAGGCCAGTCCATACAGCTTCCCGTCCACGGTGTAGTAGTTACGGGGCTGGCTGACAAACTGGGAGAGGTCGAAGTTGTTGGCGCGGGCCAGGTCTTCGAGGGGCAACACCGCGCCCGAGTCGGCCATGAACCGGGCCCCGATATCGTAGACCTGGATCACGTTGGGGCGGCCCTGTCCCCCAGCCTGCAAAGCGGCCCGCAGCTTGTTGAGGCCGTCGTCGTAGGAGCCCACGAACTGGCTGCGCACCGTGACCCGGTTCTGCGCGGCGTTAAAGTCCTTGACCAGGGCCTCGGTGGCCTCGCCCAGCACCCCGCCCATGGAGTGCCAGAAGTCGATGGTGATGCGCTGCTGGGCCAGCCCCAGCCCCCCCAGTGCGATGCCTGCCAGAATCAACCAAAGTCTGAGCATATCTGCCTCCTAGCGTTATCCCTTTAGCCCACCCAGCGCGATGCCCCGGATAAAGGCCCGCTGGGCCAGCAGAAAGGCCAGCAAAGTGGGCAGCAGCACCAGCACCGCTGCCGCCGCCACCACGTTCCAGCTCGAGACCTCCACGCTCTGCACCTGAGCGATGGCGATCTGCACGGTTTTCATCTCGTTCTGGTTGATCACCACCAGCGGCCAGAGGTACATGTTCCAGGCCCCCAGAAAGCTCAGCGCCCCCAGGGCCCCCAGGGCCGGGGCGGCCAGGGGCAGGGCCACGTACCAGAGCGTCCGCAGGTGGCCGGCCCCGTCGATCCGCGCGGCATCGAAGAGATCCTGGGGCAGGCTTTTGATGAACTGCCGCATCAGGAAGATGCCCAGCGGCGAGGCCAGAAAAGGCACAATCAGCGCCCAGTAGCTATTGATCCAGCCCAGCTCCTGTACCAGCAGGTAGCGCGGCAGGAAGGTCACCTCGTCGGGGATGAGCAGGAGCCCCACCACAAAGCCGAACAAGAGGCTCTGCCCGGCAAAGCGAACCCGGGCCAGGGCATACCCCAGGGTGGCTGAGGTCAGCAGCACCCCTAAAGTGATGGCCAGCGAGACCCCCAGGCTGTTGAGCAGGTAGCGCAGGATGGGGTGTTTGGCCAGGGCTTCCCGGTAGGCCTCGAGGGTGGGCTGGGGGGGCAGCAGGCCCGGGGTGAAGAGGTCGGATTCGGTACGAAAACTGGCCGAGACCAGGCTCAAGAGCGGCAACACCAAAAGCCAGGCGTAGACCCCCAGGAGCAGGTAAAACAACGGGCGGGCCAACCAGCGGGGCAGGCTACTCATAGTGCACCCTCCGGCCCAGGCCGCGGAACTGCAGCGCGGCCAGCAAAAGCAGAACCAGAAACAGCGCCACCGACTGCGCCGCCGCATAGCTAAAGCGGAAGTTGAAGAAAGCGTCCTGGTAGATGCGGTAAATCCAGACCGTGGTGCTCTCCATGGGGCCGCCGCGGGTCAGCAGGTGGATCTGGCCGAAGGCGGTCAGGCTGGTGAGCACCGTCAGCAGGGCCACCAGAAACAGGGTGGGCGAGAGCATGGGAAGGGTGATGTGCCAGAACTGCCTCCAGGCTCCGGCCCCATCAATCCGGGCCGCCTCGTAGAGGTCTTCGGGGATCTGCTGGAGCCCCGCGGTCAAGAGGATGGCGGTAAAGCCCACCCCGGCCCAGGCGGTGACAATCGCCAGGGTGGGCAGGGCCAGCTCAGGGCTGGTTAGCCAGGGCTGGGCCGGCAGGCCCACCGCCTCCAGCCAGCGGTTGACGGTCCCCCCGATGGGGTGCAGATACCAGCCCCAGGCCACCGCCGCTACCGCGGTCGGCACCGCCGTGGTAAGGAAAAACAGGGTGCGAAACAGCGCCACGCCGGGAAAGGGCCGCGCCACCATCAGCGCCGCCAGCAGCCCCAGCAAAAGCTGTACCGGAACCACGATGGCCGCAAACAGGAAGGTGGCCCCCACCGCGCGCCAGAAAGCCGGGTCGCGCAGCATCTCGGCGTAGTTGGCCAGGCCCACCCAGTCCCGCTCGGTGCCCAGAAGGTTCTCGCGGTGAAAGGAGAGCCAGAAGGCGTTGAGGGTGGGCCAGACGGTGAATACCAGCAGCAGAAGCAGGGCTGGAAGCAGCAGCAGGGCCACCTCGAGGCCCTCGCCCAGCCGCCCTATCCGGCGCGTTGGGATGGAATTTTGCAGGTTTCGCTCGGAGTTTTTGGCATTAATCATGACCGCACCCAAAAGAATCCGCCAGCAATTTCAAAAAAACATCAGCCGCGGGCTTACAATCTGCTGACCATGCGGCTTAGCAGGCCAGCCCCTGGGCTACCAGCCATTGAGCGGCCACGGGCAGTTGCTCGTGCCGCACCTCCAGGATGAGGCGGGGGTGGCCCTGAAGGGTCTGGAGGGCCGCAAACAGGGCCCGCCAGTTGACCCCGCCCTGGCCGGGGCTCCAGTGGCGATCCAGCAGGCCGTCGTTGTCCTGCAGGTGCAGGTGGGCCAGCAGCGGGCCAGCTTCTTTGACCCACTGGTCGGGTGCGGGGCCCCCGAGCTGCTGCATCAGGTGGGCATGGCCCACGTCCAGGCTCATGCGCACGTGCTCGGAGCCAAACGACTGCACCAGGGTGCGCAGGGGCTGCGGGTTGGTATCGCGGATGTTCTCGATGACCAGCACCAACCCCAGGTTGCGGGCCAGCGGCAGCACGGTCTGGAGGGTGTCGTGCACCCACTCGATCTCGCGCTCGAGGCCGTTACCGGGCGTATGGGCCATCTGGGGGTGGCCGAAGAATAGAAAAGGGCTGTGAATGACCATATGGCTGGCCCCCAGGTCGGCGGCAAACTCCAGGGCCCGCCGGTAGCGCTCGGCGATCATCCGCCGCACAAAGGGGTCGAAGGAGGCCATCCAGAGGCCGTCGTAGGGGCCGTGAATCCCCATTCGTCCGGTGTAGCCGTCCAGGGCCTGCCGGGCTTGGGCCACCAGGGGCTGCCAGTCGCCGTCCAGCACCTCCGGGCGCACCGCATCCTGTAGCTCGAGGTCGCGTCCCCCATGCTCCAGAAGCCAGGGGCGAAACTCGGGCAGGCGTTCTATGGGCAGGGCTAAACCAAGCACGGGCAGGGAAGGTTTCATACCTCCGCAAATCTAGGCTCCCTCTGTCAGCCTCGCATCAGGCCTGGTAGGCAGGGGCCATTGACCGGCGCTTCCCCAGCCGCGCCGCCCCTTTACGCAGAGGAGCCCGCGCGTCGGAAGGTCTAGGTTGTCGTAAGCATCCACTGCGACGACCTGACCCGCTTGAAAAAGGCCGCCCAGCCCAGCGGGTGGGTGGATTATTCATCCCCCAAAATGGCTGTGGAGCACGAGATTAAGCTGTCTCGGCCCGCTTGCGCTGGCTGGGGTCGAGCACCCGCTTGCGCAGGCGCAGGCTCTGGGGGGTTACTTCCAGAAGCTCGTCCGGGGCCAGGAATTCCAGCGCCTCTTCCAGCGAAAACTTGCGCGGGGGGATGAGCCGGATGTTCTCGTCGGAGCCGGCGGCCCGCACGTTGGTGAGCTTTTTGTTGATGTTGACGTTCACGTTCAGGTCGTTGTCGCGCACGTGCTCGCCCACAATCATGCCCACGTACACCTCGGTGCCGGGCTCGATGAAAAAATTGACCCGCTCCTGCAAGCGGTACAGGCTATAGGCATAGGCCACACCCGCCTCCATCGCCACCGCGCTGCCGGTGGTACGGGTCTCCAGGCTGCCCACGTGCGGCCCGTAGGCGTGGAAGTTGTGGCTCATTACGCCCTCGCCCGCGGTAAGGGTGAGGAACATGGTGCGGAAGCCGAACAGGGCACGGGCGGGCACGGTGAACTCGGCCCGGATACGGCCCGATTCCTGCTCCATGTGCACCATCTGGGCCTTGCGGCTGCCCAGGGCCTCCATCACCGGGCCGAATTTGGCCTCGGGCACGTCCACCACCAGGTACTCGTAGGGCTCTTGAATCTGGCCCTCGAGCTCCTTGAACAGCACGCTGGGCTGGCCCACCGAGAACTCGAAGCCCTCGCGCCGCATGGTCTCGAGCAGCACCGACAGGTGCAGCTCACCGCGCCCGTGCAGCTCGAAGGTATCGGGCGTGACCTCGATGACCCGCAGGGCCACGTTGGTCTCGAGCTCCTTCAAAAGCCGCTCGCGGATCTGGCGGCTGGTCACGTACTTGCCCTCCCGTCCGGCAAAAGGCGAGGTGTTGGGGGTCACGGTGATGCTCACCGTGGGCTCGTCCACCGCCAGGCGGGGCAGGGCCTCGGGGGCTTCGCGGGCCGCTATGGTATCGCCAATCTCGACGCCTTCCATCCCGGCAATGGCCACGATATCGCCGGGGGTGGCCTCGTCCACCTCGAGGCGCTCCAGGCCCCGGTGGGTAAACACCGCCACCACCTTAAGGTCGCGGTTGCCGTGTTCGCCCACGATGGTCACGAACTGGTTTTTACGCACCGTGCCGCGGTGCACCTTGCCTAGGGCAATCTTGCCCAGGAAGTTGGAGTAGTCGAGGTTGGCCACACGAAGCTGGAAGGGGCCCTGGGCCACCTGGGGGGCCGGGATGTGCTTGAGGATGGTCTCGAAAAGGTCGGTCAGGTCGGGCTTGGGCTGGTCGCCCAGCCAGGCCGCGCCCTCGCGGCCAATGGCGTAGAGGTAGGGGAAGTCGAGCTGTTCTTCGGAGGCCCCCAGCTCGGCCATCAGGTCGAAGGTCTCGTTCAAGACCTCGTCGGGCCGGGCGTCCTTCTTGTCCACTTTGTTGATCACCACGATGGGCTTGAGGCCGGCCTCGATGGCCTTCTTGAGCACGAAGCGGGTCTGGGGCATGGGGCCCTCGGCGGCGTCCACCAGGAGCAGCACCCCATCCACCATCGAAAGCGCGCGCTCCACCTCGCCGCCAAAGTCGGCGTGGCCGGGGGTGTCCACGATGTTGATTTTTACGCCCCCCCATTCCACTGCGGTGTTCTTGGCTAGAATGGTAATGCCGCGCTCGCGCTCCAGATCGTTGGAGTCCATAATGCGCTCGCCCCCTTCGTCGTGGCGTGAGAGGGCTTTGGCCTGCTTGAGCATCGCGTCTACCAGGGTGGTCTTACCATGGTCTACGTGCGCAATAATTGCGATGTTTCTGAGTTCCATTGTGTCTCCGGGGAAGGCTCGCGCGGCGGCGGGCAACCCTAGTAGTCTAGCCGATGCGGGCGGCTTTGTATATGCCAGGCAACCTGGGCGAAAAGCGCCTGAACTCCTAGCGGTTTGCTCGGAGCCCTGCGCCTTGATTCGGCGACCAGCCGCTCGGGTCGCGCTGCCCTACTAGAGGCTCAGCAACCCATCGGCGGCCTTCTCGGCCAGCATCAGGGTAGGGATGTGGGTGTTGCCCCGCACCACCCCCGGCATCACCGAGGCGTCCACCACATACAGGTTCTCGGTGCCGTAAACCTTCAGGTTGGCGTCCACCACCTGCCCCATGCTGCAGGTTCCGGCGGGGTGGTAGAGGGTCTGGGCATGGCGGCGGATGTAAGCCCGGATCTCCCCGGCCTGCCGGGCGTGGGGCTGGCCCCGGTAGGGGTCGAAGGCTTTTTGCGCGGCGATTTCGCGGGCAATCGCCACCCCGGCCTGCAAAACCTCGAGATCCTCTGGCTCGCTCAGGTAACGCGGCTGGATGAGGGGCGCGGCCTCCGGGTCGGCGCTCCTGAGGGCAATAAAGCCCCGGCTCTGGGGGGCCACCAGGGTGGGGCCGATGGTGAAAAAGTAGCCTTCCTCGCGGTCGAAGCCGTGGTTGCTGAAAAAAGCCGGCCCAAAATGAAACTGCAGGTCGGGTGCAGGGGCCTGGGGCTGGGTGCGCAAAAAGGCCCCCGCCTCGGCGATGTTGCTTACGAACGGGCCGCGCTGGGCCAGCAGGTAGCGCAGGATGTTGGCGAGGTTCTCGGCTTTGTCCAGGCTCACCGGCTGGGTGCTGTGCCAGATGACCGGCAGGGCCAGGTGATCCCACAGGTTCTGTCCCACCGGCAGGTCTTGCCGCACCTCGAGGCCAAGGGCTTTGAGGTGGTCGGCAGGGCCGATGCCTGAGAGCATCAGGAGCTGGGGGGACTGCACCGCCCCGCTCGAGACGATCACCGCCCGGCGGGCCCGCACCTGCCAGCGCTGGCCCTGGTGGCGGTACTCCACCCCCACCGCTGTAGCCCCTTCAAACAAGATGCGGTGGGCCCGGGCCCCGGTCTGGGCGTCCAGGTTGGGGCGCGGCAGGGCCGGGGTCAGATAGGCCGCGGCGGCGCTGTGCCGGGCCCCGTTTTTCTGGTTGACATGGAACAGGCCCACCCCTTCCTGCTCGGGGCCGTTGAAGTCGTCGTTGCGCTTCAGGCCCCATTGCTGGGCGGCCTCGAGGAAGGCCTCGGTCAGGGGGTTGGTGTACCTGCGCACCTCCACGTGCAGGGGGCCTTGGTCGCCGTGGTAGGGGGAGGGGCCCAGGGGGTGGGTCTCGAGCTTCTTGAAGTAGGGCAGCACCTCGGCAAACGACCAGCCGGGCTGCTGCCAGTCGTCGTAGTCGCGGGGGTTGCCACGAATGACGATCATGGCGTTGATCCCGCTGCTCCCCCCCAGCCCCTTGCCCCGCGGCCAGTACAGGCTGCGCCCCTCCAGCTCGGCCTGGGGCTCGGTAAAAAAAGCCCAGTCGTAGGGCCCCTTGAACAGCTTGGGGAAGGCCGCCGGGGCCTTGCAGTACAGCCCCTGCATGGGCTCACCGGCCTCGAGCACCAGCACCGTGCGATCGGGCCGGGCCGAGAGGCGGTTGGCCAGCACACACCCCGCTGCCCCGGCTCCTACGATGACGTAGTCGTACACTTGTCTCATCCGTCGCCATTTTAGCGCCTCCGAGTTTTGAACAGAGTGTTTGCGTGATACCGTTTCCGCTTGAATCCTTCACCCTTGAGCATAGTCAGAGGTGAAGGATTCAAGCCGACCGAAGGGAGTAGAAAAGCATTTCGGCAGTATCGTTTAGGCTTTCAAAAGTGAACAATACTGCCGAAATGCGTATGACCGCTTCAGGGCTGACGGATTTTTGCTGTGGGAAGCCAAACTCCCACCCGTGCCCCACCTTCCGGGCGGTTCTCGGCATGGGTTTTACCCCCCATCACCTGGGCCACAGCCGCTACCAGAGCCAAGCCCAGGCCCACCCCGTCGCTCTGGTCGTTTTTAACAAAGGCTTCAAAGGCCCTGGGCAAGACTTCAGGCTGAAAGCCGGAACCCCTATCGTCTACCCACAGCCAAACGCCCTCTTGAGCGGGCTCGAGCTCCACCTTCTCCACGCCCCCGCCGTGTTTGGTGGCGTTCTGCACAAGGTTCTCTACAATAAGCGCCAGCAGATCGGGGTCGGCCTCCACCCAGCCGTCGCCCTCCACCCTAAGCCCGTGCTGTTCGAGGAAGGCTTTCAGGTTCAGCGGCTGGCCCCGCACCCGTCCCTGGCCCTCGAGGCGGGCCAGCGTCAGCAGGCCTTGCAGCAGCGACTCCATCCGGGCCGCCTCGCGCAGCGCCCCCTCGGTGGCCCGGAGCTCGCCGGGCCGGCGCTGCAAGACTTCCAGATACCCTTTGAGGGCCGTCAGGGGGTTGCGCAGTTCGTGGGAGGCCCCATAGGCAAAGCGCCGCGCGGCCTGCTCCTGCACCCTCGAGCGGTGCAAAGCGGCCTCGAGCTCACCCATCAGGGCGTTCATGGCCCTTACTGCCGGCCGCACCTCGGGCAGCCCCGGGGGCGGGAGGGGCTCGAGGTTTTCGGCATTGCGGCGGGCCAGCTCGCGCGAAAGGGTCTCCAGGGGCCGGAGCGAGCGGGTCAGGCCCCAGGCCCCCACGCCAAAGGCCAGCAGGGCCAGCACCCCCCCCAGCCCCAGATAAAGCTGCAACAGCCGCTGGGGCAGGGCCGCCACCTCCTCCAGGGGCGTGCCCAGGCCCAGGCCCCCCTCCTCGCCGGGCAGCGCCACCCACAGCCAGTTGTCCCGCACCTGCCGAAAACCCTGCCCCGCTCGCAGGGCCTGCTCGAGGCCCTCGGGGAGCTGGTAATCGCCCAGGTCGGTAAAGGTCGTGCGGCCTTGGGGGCCCAGGATAAAGCCCACCCCGCCAAACTCCTGCACTACCTGGGCCAGATCCTGAACACGCACTGCCCCCTGGCTGACCAGAAAACCCAGCCGGGCCAGCACCGCCCGCTCGAGGGCCTCCTGCACGGTGCGCTGGGCCTGCTGTACCGTCAGGGCTCCCAGCGGAAACAACAGCAGCACCAGGGCCAGCAACAACCACAGCAGAAGACGCAGGCGGAGGGTCATGGCCGCTTAAGAATGTAGCCGTGCCCCCGCAGGGTGTGCAGCAGCATGGGTTCGCCAAGTTCCCGGCGCAGGGCCGAGAGGTGCACCTCGAGGGTGTTGGGCTCCACCTCCTGGCCCCAGACCCGTTGCATCAGGGCCTCTTTGGGCAGGACGTGCTCGGCGTGTTCCAGGAAACACTGCAGGAGTTGCAGGGCTTTGGGGGATAGCTCGAGCAGCCGCCCGCTCCGCCGGGCCTCCATCTTGCCTGGATACAACACCACGTCGGCGTAGGAAAGCACCTCCTCTGAGCGCTTGCTGCGGCGCAGAAGGGCTTCGATGCGGGCCAGTAACTCCGAGAGGGCGTAGGGCTTCACCAGGTAGTCGTCGGCCCCCTCCCGCAGGCCCTTGACCCGCCACTCCACCTCATCCAGCGCAGTGAGCATCAGCACCGGCACCGCGCTTTGCCGGCGTATCTCGCGCAGCACCCCAAACCCATCGCCGCCGGGCAGCAGCACATCCAGCACCACCAGCTCGGGGTTCTCAGCCAGCCTGCGCAGCCCTTCGGCGCCGTTGGCCGCCTCGAGCACCGTGTGGCCCTCGAGTTCTAAACCCAGGCGCAACGCCTCGCGCACCCCAGGGTCGTCTTCGATAAGCAGCACCCGGGCCATGCCTCTATTCTGGCAGATACCCCTGCCGCCCGTTAGGTGGCCTCTCCGGCCTTATCCGGTAAGCCCCGCACAAACAGGGCCACCCCTTCCTGCAAAAGCGCCTCGGCCGAGTAGCCGGGCATGTGCTGGGCGGTCATGTAGGCCCCGTGCACAATCGAGGCAAAGATCACCGCCAGGGCCCGGCCATGCCCCGGCGCAACCTGCTCCAGCAGCCCGGCCAGTTGCTCGAGGCCACGCTGCATGGCCTCGCGGGCCAGCTTGACCGCCTCGAGGTCGCCGCCCCGGCGGCTCGAGTAGGCGGTCATCAGGGCGGTAAGGGGCTCCACCTGCCCCTGGTAGGCCAGGGCCAGGGCCATCAGGCGCTGGTGCAGCGTGCCTGGCTGGGCAATGGCCCGCTGGGTCTCGGCAAAGCCCTCCTGCAACAAAGCCTCCAGCAGCTCACGCTTGGAAGCGAAATGGTGGTACACCGCGGCCTTGGTCAGGCCCAGGGTACGGGCCAGGTCTTCCAGGCTGGTAGCGGCATATCCTCGCTCTGCAAACGCTTTACGGGCGCTCTGCAAAAGGGCTTTGCGGGTGTCCATGTAGCTATAGCCTACGCCTCCTGCCTCGGGCCGGGGTGTGGTTTCCACAACACTGGCGTTCAGGGCAGCTTACTTCAGAAAAGGTAGTTCACCCCAAAGCGGAGCTGGATACCGAAGGCTGTACCGTAAATGCCCGTAGCATCGCTGGCCAGGTAAAGGGTTGGCACGGCCTCGGCAAACAGGCCCGTATCGCTGGCGGTGCTGTAGCTAACCCCAGCCAGACCCCGAATACCAAAAAAGTTCAGCGCCCCCAGGCCCACCCAGTTGCCCCCCAGGCCCCCATACGGCAGCAGGCGTCCCGTTCCAAAGGGAAAGAGCAGGTCGGCGCCGAGCTCGAGGAAGCTGGGACTCAGCCCGATGCCCACACTGGCCCGCGCCCCAAGACCACCCCCCAGGTTGTAGCTGCCGGCCTGTAGCATCAGGCTGGTGAGAGAGGTTCCTTCCACCCACTGAAATACCAGGCTGGCCCCCGCGAAAGGCCTGGCGCTTTGGGCAAGGGCCGTCCAACCCAGGCACAGCAGAAAAAACACTGCGATTTGTTTGCCCATGATGGGCCTATTCTATGGCCTTAAAAGCCCGGCCTGGTGTTACATAAAGATTCCATTAGCCGGCCCTAAGACTTCCCTCGAGGCCTGCTCCCTAGACTGCCAATTATGCGCCCCGCGTACCTGGCCCTGCTGCTCACCCCGCTCCTGCTGGCCTGTGGCGGCCAGAGCGTCTTCCGACCCCCCAGCACACCCCCACCCCCCACCCCCGGCGAAAGCTTTAGCCTGGCCGCCGACCCCTTCACCCTGCCCCGGGGCGGCACCGCCACCCTCACGGTGCGGGTGACCTTCAACACCAGCAACCTGACGCGGGGTGCATCTCAGCAATTCCGTACAGGGAAAGCCCTCCACCTCAGGGCCTCGAAGGCCACCAGCGGATGGGAACTACATAGCTGGGCGCGGTGGGCTGCTGTGCGCGAAGCCCCAGGGCGACTCCACTGCATCCCCGAGCGTTTCATGCGGGCACCGATAACATGCTTGTTCATCCCCTCCACCTGGCCTGAACCGATGGGCCAGCCCCGGGCTTTATAGGCCGGGTAGTCCATCCGATCGGCCCTTTGCTCCAGGTACTGGATTGCGCTGCGGGCCTCTTCCGACCAGCTCTGCCGCTCAGGAGCGGTAGGGGGTGGGCAGTAGGTGCCTAGCCACTCCCCACCCGCCACCTCCCCCCTCAGCCAGCGCCTACGTTCCTCCGCCCGTTCCTCCTCCGACCAGCCCAGCTCCAGCATGACCTGTTCGAGATACTGACTGGCATGGAACACGTCTATCACCTGGGGGATGCCCAGGGTTTGGTAGAGCTGTTCGATCCAGACCGCCCCATCTGAGACCCCAATCACTTCATCCTGTCTCTGTACCCCCGCCGCCCGCAGCAGCCCCGAGAGCTGGGGCAGCAGTTGCTCGGGCTTCATCACCCCCGCCATACGGGTGCGCGCACCAGGAGCCCGCTGCGGATAAACCAGGGCGGTTTTGACCTCGATACCTTCACAGCGATGGGTGCTGGGATGGGGTTGTCCCGCTACCCGCACCCCATCCACCTCCAGCACCATCACCCGTCCCTCCCCCTCGGCCAAAGCCGCCCAGGCCCGCTCCTGCAGGCTGGCACAGAGCGTCTCCTCTAACGCTTTGCCGTAGGTCGCATGCAGCCGGGCCAGCCCCGCTGCGCTCACCTCCAGGCCGAAGGCGCGGCCCAGCTCCGCTGCCTCCTCATACGGCAGTCGGCCAGCCAGCTCCAGCAGCCGCTCCAGCACCCAGGGGGTATACCCACTGCCGTCCAGGCTCCCATCCAGCCGGTAGCTGTGTTCCCGTCCCGCCTCGTCCCGCAGCCGATGTACCCTGACCTGGATAAACCCCCAGCTACCGCGTACCTGGCTGGTGCGTTGTCCCACCCTCCTCCACCCCTTCGGTAGCTCCAGGGGGGGAAGGCGCCTGGGTCTCTTCCACCAGGCCTTGCATCAGCGTCCTGAGGAGTTCCGGGTTATGTCGCAGCATGGCCCGTTCGATCTCCGCCAGTCCACTCCCCGCTTCCAGGCTTAGTTCCAGGTCTTCCATGTACCGCTCAAAGGCTTGGCGTGCTTTCGTTTTCCACTCTTTCATGCCTTATTCTGGCATACGGATTTTTAGAGATGCACCCCCTGACGCGGGTTTTTTTGAGATACCAGAGCAACACAGGGGGCCTCGAGGTCACCCCCGTAGAACAAAACGCCGTGCGAAGCAGCGCCAACACCCAGACCGCCACTTTTGCCGTAACCGACCGCAGTGTAGATCCGATGGAAAAGAAGCCCTTTTTCTACATCTACGGCATCGCCTGCACCAGCAACGGGTGCAACAGCCAGTCCCAGCGCAGCATCACCATCCAGTGGAATATGCCGTAATACCATTTCCGCTTGAATCCTTCAGCGTTGGACGCAGTCAGAGGTGAAGGATTCAAGCCGACCGAAGGGAGTAGAAAAGCATTTCGGTAGTATCGTTTAGGCTTGTCAAAGTGAACGATACTGCCGAAATGCGTATAACAGCACGCCCCCAAAAGCCACCGGCGAGGCGGTGCCTCGCCGGTTGGTGATGGGCATTTTTAGTTCACCGTGCCCAGCGCGCCCTCGAGTTCGACATCCTGGATGCTGCCGTTTCGCACATACAGCCCACGCCAGGCGTCCTCGGTGGTGAAGAAGCCGTCCAGGCGCAGGTCGGTTCCAGGTTTGATGTACTGCTTGAGTGGGCCAGTCCCCGAGTTGCGGTCGCCGGCGATGTAAGGCCCATCGCCGTACAGGTTGGTCTCGAAGTAGCCGTCGCCGTCGGGGTCGAGTTCGGGCTTGTAGCGCAGCCGCAGGTTCATGATTTGCAGCGTGCGGCGGGTGCTGGAGGAGTTATTGGTGACCAGGTCGGTGCAGTGGAGCGCGTTGCAGGCGGTGGCCGGGTTCTGGATGTCAATGCCCATACCGGGGCCGCTAAACTCCATGCCTAAAGCCTTGACCAGGCCCCCATCCCACTGCTCGTAGCCCGAGTTGTTGGCGGCGATGCGGATGCGCTTGGAGGCCCGGGTGCTGCTTTGCAGTTGCTGGCCGATCTGCTCCTGGGTGACCTGCTGGCCGGTGCGGGGGTCGGTGCAGGTGTTGGCGAAGAAGGGGTTGTCGCCCTGGTTCTGCCTCGAGGCCCCAAAATCGCCCTTGTAGTTGAGCTCAGCCAGCTTCTCGCCGGTACGCCAGCGGGTAGCCACCACCACCACGGTGTGGAAGCGGGCGCAGACCCGCTGGTCGGTGCTGGTCTCGGAGTGGATGTTGATGTACCAGCCAATTTCGCCGTCGCGGATGGCGAAGCCCTTGAACCCCTCGGCCCGCTCGGGCTGGTTGTTGGTGTACTGCGCGGTGTAGAGGAAGGGGGCCTGGTAGCCAATCAGGCCGGGGTCGGCGTTGTGGTCGTGGCGGTAGTAGCACCAGTAGACCGGGTCAATCTGGGGGTGCCAGCTCGGGTAGTTGCGCCCATCCGGCCCCCTGGCCTGCCAGAGGTTGTCGAGCCAGGAAGGGCAGGTGGTGTTGGGCACGGGGCGTTCGGTGATGCCGCTGGGCAGGGCCGGTTCCGCTGAGGGCTGCCCGTTGCCTTCGGCCAGCAGCACCCAGTACTCACCCTTGCCCTCAGGGGAGCCCAGGGTGATCTCACCGGCCCGGAAGGTGCGGGTGTAGGTGTTGAACTTCTTGCCATCGGCGGTGGTGGTCTCCCCTTTCTGCCAGCCTGCCAGCCACAGCGCCGAGTTTTCCCAGGCCACCACCACCGTGGCGGGGCGGGTCAGGCTCAGGCGCAGCCAGTCGGCCCGCGAGGCGCTCGAGCCGGGCGTGTCCAGGATGTCCCAACCGGCATACTGGGTAAAGCGCGGCCCCGAGGGCTGGCTGGGGTTGTTGGGGTTGCGGTTTTTGTCGGCCTGGCGTGGCCAGTAGCGCAGCCCGCCGTAGCTGGCCCGCAAACGCCCATTGTCTTCGCTTACCACCAGGTACCGGCTAAGCAGCGTAAGGGGCTGGTTGGTGGGGTGCTGGGTAAGGGGCTCGGCCAGGAAGGGGCCGTTGGAACTATCGGGGGTGGGGTTGTCGGTATACTCCCCCCCACAAGCCCCCAGCAGCAGGCCCAGGCCGCCCAGCAGAAAAAGCTTCTTGATTTGTCGCATCGGTCTTCCTCCTGTGCCTTGCTCGAGCTATGAACAACCCTTAGCCACCAACGTACAAGGATTTTTGACCGTTACTTTTCTGGATTAACCACAGCTTAAGGTCGGCAGCTCAACGGGCTCAGAAAGCCCTAACCGAACTCACAAATGGGCTTCTGGAGCGTTACAAGATTAAGCCGCACCAGGGCCAAACCGGTTGGGGCAGGCCTGCCCAAAGATTGCGTAGAATACAGGGCGCATGGACGAGGCCCTTTTTTTTGAAGGCATTACCGGCCAGATGGGCACACTGGGTGCCTACCAGGCCGCCGATCTGCAGGCCCGGGTACGCCGCCACCTCCCCGACCTGATGGCCGGTTTGCAAGCGGTCTACCCCCAGGCCCCCGCTGTGGCCGAGCGAGCGGCACGGGTGATTGGGCGGAACCTGGCCGAGCGCTCTCCCGAACTGCTGGCTTTGGATCTCGAGCGCATCCACACCCCGGACTGGTTTCAGCAACCCCATATGCACGGCTACATCGCCTACGCCGACCGGTTCGCGGGCACGCTAAAGGGTGTTGGACAGCACATCGGCTACCTGAAGGAGCTGGGCATCCGCTACCTGCACCTGATGCCTTTGCTGCTTCCGCGCGAGGGCGAGAACGACGGCGGCTACGCGGTGGCCGACTACCGGCAGGTACGCCCCGACCTGGGCAGCATGGACGACCTCGAGGCCCTCTGCACCCAGCTCCGCCACGAAGGCATCAGCCTTTGCCTGGATCTGGTGCTCAACCACGTGGCCCGCGAGCACCCCTGGGCCCAGGCCGCCCGGCGTGGCGACCCCAGGTACCGCAATTACTTCTACATCTACCCCGACCGCACCCTCCCCGACGCTTTCGAGCGCACCCTGCCCGAGGTCTTCCCCGACTTCGCCCCCGGCAACTTCACCTGGGACGAGGAGCTGAAGGGCTGGGTCTGGACGACCTTCAACCGCTGGCAGTGGGACGTGAACTGGAGCAACCCCGAGGTGTTTCTGGAGTACCTCGACCTGATTCTGTGGCTCGCCAACAAAGGGGTGGAGGTCTTCCGGCTCGACGCCATCGCCTTTACCTGGAAGCGCCTGGGCACCCACTGCCAGAACCAGCCCGAGGTGCACGCCCTCACCCAGGCCCTGCGGGCCGCGGTGCGCATGGCCGCCCCGGCGGTGGCCTTCAAGGCCGAGGCCATCGTGGCCCCGGAAGACCTGATCGCCTACCTGGGCAGCGGGAAGCACTACGGCAAGGTGAGCGAGCTGGCCTACCACAACACCCTGATGGTGCAGATCTGGAGCAGCCTGGCCAGCCGCGACACCCGGCTTTTCACCCAGGCCCTCCGGCGCTTTCCGCAAAAGCCCCCCAGCACCGCCTGGGCCACCTACCTGCGCTGCCACGACGACATCGGCTGGGCCATCTCCGACACCGACGCCGCCGCAGTGGGCCTGAGCGGCCCGGCCCACCGGCGTTTTTTATCGGACTTCTACAAGGGCGAGTTTCCGGGCTCGTTTGCTCGAGGCCTGCACTTCCAGGAGAACCCCGCCACCGGCGACCGGCGCACCTCGGGCAGTGCGGCCAGCCTGGCCGGGCTGGAGGCCGCGCTCGAGTCCGGGAATCCCCGCCTGATCAACCTGGCCGTCGAGCGCATTCTGCTGGCTCACGCGGTCTTTATCGGCTATGGGGAGGGCATCCCGCTCATCTACATGGGCGACGAACTGGGGATGCTCAACGACTACGGCTACGCCCAGGAGCCCGCCCACCAGGACGACAACCGCTGGCTGCACCGGCCCAGAATGGACTGGGCCAAAGCCCAGAAGCGCCACCAGGAAGGCACCGTGGAGCACCGGATTTTCCACGGCATCAAAGGGCTCTTGCAGGCTCGAGCCCGCACCCCTCAGATGCACGCAGCCTTCCCCACCCAGGCCCTCTGGCAGCCCAACCCCCACCTGCTTCTGCTCAGGCGCGAACACCCCCAGGGCCGGCTGGTGCAGGTGTATAACTTCAGCGAGCAGGATCAGCCCTTCCCCTTCGAGGCCCTCTGGCAGGAAGGCATCGTGCAGCCCTTCGACCAGATCACCCAGGCCCCGGCCCCGGCCTATCTGGGGCCCTATGCCCGGCTATGGCTGACCCAGCACCCGGTATAAAGGAGCGCGTTATGGAATGGTGGAAAACCGCAAGCATCTATCAGATTTACCCCCGCAGCTTTCAGGATTCCAACGGCGACGGAATTGGCGACCTGCCGGGCATCCGTAAGCGCCTCCCCTACATCCGCGACCTGGGCTTCGACGGCATCTGGCTCTCGCCCTTTTACAAGTCGCCCATGAAGGACTTCGGCTACGACGTGGCCGACTACTGCGATGTAGACCCCATCTTCGGCACGCTCAAAGACTTTGATGAACTCCTGGCCGAAGCCCACCGACTGGGCCTCAAGGTGCTCATCGACTTTGTGCCCAACCACACCTCCGACCAGCACCCCTGGTTTTTGGAGTCCAGGAGCAGCCGCGACAACCCCAAACGCGACTGGTATGTCTGGCGCGACCCCGCCCCGGACGGAGGCCCCCCCAACAACTGGCAGGCCTACTTCGGCGGCCCCTCCTGGACGCTGGACGAAAAAACCGGCCAGTACTACCTGCACCAGTTCCTGCCCGAGCAGCCCGACCTCAACTGGCGCAACCCCGAGGTACGCCAGGCCATGTACGAGGTAATGCGCTTCTGGCTGGACAAGGGGGTGGATGGCTTCCGCATTGACGTGATCTGGCTGCTGGTGGAGGATGCCCTGTTCCGCGACGAGCCCGACAACCCCCAGTACAAGCCCGGCGACATCGACCGCTTCCGCCATATCCACATCTACCAGGAAGACCAGCCCGAGACCCGCGAGATCGTGCAGGAGATGCGCGCCGTGCTGGACGAGTATCCGGGCGACCGGGTGATGGTGGGGGAAATTTACCTGCCCTACGAACAGCTTATACCCTACTACGGCACCCCGGAGCGGCCCGGCTGCCACCTGCCCTTCAACTTCCACCTGATTTTCAGGGGCCTGAACAACTGGACGGCCGAGAACATCCGCAGCATCGTGGAGGAGTACGAGGCCAGCCTGCCCCCGTTTGCCACCCCCAACTGGGTGCTGGGCAACCACGACCAGCACCGCCTGGCCACCCGCATTGGGCACGAGCAGGCGCGGGTCGCGGCCATGCTGCTCTTTACCCTGCGAGGCTCGCCCACCTGGTACTACGGCGACGAGATTGGCATGGTGGACGGGCAGATTCCCCCCGAAAAAGTGCAGGACCCCGCGGCCCTGCGCCAGCGCGGGGCCTCCGGCGAACACGGCCTCGACCCCGGCCGCGACCCCGAGCGCACCCCCATGCAGTGGACCCCCCACGCCTATGCCGGCTTCAGCACCCGCGAGCCCTGGCTCCCCATCAACCCGGACTACCCCGAGCGCAACGTGGAAGCCCAGGACGCCGACCCCTTCTCGATGCTGACCCTGGTGCGCACCCTGCTGGTAGTACGCAGGGAAACGCCGGCCCTCCTGCACGGGGCCTACCAGACCTATAAGGCCCCCGCGGGGGTGTTCGCCTACCTGCGCGGGGGTGAGGTGCTGGTGGCGTTGAACTTTACCCAGGAGCCCAAAACCCTTTCGACACCCGGCGGGGAAATTTTGCTTTCGACCCATCTGGATCGCTACGGAAAGGTGGAAGGGGTGCTCGAGCTGCGGCCCAACGAAGGCCTGATTGTAAAGCTATGACCCGCGTGCTGTTTGTTTGCATGGGCAACATCTGCCGCAGCCCCATGGCCGAGGGCATCTTCCGGCGCAAGCTGCGCGAGCGGGGGCTGGAGGGGCAGTTCGAGGTGGACTCCTGCGGTACGGGCGGCTGGCACGCGGGCGAGCCCGCCGACCCCCGCACCCAGGCCGTGCTGAGCAAGTACAACGCCCATTTTCCCCATGTGGCCCGCCAGATTCGCGCCGAAGACCTGCGCTACTTCGACCACATCTTTGTGATGGACAGGGAAAACCTGCGCACCCTCGAGCGCATGTTTCCCGCCCACCGGGGCAAGGCCCGGCTGCTTTTGGACTTGAACGGCGGGGGCGAGGTACCCGACCCTTACTACGGCGGGCCCCAGGATTTTGAAGCGGTGTACGAGATGCTCGAGGAGGCGCTCGAGGTCTTCCTGCAAACCCACCTGGCAACCTAGAGCGGCTCTCGGGAAAAACCTAGCAATCCCCCAGCGCCTGGCCTGGCGGACTGGTTTTTGGTAATGACCTGGTAACAGTCATGCGTTACCCCTTGGCTAAGGGGGTGGTATGACCAGAGCACAGGGGCGCTGGGAGCACTTTTACCACCAGGCCGATATTGGGGTGCGGGGCATCGGCCCGACCCTGGATGAAGCCTTTGAACAGGCGGGCCTGGCCCTCACCGCTGTTGTGACCAACCCCGCCCTGGTACGGCCTGCCCAGCCCATCGAGATCGAGTGCGAAGCCCCCCGGGCCTCACTCTTGCTGGTGGACTTTCTCAATCAACTGGTCTACGAGATGGCGATCCGGCGGATGCTTTTCAGCCAGTTCGAGGTGCACATAAGCCCGCCTGACCTGGGGGGCGCCCTGAGTCTGCACGCCCTGGCCTGGGGGGAGCCGGTGGACCCCGCGCGGCACCAGCCCGCCGTGGAGGTCAAGGGGGCTACCTACTGCGAGCTCGAGGTTCGGCAAAACCCCACGGGCGAATGGGTGGTGCAGTGTGTGGTAGACGTTTGAAGGAGGCCCCTATGGATATATCCCGCCTGGTTCAAAAATCCGAGTTTGAGTGGTGGCTCGAGGCCACCCCCCCCATGCGGGTTCCCGGCATCCTGTATGCCAGCGAAGCCCTGCTGCGCGAGATGGACAACAAGGTGCTGGAGCAGATCGCCAACGTGGCCGGCCTGCCCGGCATCGTGCAGGCCGCCTATGCCATGCCCGACGCCCACTGGGGCTATGGCTTTCCCATTGGGGGGGTGGCGGCTTTCCGCGAAGAGGACGGCGTGGTCTCGGCGGGTGGGGTGGGCTTCGACATCTCCTGCGGGGTGCGGACGCTGCACACTGGCCTGACCGTTGCAGACATCGAGCCCATCAAGGAAAATCTGGCCCAGGGGCTCTTCCGCCACGTGCCGGCGGGGGTCGGCAGCGTGGGCAAAATTCACCTCGAGGCCGCCGAGCTCGACGAGATGCTGCAAGGTGGGGCCGCCTGGGCCGTAGCAAAGGGCTACGGAAGGCCCGAGGATCTGGAATACATCGAGGAACATGGCCGCATGGAGGGGGCCCAGTCCGAACGGGTCTCCGAGCAGGCCAAGCGGCGGCAGGCCGACGAGATGGGCACCCTGGGCTCCGGCAATCACTACCTCGAGGTGCAGCAGGTAACCGAGGTGTACGACCCCGCGGTGGCCCAGGTCTTTGGGGTGGCGGTGGGCGATGTGCTGGTGAGCATTCACAGCGGCTCGAGGGGGCTGGGCCACCAGGTGGCCACCGACTACAGCAAGCGGATGATCGAGGCCGCCCATAAGTACGGCCTCGAGCTGCGCGACCTCGAGCTGGCCTGCGCCCCCATCCAGTCCGAGGAGGGTCAGGCCTACCTGGGGGCCATGCGGGCCGCCATCAACTGCGCCCTGGCCAACCGGCAGATTCTGACCCACCTGGCCCGCGAGGCCTTCGCCTACCTGCTACCCCAGGCCGACCTGCGCCTGATTTACGATGTCTCCCACAACACCGCCAAGCTCGAGACGCACCTCATTCACGGCAAGCCGGAGCGGTTGTACGTGCACCGCAAAGGGGCCACGCGGGCCCTTGGCCCCGGCCACCCGGCCCTCCCCGAGGCCTACCGGGCCGTCGGGCAGCCGGTGCTGATTGGCGGAACCATGGGCACCGCTTCGTACATCCTGGTGGGTACCCAGGAGGGCGAGGCCCGGTCGCTCAGCTCGTCCTGCCACGGGGCCGGACGGGCCCTGAGCCGCCACCAGGCCCTCAAGCAGTGGCACGGGAAGGAGGTCGTCCGCGAGCTGGCCCAGCGGGGCATCATCGTGCGCAGCCCCTCGCCCCGCGGGGTGGCCGAGGAAGCCCCCGGCGCCTACAAGGACGTCTCGGCGGTGGTAGACGCTGCCCACGCCGCCGGCCTCTCGCGCAAGGTGGCGAGGCTCGAGCCGCTTATTTGCATCAAAGGGTAAGAATCCTTTGGACAGAGCAGGCTTTTACCGGTTCCGCTTGAACCCTTCATCTTTGGCTGTAATCGAGGGTGAAGAGTTCGAGCCGACCGAAGGGAGTAAGAGTACATTCCGGCAGTGTCGTTTAGGCGTTCATAAAGGGAACGATACTGCCGGAATGCGCATAAAATCCTCTGGTTCAACCCAAAGTGAAGTACCGAGCCTAGCTTTATAGGCCCGGTATAGTTGAAGAAAAGCTCTCGGGTTACGGCAGGTTTTTCAACCACTGCCGGTACTGCTCAATCTCGCGGCTCTGGACGGTAATGACGCCCTGGCAGAAGCGTTTGAGTTCGGCCCTGGCCGCCTTTTGCAAGCACAGCCTGGACATCTCCACGGCATCCTGGTGGTGGGGAATCATGCCCTCCAAAAAAGCCCGGTCGGGGGAGCTGCCGTGCCCCGGCATCATACCCATCAGGGCGGTGTCCATCATGGCCTGCATGTCCGCGCGCATCATCGCCATGTAGCGCTGGCTGGGGGCTACGCCGTACCAGCTTCTAAGCCAGCCGGTAAGTTGGGTAATTTCCTTGTTCTGCACCGCGATAATTTCCTGAGCGGCTTTGCGGATGCGGGCGTCTTTGGAAACCTTCAGGATGGCCTGGGCCATCTCCACCGCACCCTTGTGGTGGTCAATCATCATGGACATATAGGCGATGTCGAAGTCACGCCCCTGGAGCTTTTGCAGCTCGGCCATGGCCTGCATGGTCATACCGCCGTGCCCGGCGTGGTCGGTCTGGGCCAGGCTCCATCCCAGGAGCATTGCCAAGAGCATTCCCAACATTTTCTGCATAGTTTCCTCCCTACGAAAGCTCACGTACCAGCTTTCCCATTGTGGTTTGTTCACCCGGCCCAAAGGGCGGCCTGAAAGCGCGCAGGCGCAGCGCGTTGGACAGCACAAACAGCGAGGAGAGGCCCATGGCCGCCCCGGCCAGCACCGGCGAAAGGAGCCAGCCCGTGAGAGGGTACAGGGCCCCGGCGGCCACCGGAATCAGGAGCACGTTGTAGGCAAAAGCCCAGAACAGGTTGAGCTGGATGTTCCTGAGGGTGGCCCTCGAGAGCGCCAGGGCATTGGGCACGCCGCGCAAATCGCCCGAGATCAAAATTACGTCGGCAGTCTCGATGGCTACGTCGGTGCCGGTGCCGATGGCGATACCCACATCGGCCTGGGCCAGCGCGGGCGCATCGTTGATGCCATCGCCCACGAAGGCCACCTTGTGGCCCTTGGCCTGCAACGTCCGCACCGCTTCGGCCTTGCCGTGGGGCAGAACTTCGGCCAGCACCTCGTCGAGGCCAAGCTGCCGGGCGATGGCCTGGGCGGTGCGGGTATGGTCGCCGGTAATCATGGCCACCCGCAGACCCAGGCGGTGCAGGGCGGCCACCGCCTCCGCGCTGCCGGGCTTGAGGGGGTCGGCCACGGCCAGGATGGCGGCCAGTTTTCCATTGATGGCCGCGTAGAGGGGGCTTTTACCGGCTTCGGCCAGCTTCTGGGCCAGCGCCGCCAGGGTGTGCACCTCGAGGCCCAGTTGAGCCATGTAGCGATCGGCCCCCACCTCCACCCGGTAGAGGCCCACCCGGCCCCTCACCCCAAAGCCGGGGAAGGCCTCGAAGTCTTCCGGCTCGGCCAGCTCGAGGCCCCTGGACTGGGCGGCGCGCACGATGGCGCGGGCCAGGGGATGTTCGGACTTCTGCTCGACCGAGGCCACCAGGCGCAGCACCTCGGCTTCGTCGAAGCCTTCCAGCACCTCGAGGTCGGTGAGTTCGGGCCTGCCCTGGGTGAGGGTTCCGGTCTTGTCGAGCGCGATGACGCGGGCCTCCTGCAGCGTCTGCAGGGCCTCGCCCTTGCGGAAAAGCACCCCCAGCTCGGCGGCCTTGCCGGTACCCACCATGATGCTCACCGGGGTGGCCAGGCCCATGGCGCAGGGGCAGGCGATAATCAGCACCGCCACGGTGTTGACCAGGGCATAGGTAAGGGCATTGTCGCCACCCAATACCAGCCACACCCCCGCTGTAAGGGCGGCGATGGCCAGCACGATGGGCACGAAGACCGCCACCACCCGGTCGGCCAGGTTCTGGATGGCCGGCTTGGAAGCCTGGGCGTTCTCCACCAGCCGGATAATCTGGGCCAGCACGGTGCCCTCGCCCACCGCCGTAGCCCGGAAGGTGAGGCTTCCATTCTGGTTGAGCGTCCCCCCCACCACCAGGGCCCCCTCGGTTTTGTAGACCGGGAGGGGCTCGCCGGTAATCATGGCCTCATCCACATAGCTCTGCCCCGCGACCACCACCCCGTCCACCGGTATCTTCTCGCCGGGCCTGACCTGCACCAGGTCGCCCACCAGTACCTCGTCCACCGGGATTTCCCGCTCGAGGCCATCCTGCACGATGCGGGCGGTTTTGGCCTGCAGCGAGAGCAGCCGCCGCATGGCCTCGGAGGTGCGGCCCTTGGCGATGGCCTCGAGGTACTTGCCCAGCAAAATCAGGGTGATAACCACCCCCGCCGCCTCGAAGTAGACGTGGCGGGCCTGCGGGGGGAAGAGGCCCGGAAAAAGCACCACCCCCAGGCTGTAAAAGTAGGCCGCGCTGGTGCCAATCATCACCAGGCTGTTCATGTCGGGCGAGCCCGAGCGCAGGGCTTTCCAGCCGTGGCGGTAAAAGCGCAGGCCAGGGCCAAACTGAATGGGGGTGGCCAGGGCCAGCATAACCCAGTTCAGGCCGCTCATCACCCCGTGCCCAAAGGTGTTCATCAACCAGGCCTCGACGGGCGGGAAGAGCATGGGCAGCATGGCGATCAGGAAGAGGGGCAGGGCAAACACCGCCGCAACCAGCAGCGCCCGGCGCAGGCTGGCTAACTCGCGGGCGCGGGCCTCGCGTTCGAGGTCGGCGCGCTCCTGGCCCCTCCCCAGCTCGAGCACGCCGTAGCCCGCCACGCGGATGGCCCGCTTGAACTGGGCCACCCCGGTGCTGGCCGGAAGGTATCTCACCAAAGCCCGCTCGGTCGCCAGGTTAACGTGGGCCTCGAGCACCCCGTCCAACTGCTTCAGGGCCCGCTCGACCCGGTTCACGCAGGCCGCGCAGGTCATGCCGGTAATGCCCAGTTCAACCTCGGCCACCTCCGGGGTATAGCCCGCTTCCCGTACCTTTTCCAGCAAAGCCTGGGGGGTGGTCTTCTCGGGGTCGTAGACCACCCGGGCGCGTTCGTTGGCTAGGTTGACCAAGGCCGCCTCGACCCCCTCGACCTTCTTCAGCCCGCGCTCCACCCGGTTGACACAGGCCGCGCAGGTCATGCCCTGAACGCCAATTTGTAGCTCCTTGGTTAGCGGTATTTGAGCACCTCCATCAGTTCCTCTACCATCCTCTGGGTATCGCCCCGCACAGCGGCGCTGGCTACGTGGTGCTCGAGGTGGCTTCTGAGCACCATCTCCCCCACCTTGTCGAGGGCCCCCTGCACGGCCTTAATCTGCTTGAGCACGTCTACGCAGTAAGGCTCACCCTCGAGCATCTTGAGAATGCCCTCGAGGTGCCCCTTGGCCGAGAGCAGCCGGTTGCGGGCCTCCTGCCGCACCTTAGGGTCGAGGTGCAGGGTGTGTTCGTGGGTCATCTCAGGCCACCCGAGCGGTGTAGCCCTCTTCCTGCACCGCCTCGATCAGCTTATCCACCGGCGCCGTCCCGGTTACGGTGGCCCGGCCCTCCTGCAGCGAGACCTCCACCTGCTCGACCCCCGGCACCTTTTTGAGGGCTTCGGTCACGTGGCGCACGCAGTTGTTGCAGCTCATGCCTTCAATCTTGAGTTGGGTCATGGTTACCTCCACAGCGCCAGTATACCCACCCCCCCCTGGGGTGGGGTAAGGACAAAAGTCACTTTTTGCTCGAGGCGGGCCAGAGCGGATTCAAGGGGATTGGGTCTTGCAGAACGTCAGTCCTGCCGCGTAGGGGGGCTCGCTTGTGTCCGGGCGAATCAAGCCCCACTCAGCGCTTCAGATAGCGGTCGAAATAGGCCACCGAACGCCGCATGGCCAGGCCGAAGCTCTGGCTCAGGTTGTGGTCGTTGCCGGGATAGGTAAAAAGCTCGTAGGGCCGTCCGGCGGCCCGCAGGCGCTGGGCCAGGCGCTGGGAAAAGCTCACCGGAACCACCGTATCGGCCAGGCCGTGGTGAAGCTGGATGGGCCCGACCCGCTCGAGGTAGTTGTGGGCGGTGATGGAGGCCCAGAAACCGGGGTTGCTCTCGGGCGAGCCGTAGCGGGCCAGAAACAGCTCACGCCGCCGCATGGCCCCCGGCGGAAGCTGGGCCGGGGGGCTGCGCCGCCAGCGGTAGAGCAGGTCTTCGTAGGTGCCCACCACCCCCGCCCAGATCACCCCCACCCGGATGCGAGGCTCCACCACCATGGCCCGCAAGGCCAGGTAGCCCCCCATGGAGTGGCCCCAGATGCCGATGCGCTCGGGGTTGGCCTGAGGAAACCGGCGCAGCGAGGCGAAGGCGTTGAGGGTATCAATGGTGTAGTCCGGCGACCAGTAGGCCCCGCTGGCGGTGCCCTCGGAGTTGCCGTGCCCGCGCAGGTCAATCTTGAACACGATATAGCCGGCCCGGGCCAGCGCATCCACATAGGCCCCATAGCGCTCGGTGGTGCGGTACTGGGCCGGCGGAATATAGCCATGCACGAAGACGATGGCCGGCCAGCCCGCCCGGGGGCGTGTGCCGTTGGGAACGGTGAGCAGGCCGTAGATTTTCAGCCCCTCCGAACGGTATGAAGCAATATAGCGGCGGTAGTTGGCGCCGGGGGCCAGGGTTTGCTCGAGGGTGATGGCGCTGCCCGGATAACTGCCCTGGCGCAGGGCCTCGATGGACATGGGATGGGCCTCGAGCGCTCCCTGGGCCAGCGCCGTACCCAGCAAAGCCGCCAGCAGCGTTGTTCTGGAGAATATGGTTGGCCGCGGCATACTCAGCGCACCGGGTTCTCCGGCCCCCGGCCCCGGTAGGCATCAATAAAGGCCGCGGCCAGCGCGGCATCCCAGGTTTCCAGGCGCAGCAGCTTGTTCCAGGCGGTGAGTTCGATGGTCTGACCCAGCCCTTGCTTGGGCACCACCACCAGGCCATCCCAGGCCCCGGTAAAGCGGCGCTGCCAGGCGCGAATCTGGCTCAGGGCCTCGGCTGGGGGTTGGTCGTAGTAGATGACGATGTTGCCGTGCTCGAGGGCGTGTACCAGCTTTTCTTTGGGCTCGGGGCGGGTGTAAAACCCCGGCTCCGTCCAGTTGGGCCAGTGCACCCCCGAGGTGGGCGGGTCGGTGGCATACACAAGCGACACCCCGATGTTGCTATGGCCCCGCCCCGCGTCGGGGTTGGTGATTACTCGAGCCGGCAATCCCGCCTTGCCCTGGGCAATCAGGGCCTCAAAACTACCCGCCGCTTGCTGCCCCTGCCACCAGAAAAAGCCTCCCACCAACACCGCCAGCGCCGCTACCCCACCCAGCACCCAGGGCATGGATGAGGGCTTGGGCTGGGAACTGTACTTTGCAGCGCCTTTCTTTTTCTTTTTAGGTTGGGTCGCCATCGGATCACCTTGAAAGCATAGCTTAGGGGTACTTTAGAATCTCGAGTACCCCATCATCCCACATTTCAAGGCAGCCCGAACACTTCCTTCAGCTTGAGTTAAGAATTCACCTGTGTCCCCTTCAGTTTCGAGAAGTATCCTCCAAAACAGGAGGAAAAACCATGCGTACGATCTTACGTAACCTCGCCGGTCTCACCCTCTTGGGCCTTCTCGCCGCTTGTGGAAGCCAGCCGCAAACCCCCAACACCCTTACCCAGGCCGATGCCCAGGCCCTCGCTGAAGCAGCGCAGGGGGATCTGCAGCTCACTGGTGCCATGCTGGGAGATGCCAGCACAGGTGCACTGAGCACACAAAGCAGCGTAGACAGTCTGGACGCCAGCGCCCAAGCCTGGGGTCTACCCCGCCGCATCAATCTGATTTTGCGGGCGGTGGGCGTGTTGTACTTGCCCGCGATGGGCAGTGGAAGCTGCAGCATCAGCACCACCCCCTCGCCACTGGTAGACGCCGACGATGACGGTGTGCCCGCCAACGCCACGACAACCTACGATTGCAGCTACACCGGCCCCGGCGGTACTAGCTACAGCCTGAACGGCGCCATCAGCCTGCAAGACACCAACGACAACCAGCCCTATAGCGGCTACGGCGTCACCTTCGACAACTTTAGGTCGCGCGCCAGTAGCGATAACCGCTCAGTCGAGCGCACCCTGAATGGTAGCTACTCGATCGACAAGCAAGATGCCACCCTCTTCAAGATCACCAAGAACTACACCCATACCGTCACCAAGACCGTCTTCAACAACACCTACACCGGCTCGCTGGTCTTTGATGTCAGCAAGACCTATGCCCCCGACAACGACGGCAACAGCAATCCCTGGGATGCCGGCACCTTCACGGTAGATAAGGCCAACCCCGGCAGTGCCACCTGGACACGCAACAACAATACCCGCAACCTGATCTGGTACACCGACCCCACCCTGCACTGGAACCGCGCGGTCTGCCAGAACCCCCTGGGCCGCCTGATGAACTTCGACAGCGGGGCCAAGGAATTCGTCTACATCAGCCCAGCGGGTGAGAAGTCTACGCTGCGGATTGAGTTTAGCGGCTGTGGCCAGTTTAGCGTGACCCTGAACGGACAGCCAGTTGAGTAACCCTCACCTGGAGGCCCGCTCCCGCTGTGGGCGGCGGATGGTCTCGATATGGGCACCGTTTTCCAGTACAGCGGTGAATAGCTCCCACAGGTGCACGGCCAGCTCAGGCTCGGTGGTGAGCTGAGTAAAGCGAAAATAGGCTGCATCGCCCGAGGGCAGCACGAAGGTAGGCGTGCCAAAGACCCCCATTTCACCGGCGGCCTCGAGGTCGGCGGCCAGCTCGAGCCGCCGGCTTTCCTCTTCTTCCAGGTCGGCCATGAAGCGCTCCAAGTCCAGCCCGGCCCGGCCCACCGCTTCAACCAGGGTCTCGTCGTCCAGTCTGCGCCGTTCTTGGTGGCGCAGGCGAAAGAGCTCGAGGGCAAAGCGCAGGTGGGCCGCCTTCCCCTGCTGCCTTGCAGCGTGCGAGGCCAGAAAAGCCCGGAGCGATCTGGAGCTTTCCAGCGGCTGCTCGGCCAGCTTCCAGGCCGGGGTATGGCGCGGCCGGCCTGCGTTTTCGGGGTGGTTGCCCTGCTCCAGGCTGTAGTGCCTGATTTCCAACTCCAGCGCCAGTTGGGGGGCCACCACGTAGGCCAGCTCGAGGCCCCGCCAGGCAAAAGGGCACAGGTAGTCGAGGTAGATCTTCACCAGCTGCATCTGCGTAACCCCACATCAGTCGCCAAAGTACTCGTAGGTGTAAGGCCCTTCCAGGCCCAGCATGATGTCGAGGTTCTGCACTGCCGCGCCCGAAGCCCCCTTGCCCAGGTTGTCGAAACGCGCTACCAACAGGGCCTGCTCGCGCGCGGGGTTTTCGTAGACGAAGAGCTCGAGCAGGTTGGTGCCGTTCAGGGCCTGGGGGTCGAGCACCGGGTGGTGCTGGCCGTAGGTCTCCAGGGGCATTACCCGCACGAAGCGCTGCCCCTGGTAGCGCTCCGCGAGGGCTTCGTGCAGTTCGGCAGCGGTAACCTTTTGCGGCAGGGCCCACAGGTGTACCGGGATGAAGTCCAGCATCCCCTGGCGGAAGCGCCCCACCGCCGGGGTGAAGATGGGGGGGTGCCGCAGGCCCGAGTAGACGGTCATCTCGGGGATGTGCTTGTGGGTAAGCTCGAGGCCATAGGCCCGGTAGTCCCCGGCCAGGCGGTGCTCCCCCCGGCCTTCCATGGCGTCTATGAGCTGCCGCCCCCCACCCGAGTAGCCCGAGATGGCGTTAACCGAGGCCGCAAAGTCCGCCGGCAAAAGCCCGGCCTCTATTAGGGGCCGCAGGAGGGCGATCACCCCGGTGGGGTAGCAGCCGGGGTTGGAAACCAGGCGCGCCCGGCGAATCGCTTCGGGCTGGGCCGGGGTGAGCTCCGGGAAGCCGTACACCCAGCCCTCGGCCACCCGGTGGGCCGAGCTGGCGTCCAGGATGCGGGTCTCGGGGTTCTCCAGCATCGCCACCGCCCCTTTGGCCAGGTCGTCGTGCAGGCAGAGGATGGCTACGTCTGCCATGTTCAGCAGGCGCTTGCGCTCGAGCTCATCCTTGCGCTTAGCCGGGTCAATCGAAATGATCTCGATATCGTTTCTGTGCTGCAAGCGGGCCCGGATTTGCAGGCCGGTGGTGCCCGCCTCGCCGTCAATGAACACCTTGGGCTTACTCATGGCTCCACCCAACCCCGTCTTGTCCCAGGGCGGCCAACAGACTTTCGAACGTGTGTGTGCGCATGCCTTGGTTCCAGGCCCAGCTCTAAGAGCATCTGTCGAAGAAGAAACACCTGGGCCAGAGGCGACTTTACCTGTGGCCGGCCCACCTGCTTGCGTATGTGCTCGCTCTGCCCCATACCCCTAGCTTAACAAATGGTAGAGAAGGGCTTTTTGCGCGTGCAGCCGGTTCTCGGCCTGGTCGAAGACCCTGGACTTTTTGTGCAGGGTGGCCTCCTCGACCACCTCCTCGCCGTAGTGGGCCGGCAGGCAGTGTAAAAAAATGCCGTCGGGGTCAATCAAGTCCAGCATGGCCGGGGTTACCTGAAAACCGGTGAAGTCTTTGATTTTGCGCCGCTGGCTGGCCTCGGCCTCCTGGCCCATCGAGACCCAGACGTCGGTATAGAGCACCTGGGCCCCTTTAGCGGCCTCGAGGGGGTCGTGGGTCAGGGTGATATCGGCCCCCAGCTTAAGGGCTTCCATGTAGATGATGGCGTTGGGCTCGTAGCCGCGCGGGGTGGCGATGGTGAGCTTGACCCCGGAGAGCACCGCACACTGGATATGGGCGTTGGCCATGTTGTTGCCATCGCCAATATAGGCCACCTTGATGCCCCTGGTATCGGGGAAGGTCTCCTCGATGGTCTGGTAGTCGGCCAGCAGTTGCACCGGGTGCAGCAGGTCGGAAAGGCCGTTGATGACCGGCTTGGAAGAGTAGCGGGCCAGCTCCTCGAGGGTCGAGTGCAGGTAAACCCGGGCCATAATGCCCTCCACCCAGCGCTCGAGGTTCAGGGCGATGTCACGCACCGGCTCGCGGGTGCCCAGGCCAATCTCGGCGTTGGTGAGGTTAACTGCGTGCCCGCCGAGCTGGTTCATGGCTACTTCGAAGGTGGTGCGGGTGCGCAGGGAGGGCTTTTCGAAGATCATCGCCAGGGTCTGGCCCTCGAGGGGCCGCAGCCCCCTGTAAGCCCCCCGCTTCATGGCGTGGGCGGTATCCAGCACCGCGCGGTACTCGGCAGGCGACAGGTCGAGGTTGGAAAGGAAGTCGCGACCTTTAAGGCTGGTAAGCGGCTCAATCACCTCAGCCACAAGCACCTCCACTTCTGTATGTATAAAAACCCAGTCATAGGGTTTGATTATACAGAGCCGCAGGCCAGACGCTACTCAGATGGTCTCGAGCGCGACCTCGACCATCTGATTGAAGGTCTCCTGCCGCTCCTGGGGGGTGGTCTTCTCGCGGGTAATCAGGTGGTCGCTGATGGTAACGATACACAAGGCCTGCACCCCAAACTTGGCCGCCAGCGTGTAGAGTCCCGCAGCCTCCATCTCAACCGCCAGCACCCCAAACTGGGCCCATAGCTGATAGGGGTCGGGCTGGTCGTGGTAGAAGGTGTCGGTGGAAAGCACGTTGCCCACGTGCACCGGCATGCCCCTGGACTGGGCCTGCTCGTAGGCCCGGCGCATCAGGTCGAAGGTGGCGATGGGCGCATAGTTCTGGCCGCCAAAGCGCAGGTTGTTGATAGAGGAGTCGGTGCAGGCGGCCTGGGCAATAACCAGATCGCGCAGCTTCAGGCGTTCGGTAATGGCCCCAGCGGTGCCTACCCGAATCAGGGTCTTGCAGCCATAAAACTGAACCAATTCGTGAATATAGATGCTGGCCGAGGGGATCCCCATCCCGGTGCCCTGCACGCTTACCCGTTTGCCTTTGTAGGTGCCGGTGTAGCCAAACATGTTGCGAACCTGGTTGTACAGCACCGGGTTTTCCAGAAAGTTCTCGGCAATGTGCTTGGCCCGCAGAGGGTCGCCGGGGAGCAGGATGGCTTCAGCAATAGCACCCGGTGGAGCGGAGATATGCGGCGTCATGTCTGTACTTTATCCTGTTGTGCCAGAATCGCCAAAGAAATTAGTGCGGGGCTTCACCCGCGGCTCTTTACCGCAAGCGGTCTATTAAGCAAGCTCATCCGAACCCTGACCGCTCGACTGCCGCAGGACAGCCAGTTCAAACTGGGTGGGATTCTGGGCGTGCAGGCGGGCAGTCTGGTAGTCCACCAGGCCCTGGTAGTACAGCGCCAGCAGGTTTTGATCGAAGCTCTGGTAGCCCTCGAGGCCCTGTTCGCGCAGCACCTCGCGCAGGCGATCGGTCTGGCCGGGCTGCTTGAGGGCCTCGCGAATGCGGGGGGTCATAGTGATGACCTCGGTAATGGGAACCCGCTGGCCGTTGGTGGCGGGCACCAGGCGCTGGTGGATGATACCCAAAAGGCTTTCGGCCAGCAGCACCCGGTTAATGTTGCGCTCAACCTGGCTGAAAAGCTCGAGCATCCGGTTCAGCACCCCGACACTATCGCTGGAGACAAAAGTCGAGAGCACCAGATGGCCGGTATACACCGCATTGAGCACCGCCGCGGCGGTAGCGGAGTCCCGGATTTCACCAATCACGATCACATCGGCATTCTGGCGCATGGCAGCCAGCAAGGCCTTCTCGTAGGAGATCGCATCGGAGCCAATTTCGCGCTGGATGACCGCCGAGCGCTTGGGGCGGTGCAGGTACTCGATGGGATCTTCTACTGTGACAATAATGCGGGTGTGGTGGGTGTTAATCTCATCTACCAGTTTGGCCAAGGTGGTAGATTTTCCAGCACCTATCGGCCCCGTCACCAGCACCAGACCCCGCCGCTGATCGCGGAAGAACTCGAGGTGCTCCGGGCGCAGATTAACCTTGCTGAGGTCGGTATCCTCGCTGCTCAGGGTGTGCAGTACAGCGCTGATAGAACCCCGCTGATAGAACAGGTTCACCCGCAAGCGGGTCAGGCCCGGCAGGCTATAGGCCACATCCACCTGGCGATAGGCGCGTAGGCGGGCTTTTTGTTGAGGGGTACAGAGCTTCTCGACCAGACTGGCCGTAAACTCGGGGGTGATGACACTCTGACTAACAGTTTTGAGTTCGTCTCCGATGCGGGCCAGCACCGGCATACCAGCGTGAAGATGAATATCCGAAGCACCTTTATGTACCAGCAAAATAAGCATTTCTTCAAAATGCATAAGCGACCAAGGCAAAGGTTATCATCTTTTGTGCTATTCGGTGCCCATTTCCAAACCAGATGGCGTTACGGCGTTTCGCGTCCTCTTTGGCAAAGGCTTCTATCCCAGCTTTGCCAGGACAGGGCCAGTGGTCGGTTCCGTCACGCATAGGTATTGCACACGGTACGGACTCATCCACCCAGCCCAGCAAAAAACCGCTGCACCAGGTATGCATGGGAGCAGGCCTTAGTCGAAGGAAAAATCGTCGGCCAACTGAGCCACAGGACGCCCCGAGATACGTTGCACGGCCTCGGGGATAAGTGGTAAAAGCACCTCGATGGAGTCCTTGCTGCCCTGCGGCCCGCCTGGCAGGTTGACAATAAGGGTCTTGCCCCGCACCCCTGCAACGCCACGGGACAGGGCCGCCAAAGGGTTTTTCTTATAGGTTTCGATGCGAATAAGTTCTGCTATTCCGGGTGCTTCCTTCTCCAGCATCTCGCGGGTGGCTTCGGGCACGTGGTCGCGGTTGCTCAGGCGGATGCTACCCACAGTCAGAATCACATCGAGGCCGTCGCGGTCGGCCCAAAGCCGCAGAACACGCTTAATCTGGGCGGGTTCATCGGGAATAATCTCGTAATTAGCAATCTCGTAGGGCCCCGGGGTCAGGCTCTCGCGCAAAACGGCGTAGGTGCGATCTTCAATTTCGCCTCGAGCCCCCCGGTCGGAAATGGTTAGGATGCCGACTCGAATCATTTAGTGCAAAGTTTAGAGCAAAAAAGTGTTAGCTTTGGGTTATATGTGGCACGATAGCCCAACCCTGGAGGGTCGTTATATCCGGCTGGAGCCTTTGGGCCTGGAGCACGCACCGGCTTTGCTCGAGCACTTCGACGCCGAGATGGTACAGTACCTGAGCAACGCACCCAGGGAGCCCTCCCTGGAAGCCATGCAAAACTACATCCGCACCTTACTTGCAGCCAGAGATCGGGTTAACTGGGCCATCGTCGACAAGGCCAGCGGCCAGGTGGCCGGACGCACCGGTTATGTGCGGGTCAACCCGGAGTACCGCGGTTTAGAGACCACCACCTGGATTTTTACCCCTTTTCAGGGCGGCTATGCCAACCCCGAGAGCAAGTACCTGCTTTTGTGCAGGGCTTTCGAGGATCTGAAGGCCATCCGGGTGCAGTTTCGGGCCGACGCGCGCAACACCCGTAGCTGCAAGGCCATCGAGAAGCTAGGGGCTACCTTTGAGGGCATCCTGCGTAAGGATCAGATTTACCCCAACGGCACCATCCGCAACACCGCGGTGTACTCGATTATCGACGACGAGTGGCCCCAGGTGAAAAAAGCGCTCGAGGCCCGGCTGTATCGCTAGCCAGCTCATACGCATTTCGGTAGTATCGTTCACTTTGACAAGCTTAAACGATACTACCGAAATGCTTTTCTACTCCCTTCGGTCGGCTTTAATCCTTCACCTACGACTACGTCCTACGGTGAAGGATTAAAGCGAAAGCGGTATCAAACCTGCCGCAGGTCTTCCAGCAGTTGCCAGCCCACCTCCTTGGGGGTGGCCTCGAGGTAGGGCTTTAGCGCCTGGCTCACCCACAGCGCCAGCGGCTTCAGGTCTTGTGGTTCCTGCTCGGTGCGCACCAGCAGGGTCACCTGGTAAAACTGCTGGGTCTCGGTGGGGGTGCCGTCCTCGAAAAAGGTCATGGGGGCCCGCACTTTGTCTATCAGCACGTGCACTTCCCCCAGTTGGCGGGGAATCGCCTCGCGGGGGTCAAAGGAAAGTTCTTTGGGGTGCCACAGATACCCCTGAAACAGCTTGATGGCCTTCATCGCAGTCATGGGTTCGATTTTCGCTGCTGGAAGCAAAACCAAAAGTGGCTTTGGCCCTCTATCCCGCCCGCGCCACCTCGACCCCATCCCGCAGGTACACCCTGGGCAGGCGGGCCGCAAGCCGCACCGCCGGCTCGTAGCTGACGGTTCCGGTCAGCTCGGCCCAGCCCCACAGGCTGCTGGTGGGGTCGAAGTCGGGGGTGACCACCTCAAAGACCTGCTCCAGGCCCACCGGCCCCGGAAGCTTCACGGTGATCTGATCCATCGAGATCCGGCCCACCACCGGGCAGGTGCAGGGCTGGTCATCCGGGTAATACCGAACCGTTGCCCGGTTGAAGACCAGGCGGGGGATGCCATCGGCGTAGCCCACCGGCAGGGTGGCGATCCATTCCCGGCCCTGGGTGGTGTAGAGGCCGCTGTAGCCGATTCTGCGCCCGGGTGGCAGCTCTTTGACCTGGGTGGGTTTGGCCAGCAGGCGGGCGATGGGCTTCAGGCCCAGGTGGGGCAGCAAGCCATACAGGCCGATACCCGGACGCACCGCACTCAGGCCGTATTCGCCAAAATTAAAAGTTCCGGCGGTGTTGCACAGATGGTAAAAGTAGCCCGGCCCAAACACCTGCTGCACCTGCTTGAAACTGGCAATTTGCTCTTTGGTCCAGAGCACATCCTCCTCAGCATCGGCAAAGTGGGAGTAGATGCCCTGGATGAGCAGGTTGTCATAGCGGGCAAAGTGTTCTTTGACCTGTGGAGCTTCCTCGGGCTGAAAGCCCACCCGGCCCATACCGGTGTCGAACTCGAGGTGCACCGTCACCGGCTTGCCCAGGGCGTTGAGGGCCTCGGCGCTCTCGAGGGTCGAGATGGAAGGGATCAGATCCAGCTCAACCACCTCCCGGGCCTGCTGGGGGTGCAGACTCCCCATCAGCAAGATACGGGCCACAATGCCGGCCCTGCGCAGCTCGCGGGCTTCGTCGGTGGTGGCTACCGCCAGGCCCCAGGCCCCTAGGCGCAGCAGTTCCTTGCCCACCTCCACCGCCCCATGCCCATAGGCGTTGGCCTTGACCACGCCAATCACCTGGGTATTTCCGGCTCTGGAGCGCAGCAGGTTGTAGTTGTGGGCTAAAGCATCGAAATTCACTTCCAACCAAGCAGGACGCATAGGCGACAGTCTAATACCAGCCTGAAAGATAGGCTTCAAAACCGGCACAAAAGGCAAAAAACCTCCCCAAACGTTTGGGGAGGGTGTGCAAAACGATGTTACTTAAGTTCTACTTCAACGCTGGACATCTTGAAGTCTTCCACCAGCACACCCGCGGCCTGCCCGCTTACCGCGACGCTGCCCACGGTGGCGCTGACGCTCACACCGTAGGTGCCAGGCGGAAGGGTGCTGAATACATACTTGCCGCTGGCATCGGCCTGGGAGCTCGAGGCCACCGTAGCATTACTGGCATCCTTGATTTCCACCGTCACATTGCTGGGAGCTGTTGCCGATTTGAGCGAAACCGTGATTCCACCGGTGGGCTCAAACTCGGCATCAACGGTGGTGACGGTATTCGCAAGGACACTGGCGGTTTTCTTAGTTAGGTAGACCACGTTCTCGGGGGTCTGGAGGCGGAAAGTGAACTCGTAGGTAGCAGGTGCAGCCACCGCTGCGAAGCTGTACAAGCCCAGGGCGTTGGTCTGGGTGGTGTAGGTGTTGTCGGCAGATTTGGCCTCCACACCGGCGTCCTGCGCTGCACGGCCTCCTTTGAAGGTGACCTTGCCGCTCACAGCCCCGGAGGTCACATCGCCGCTGGCCTTGACCACCGGCTTGAGCATGTAGCGGTCATTGCCGGTCTGTACCAGTGAGTGGCCCAGGTCAAACGCCAGTGTCAGGGTGGTGGTGGCGTCTGCCTGCACATTAAACCCGCCCTGGATGACCAGCTTGAGACCGGTCTGCTGGCCGCTGGGTATGCGCAACGGCACTTTGGTACCGTCCTTCATCACCAGATAAACCGATTGGGCATCGGCGCCCGACTCGGCAGGTGAAAACAGGCGGAACTGGGTATAGACTCCTGCCGGCACCGTGCCCTTGACAATGGTTGTGGCCTTACCCGACAGGGCCATCAGGTCAATGTCGGGATTACCGTCACCGTCGCTATCGCCCAGCTCGGTGTTGGGCTCCAGCTCAGCCACCCGGCCACCTTCACCCACCAGCTCAATGCACTTCAGGTTGACCACCACTTTGGCCATCTGCGAGAGGTCGGTTTGGGGTCGGCCCAGCGGGTCGAGGGAAGAAATCCCTTGGGCCAGCGAATTGCTCGATAGATCGGCGGTCATCAGCAAAGCCTGAAAATTGGTTTGATTGGCACTGGTAGACGAGGAGCCACAACCTGCCATCAGCACGGCCAGGACAAGAGCCGCGAGCAAATTACGAAGAACTGTAGTTTTCATGGTTGCTCCGTTTAGGTTCCCAACCCTAGGGGCCGGAACCGAACTGAGCTAAGTCTAGGAAAAGGCAATTAATCGGAGGTAAACAGCCCGGGTATTGTGAGCGCAAGGTAAAGACTATCTAAAGATTGTGGCTTAGATACTCGGCGAATCAGCTAAACTTTGCGAATCTTCATGCTCTGCACCTGGCCGGTCTCCGCGTTGATGCGGAAGGTCTTGTACTCGCGGGTGCGGGCCGCATCGCCCAGGCTCAGGTAGGCTGTGGGTTCGCGCACCACGAAGGACAGCGTGACCTCCCAGAACTGATTGTCGGGCGTAAGCTCGACCTCCTCGAGCCGCAGCTCGGGAATCTGCTTTTCGCTGAAGAGGGTCTGGATGTACTCGGTGGCGATCCTGACCGCTTCCTTGACCTCGAGCATAGATGAAGCGATTGTACCGCAACAGATACCGCGTCAGGTGTAAGCTATCTAGCGTGCCGCGCAAAATCATCCTCGACTGCGACCCCGGACACGACGACGCCATCGCCATCATGCTGGCCCTGGCCAGCGAGGAGCTCGAGGTTCTGGGCATCACCACCGTGCATGGCAACGTGGGCCTCGAGCGCACCACCCGTAACGCCCTGGTGGTGCGGGAAGTGCTGGGCAAGAGCGTGCCCATCTATGCCGGAGCCGACCGGCCCCTGGTGCGCGAGCGCATCAGCGCCGAGGCCGTGCATGGGGTCTCGGGGCTGGAAGGCCCCCACCTGCCCACCCCTAGCGGCCAAGCGGAGCCTAAGCACGCTGTGCACTTCATTATTGAGCAGGTGCTCCAGCATCCCGGCGAGGTCACGCTGGTGCCGGTAGGCCCTCTCACCAATATCGCGCTGGCTATGCGGCTCGAGCCCCGCATCATTCCCCAGATTCGGGAAATTGTGCTGATGGGCGGCTCGATTGACATTGGCAACTGGACACCGAGCGCCGAGTTCAACATCCTGTGCGACCCTCATGCGGCCAAAATCGTGTTTGGGGCAGGAGTTCCGCTGGTGATGATGGGCCTCAACCTGACCCATCAAACCATCGCCCCTCCCGAACGGGTGGCGCGCTTCCGCGCCCTGGGAACGCGGGTGGGGGCGTTTACGGCGGAGCTGCTCGAGTTCTTCCGCGAGCACCACATCAAGCGCTACAAGTGGGACGGAGCTCCCATCCACGATGCCTGCGCGGTGGCTTACTTGCTGCGCCCCGAGCTGTTCAAAACCGCGATGTTCAACGTGGAGATCGAGGCCAATGAGGGGCTGGCCTTTGGGCGCACGGTCTGCGACTACTGGGGTGTAACCGGCAAACAACCCAACTGCGAGGTGGGCCTCGAGGTTGACGTAGACGGCTTCTACGAGCTGCTGCTGGAGCGCATTGCGCGCTACGCGTAGCACGGGGGTTCGGGTGGCCGTAAAGATATAAGCTATAGACCATGAGCATTGTGGTGGTGGGAAGCATCAACATGGATCTGGTGGTGCGGGTCAAGCGACATCCGGTTCCCGGTGAAACCCTTCTGGGCTCAGACTACGAGACCCATCACGGCGGCAAAGGGGCCAACCAGGCGGTGGCCGCCGCGCGCATGCTGGCCCGCCCCATGCCCACCAAAAGCGCCAGCCCCGGCCCGGCCCCCGGGGTGCGCATGATTGGTAGGGTGGGGCAGGATGAGTTCGGCCAGCAGTTGCGCAACGCCCTCAAGCGCGAGGGGATCAATGTGAGCGCCACCCTTCCCATCGCAGCCCCCACCGGCGTGGCTTTCATTGCGATTGACGAGGAAGGGCAGAACACCATCATCGTCTCGCCGGGGGCCAACCACCGCCTGCGGCCCGAGCACCTCTCCCCCGCCGAGTTCGAGGGGGCCCAGGTGGTGGTCTTGCAGCTCGAGATTCCCCTCGAGACCGTGCGACGGGCAGCCGAGCTGGGCCGCCAGGCCGGCGCCCAGGTCATCCTGAATGCAGCACCTGCGCAAAAACTGCCCGATAAACTCCTACACCATATCGACATCCTGGTGGTCAACGAAATCGAAGCCCTGGGCCTGAGCGGGGTACTGCCCAACTCGCCCGAGATAGCCCTCGAGGTAGCCCAGCTACTGGCTAAAAAAGTGCCCACCGTCATCATCACCCTGGGTGAACAGGGAGCAGTGTGGGTATCCCCCGAGGGCCAGGGACATCAGCCAGTTCCCGAAGTAGAGGTCGTCGATGCCACTGGGGCCGGGGATGCCTTTATCGGGGCATTGGCCACAGCCCTCTGTGAGGGGATGTCGCTGGCCCAGGCCGTGAAACGCGGCTGTGTGGCTGGGGCTTTGGCCACCACCAAAACCGGTGCTCAGTCCTCATTGCCCTGGCGCGAGGAGGTGTACGCCCAGCTCGAGTCCTAACAGCACGCACAATTCCTGCTTGTTTTTGATAGGCTGCAATTGGTGTTGTTATCGGTCTATCATCTAACGGAGTATTTCTACCCCGACGCGGCACGGGACTCCTTCAACGAGCTGTGGCTTTATCCGGTAGACGATCACCGCCAAGGGCTTTTGGAGTTTCGCCTTAACATCGCACCCGACGTCATGCCCCGCAGCCGCCAGGATTACTTTCACAACCGGATCTACAGTTTTCACGTCACCCACCCCCACACGCAACTGCGGGTAGAAATGCGGGCCAGGGTTTTGACCTTTGCCACGCCGGAGCCTCTGCCAGTACCAGTTCAGGCCTTAAGCAGCCTGGAGTCCAGGTTTTTTGAGTTCCTGGCACCCACATCCAGGGTGCCCCTGCATTACAACTGGCTCGAGCTTCTAGGTTTGCGGCGCCCCAAGCCGCGCGAAAACCTACACGGCTACCTGCTGGAAGTGACGGAGCACCTCCACCGGAGTTTTCGCTACGACGCCGCCGCCACCGAGCTCAACACCCCACTGCTGCAATTTGTGGAAGGCCGGGCCGGGGTCTGCCAGGACTACGCCCAGGCCATGCTGGCGGTTCTACGCAGCGTGGGAATTCCGGCCCGGTATGTTTCGGGGTATCTGGCTACAGGGGTTGGCTCACAGGGCAGCCATGCCTGGGTCGAAGCCTTCGTGCCTGGCTCGGGCTGGTATGGCTACGACCCCACCAACAACTCCACCATTAACGAGCAGTACATCAAAAAAGCCCACGGGCGCGACTACGACGACTGCCCACCGCTCAAAGGGCTTCGCCGTGGGGGCGGCAAGGAACAGCTAAGCGTGCTGGTGCAGGTCGAGGTGCTGTCGGGCAGTTTTTGATCATGTACCGGATTTGCTTATCGCGTTACCTCAATTTTTGCCGCCAGTCCTAGAATCTACAAACCACCTTACCCAAATCAGGCACTGCAGTTATGTTTAGAGCATGAACCGCCGTGCTTACCCATCGGACGTCCGTGATGAGGAATGGGCTCTGGTGCTGCCCTATTTGACCCTCGCCCCGCTGGAAGCACCCCAGCGCAAGTACGACCTGCGCGAAGTGTTCAACGCCCTGCGCTGGATGGTTCGAACCGGTGCTCAGTGGGACTACCTGCCCCACGACTTCCCACCCCCCCATATCGTTCAGGCGCAAGCCTACCGCTGGATGAACCGGGGGGTCTTCGAAGACCTGGTACACGACCTGCGCATGACCCTGCGAATGCTCCAGGGCAAAGCCGCCCATCCCAGCGCTGCCATCTACGATGCTCGCACCCTACAGTCCACCCCGCAAAGTGGGGAGCGGGCCGGATACGATGGGTACAAACGACGCAAGGGAAGCAAAGTTCACCTGGCGGTAGATACCCTGGGGCATCTGCTGGCCCTGGTAGTAACGGCGGCCAGTGAACAGGAACGGGCCCAGGTGGGAGCCCTCAGTCAACAGGTGCAGGAAGTGACGGGGGAGCAGGTGGAAGTGGCCTTTGTGGATCAGGGTTACACTGGGGAGGAAGCGGCACAAGCGGCAGAGGCGGAAGGCATCGCCCTGTGTGTGGTCAAGGTGGAAGGGGCCAAACGAGGATTCGTGCTGCTGCCGAAGCGTTGGGTGGTGGAACGTTCGTTTGCCTGGACATCCCGGTTTCGCAGGCTGGCGCGAGACTATGAGCGGCTGGCTGAGACCTTGCGAGGTTGGCACTGGTTGGCTTTTTCGATTCTGATGACAGCGAAAACTGTGGAGCTTTTACGAACAGCTAGTTAGCAGGCTCTAGCGGCTACGGGTCGTGCGCTGGGAGGTCTGGGTGGGTAAGAGGTAGCCGTGGTTGTCGGGGGCGTCGTCGGTAGCGGCGGTAATAACCCGGCCCGATTTGAGACGGGTGCCCTCACCAACCAGGTACACTGCGCCCCACGGACGGTAGGTGCTGGTGAGGGTGTCTTTCTGCACCCTGCCATTGGAGAATCGAATGGTGCGGTAAACCTGCACCGTGGCACCTTCGGCGGCCCAGTCTACCTGCACAAAGCGCTGAGCCGGCAGATCGGGGCTAACAATATAGCGAGTTGGTAGCGCTGGCGTACGGCTTAGTGTGACGGGATTGCTCCAGGTGACTTCGCGATCCTTAGTACCGAAAATGCGAAAGGTAATTTGGCTGCCGCTCACACTACTCTGGATCTGCAGGTGACCAGGGGTATCGTTTTTGAACCTAAGGTCGAGGGAGGGTAAGAAAACCGCGGCATCCAGGCCGGTGGGCTGGTAGTAGCGCACCTGATAGCTGTGGGGCCGGCGCTGCACGATGGGCAGCCCCGCAAAGTAGGCCGCGCGGAAGAGGGTGGTCGAGACCTGGCACATCCCCCCACCTACCCCTTCTACCGTTTGTTCGCCCGAGATCACAAAGGCTTTTTTGAAGCCGGTGCGTTCGGAGACTTCGCCCATGGCCCTGGCAAACGAAAAAATTTCGCCTGGAGGAATCAGCACGCCATCAAGGCGGCTGGCCCCAAGCTGAATGTTGTAGCGGCGTTCGTAGGAGGAGCCCGCAAAGGAGGTGGTGGCCTCGGCCAGAAGCTGGCGAATGCCAAGGTTGTAGAAGTGAGGGGTGCCTCGAGGGTGCAGGGTGTGGCGCACCGGTAGCAAAAACTCGGTCTGGCCGGATTGCAGGGCCTCGAGATAGCGCTTCTTGGCCTCGGCCAGGTCGAAGGTATGGCCCATCTGGTCTTGCAGCACCCAGTCCTTCAAAGCCGCGTCGTAGCGCCAGCGGGCCTCGAGCGCAGGCCGGGCGGCCTTACTGAGCAGGTTCGGAAGCTGCCCCACCCCCCCAATCTTGATGCGCTGGGGCACCCCCACGGTCGCGATCTGGCCTTTTTCAATGCGGTTTTCTAAAGCGTAGTAAAGACCATCTGGCCCCGCTAAAGCTAGCGAAATCCAGCAAAAAATAGCCAATGTGGCAGCGCGCATATCCCCACTTTAAGGCCCAAAGTACTCAAAAAATGTGCAAACTAACCCTGGCCCTGCGCATGCCGGGCCATCCAGCTTTGCAGCACAACCTCATACTGCTCGGGGGCAAGACGAACCCGTTCGTAAAAACCTGCCTGCAAGCGCTGGCGCTGAGCCTCGAACAGGATTACCGCTGCCGCCACCGAAACATTCAGGCTCTGCACCATGCCCATCATGGGAATCAGAACGTGGGCATCGGCCAGCTCGGCGGCCTCTGGCGAGACCCCCCACTTCTCGGTACCCAGCAGGATGCAGGTTGGGCGGGTGTAATCGGCCTGGCGGTAGTCCACGGCCCGCTCGGAAAAATGCGCGGCCAGCACCTGAAAACCCCGCGCCTTGAGGTGGGCAAAAGCCGAGGCGGTATCGGCGTGCAGTGTAAGCCCCACCCACTTGGCCGCCGAGCCGGAGGTCTCGTTGAAGGTTTTGCCTTTGAGGCTGAGATCCTCGGCTTCTTCCAGGTTTGGAATACCGTGCTTGGCCGGGATGGCGTGGGCCTCGAGCACCCCCACCGCATCGCAAGAGCGCAGAATGGCCGAAAAGTTGTGGGGCTTATGCACCCGTTCCATCAGCACCGTCAGGTCGGGCTGGCGCTTGTCCAATACGGCGCGAATCCTGGCAAGGCGTTCTGGCGTCACGGAGGTTTATTGTACTGTGCCAAAATGACGGCATGAAAGCCATCGTGGTTGAACAGAACGGCCCGCCCGAACACCTGTGCTACCGGGAGGTACCCGAGCCCAGCCCCGGGCCCGACGAGGTGCTGGTGCGCACCAGCCTGACCAGCCTCAACTACGCCGACGTACAGGCCCGGCGGGGCGGCTACGAGGCTGGTTCACCGCCCCCTTTTATACCGGGGCTGGATGCAGTGGGGGTGGTGGAAGCCCTGGGCGCAGCGGTCAGGGGCCTGGCGCTGGGGCAACGGGTGGCAGTGTTTGCGAGTGGGGGCTCGTACGCCGAAAAAGTTCTGGCTAAAGCGGTGCTGACCTACCCGGTTCCCAACGACCTGCCCGACGAAGCGGTCGCGGGCCTGACCGCCCTGGTCACGGCCTACAACACCCTGACCTGGGCTGGGCGCTTGCAGCCAAACGAGACCGTACTGGTGCACGCTGCTGCGGGGGGCGTGGGCAGCCTGGCGGTGCAGATGGCGAAGGCTCTGGGTGCGGGGCTGGTCATCGGAACCGTGGGGCATCCGGCCAAGGCCGGGTTCGTCCGCAGTCTGGGGGCCGATGCCGTGGTGGGGTACGAGGGCTTTGCTGAGCAGGTGCTCGAGCGAACCCAGCAAAAAGGCGCCGATCTGATCCTCGACTCGGTGGCGGGGGAGGTTTTTAGCCAGGGCATGCGCTGCCTGGCCCCTTTTGGCCGCCTGGTGGTGTACGGGCATGCCAGCGGGCAGGCCGGTAGCTTCGAGACCCGCCCGCTGCACCGCCAGACCAAAGCCGTCATCGGCTACAGCAGCGGGCATTACCGGCGCAATCGGCCCGAGCTGCTGAGGCCCACCGTGGAGGCCGTCTTTGCCCTGCTCCGGTCAGGCAAGATTCAGCTCCACGTGGGCGCACGCTTCCGGCTCGAGCAGGCTGCCCAGGCCCAGGCCCTAATGGAAAGCCGGCAGAGCACCGGCAAAATCTTGCTTTATCCCTAAACTTCCCGCTCGGTGCGCGAGAGCGGCCAGCTCGACACTTCGTTGAGCGCCGCCACCTCTTCCGCGCTCAGTTGTAGCTGCGCGGCCGGTAGCAGATCCTGTAGCTGCTGCACGGTATTGGCCCCCACGATCGGGGCGGTGATGAAGGGGCGCGATAGCTGCCAGGCCAGGGCCACCTGGGCCGGATGCGCCCCGCGCTGCTGGGCAATTTCCAGAACCTTATCCAGTATCTTCCAGTTCTGCTCGCTAAAGCGTCCGCTGGCGATGCCCTGGGCCCGCACGCTCTCGGGCAGGGGCTGGTCGCGCCGGTACTTGCCGGTCAGAAAGCCACCGGCCAGGGGGCTGTAGGGAATGACGCCCAGGCCGTAGGTCTCGCAGACTCGAGCCAGCTCACGCTCGAAGTTCATGCGGGTGGGCATGGTCAGGCTGTACTCGGGCTGGATCGAGACAAAGCTCTCAAAACCATGTTTATCCGAGGCCCACAAAGCCTGCATTAAGCGCCAGGCCGAGAAGTTGGAGCAGCCAATATAGCGCACGTAGCCTTTGCGCACCAGATCGGTCAGGGCTGAGAGGGTCTCTTCGATGGGAACCAGGTTATCCACCCAGTGCACCTGATACAGGTCGATGTGGTCAACCTGCAGGCGGCGCAGGCTGTCCTCCACCGCCCGCATGATCCAGGCCCGCGAGAGCCCCTCGCGCTGCAAGGGGTGGTTGCGCCCCTCCGAGCCCCCCGGCCCCATCGGGCCGCGCACCTTGGTAGCTACAATTACGCGGTCGCGCAGCCCCCGGCTTTTGAGCCAGCGCCCGATAATTTCCTCCGAGACCCCGCCGGGGTTGCCCGGCGCCCAGGTGCTGTAGATGTCGGCGGTATCGATCAGGTTGCCGCCCGCCTCCACGAACGCGTCCATGATGGCAAAAGCCGTGGATTCGTCGGCCGTCCAGCCAAACTGCATGGTGCCGAGGGCGATGGGGTAAACGAACAGACCGGATTCTCCTAGTTTGCGGTAGCGCATAGCGCCTGATTCTACGGCCATCGGCCTTCGAGCATTGCAACGTTTTTCATCTTTGCCCTTGGCGGCTCAGGGCTTAGGAAGCAGGCAGGTTGTGGGCGTTGGCCCGCAGGCGCTCGATAAGGGGGCGCAGCAGCTCACGCTTGAGCTTGAGTGACTGGCGGTTCACGATAAAGCGGGCGGTGGAGTGGGCCAGCACCTCAACCTCGAGCAAGCCCGCTGCTTTGAGGGTAGCCCCGGTCTGCACCACATCCACCACCGCATCGGCCAGCCCGGTGAGGGCGGCCAGCTCGACATTGCCGGCCAGCTCGATGATATCGGCCACCATCCCCCGTTCGCGCAGCACCTGCGCGGTAAAGCGGGGGTATTTGGTGGCAATCCGCCGGATGGGCCCGGTCACAGCCGGGTGGCGGATCAGCGAAAGGCGACAGGCCCCCGTGCCCAGATCCACCGGCTCGTACACATCGCGCCCCGACTCCAGCAACACATCCTTGCCCACCACCCCCACATCGGCAATCCCCAGGTCGACGTAGGTGGGCACGTCGTGGTTGCGCAGCTCGAGCACCGCCACCCCCCCCCTCCTGCCCATGCAGCAAGGCCCGTTCGCCCTCGAGGGGGGGCAGTTCCAGCCCGGCCTGCGTCAGGGCCCTGTAGCCATCTGCAAAGTTGCGCCCCTTGGGCAAAGCCACCACCAGTGCGAAGCGTCCTCGAATCATCCGAGCTTCCTTATATCACACCAAAGCCAGGCGCTCCATTCGGCCCTTTCTAAATGCGGCTACGATGCCACCGGTTCTGGGCGAACCTCGAGGGCATGGTCGTGGTCGGGGATCAGGTCTTCGGCCTCCCGCACCACCCGGAACAAGTACCCCCCCAGGCCCACCACCATCCCCAGCAGACCGCTAATCACCAACAAAAGCGCCATTCCGGCCCCGGGCCCCACCCCCACCAGACCCCCAAAAAAACCTGCCAGGGCCCCATCGGGCATCATGGCTGGGGTCAGCACCCGGTCGGCCAGGGGGCCGGCCACCAGCATCGCCAAAGGCCCAGCCACCCAGGCGATCATGCGCCGGGCCGCGAACACTTTGCCCTGCACATCGGGGGGTACTTTGGCCTGCCAGATGGCCTGGTTGGAGCCGTTCAGGATGGGTACAATCAGGGCAAATATAAAGGCGCAGGTAGCCCAGACCCACACGCTCTGTCCCAGGCCCAGCAACACGCTGCCAAAAAAGCTCGAGAGCACCCAGCCCATAAGCACCCCGTGCACCTTGCGGCGGGGGCCGCCCCAGGTGGAGAGCAGCACCCCGCCCAGCACGCCCCCAATGCCCGCGGCACTCTGCACGGTCGCGAGCGCGGTTTCGCTCGAGGCCGTACGGGCCAGAATCATCGCAGCCATGATGGCCGAACCCAGGTTGGCCACCAAATTGCCCAGCAAGAACACCGTCTGCAAGCCCAGCAGGCTGGGCCTGGCAAAAATGAACCGGAAGCCATACAGGGCCTCACTCAGCAAGCTTCCCCGGCTTTCCCTGCCTGCTGCGCTTTGCTTGGGCTGCGGTACATGTACCAGCATAAGGGTAGTGAAAGCCGCCGTAAACGTGAGCAGATCCAGTAGAAGAATGCCCCTCAGCCCCACCAGCCCCAGCAGGATACCCGCCAGAATGGGAGCCCCAATGCCCGAAGCCGATTCGGCCAGCGAGAGCAGGCCATTGGCCCGGGCGTAGTCTTTCTTGTCTACCATGGTGGAGATGGCCGCCGAGTAGGCAGGCCACTGGAAGGCACTGGTCAGGCCGTTGAGCGCGCCTACCACGTACAGATGCCATATCTCAAGGTTTCCGCTCAAATAAAGCAAAAATACCGCCAGCGTACCTCCAGCAGCGCCCAGATCGGAGACCATCATCATGAGCTTGCGGTTGCCCCGATCGACCCAGGCCCCCGCCAGGGGCGAGATCAGGATGAGCGGAACCATATAGAAAAAGCCCATCAGAGCCAGCGAGGTCGCCAGCCCGGTTTTTTCGAAGGCCCAGATGGTAAGAGCAAACTGGCTCATGCCGCTGCCCACCAGCGAGACCAGTTGCCCGAAAGCCACCAGCGTAAATCCCTTAAGCCCGGTTAGGTGTGGCTGCATAGCGCTGTCAAAAGGTGCGTTAACCTCCAAATTCCTTTCCTGGTTCAAGTGTAGGCAAAGTCTACTCCACGAAAAATACAAAACCTGGAGTAGCATAAAAATATGCTCCAAACAACACCCAGGGCACATTTGGTCGATAACGCGCTGGCCGCCCGCATTCTGGCCGATCCCGAGGCCGCCGTATTCCTCAAGCCCTTTATGCGCGGCCCCACCCCGGTCAAAGCCGCTGCCGAGGAGTTCAAAATACCCATTCAGACCATGCATTACCGGGTTCTGCAGATGCTCAAGGCCGGCTTATTGGAAGTAGCGGCAGTCTCCAAAAGACGGGGGCGGCCCGTCAAGCACTACCAGGCCACCTCCAGCTCTTTCCGCGTTCCCCTGGAACTGATACCCCAGCGCCTCCTAGAAAACTTAACCGGCCATGCTTTCTGGAAAGCCCGCCTCGAGCGCAGCCTGCAAAAAGCCCTTAGAGCGCACGAGTACGGATCGGAAATCGTGGTCTACCGCAACGCCGATGGGCTGCTGGTCTGGGGTTCGCACCTCGAGGATGAATCAAGCCCACCCGAACACCTAAACCCCCAGCACCCGGCCGTTCTCAACCTCTGGAACGGGGGTCTGATGCTGGACAGAAGCGATGCCAAAGCCTTGCAGCGCGACCTTTGGGAACTCTATGAACGCTATGCTCACCGGAATGGTACAGAAAAATATGTGCTCCATCTGGGCCTGGCACCAACCCTCGAGACCTGACGCGCAAAGTTATGGCCTCAGGACGGGGCTGTCCGGGGGTTTGCGTTAGCTTACCCCCACAGCCCTGCATAACCTTGACGCATAGCGCATATGGGTGTATCTTATTCTTATCAGCCCCGGCAACCGGGGGTTTTTCATTTAACATGGCCCGCGAGCGTTTAGACAAAGTGTTAGGGCATCTGGGCGTGGGCACCCGCAAAGAGATACACCGGCTGGCTCGAGCGGGTCTGATTACCATCAATGGCGAGATCATCACCGATGCCAGCTTCAAGTTTGACCCCGACCAGGCCCGCATCGAGGTGGCTGGGGAGCCACTGGTATACCAAAAATTCTTTTACCTTCTGCTCAACAAGCCCGCCGGCTACATCACCTCCACCAAAGACCCTAGCGGCACCCCCATCACGACCCTCCTGCCCGAAGAGTTCTGGCGCAACGACTGGATGCCCGTAGGTCGCCTGGACAAAGATACCGAGGGCCTTTTGCTGCTCACCACCGACGGTGAGCTATTGCACCGGCTCACCCATCCGCGCTGGAAGGTAACCAAGCGCTACTATGTGGAGTTAGCCAGCCCCGCAACCCCCGAGGATGTCGCGGTCTTTGCAGCGGGTACGCTCGAGCTCGAGGGTGAGCCGCTTCAGCCCGCAGAGCTGCACCTAGGCTCCGACCCTCGCAAGGTCGAGTTGGTCATTCGAGAAGGCCGGTTTCACCAGGTCAAGCGGATGTTTGCCGCTCGAGGCAACCAGGTGACCTACCTCAAACGCCTGGCCTTTGGGCCGCTCTGGCTTCCACCCGATCTGCCCATAGGGGCCAGCCGCGAGCTTACGCCAGATGAAATAAAAGCCCTCTACGAGGCGGTTGGCTTGCCCAGCCAAAAATAAAATAAGCGGGGTATCTTCCGCGTTAAAAACAATTATAACAGACTATTCAAAAATGAAAAGCGATATACAAGAAATCCCCCAGCCGCCAAACTATAAATTGTAAAGTGAAGCATGGTTGGTTAAGAGCCATCCGGTAGAGTGAGCCCCTGTATGGAAGCAGTAGACCAGCGCATCCTCTCGGTCAAAGACGCGGTGCTTACCCGTCGTAGCATCCGCAAGTTCAAAGCCCAGCCCATTCCCAAAGAAGTGCTGGAGGAAATCTTGTCGCTAGCGCTCAAAGCGCCCAGCTCCAACAACCTTCAGCCCTGGCGGGTGGTGGTGGTGCAGAATCCCGAGCTTAAGGAGCGCCTGCGCGAAGCCGCCAACAACCAGGCCCAGGTCAGCTCGGCTCCTGCGGTGTTGGTGGTATATAGCGATATGAAGGATACCCTCGAGCACGTGGAAGAAACCCTCCATCCTGGCTTTTCCCTGGAACAAAAACAAATCCGGGCCGCCAATCTGCGCAAAGCCTGGGAAAACAAAAGCGACGAGGAGTGCGAAAACTGGGGTAAGGCCCAGGGCTTCATTCTGCTGGCCTTCTTGATGTTGATCGCTCGCTCCTATGGCTACGACACCGTACCAATGGGCGGGTTCAATGCGAGCAAGGTCAAAGAAATCCTGAACTTGCCCCCACATGTTGCTATCACCGCGCTGCTACCCATTGGCATCGCCGATGAAACCGGCTTCGAACACCACCGCCACGACCTACAGCGGGTGGTGCGCTGGCAGTAGGTGGAGCGGCCCTGGCGCATGGGCCATGCCGTAGGATGGAGGCATGTACGAGTTTCTGCTATCCTTCCACAACATCACCCGATGGTTGGTACTGCTCGCTGCCGTATACCTGGTTTACCGGAGCGTCGTTGGGCTTAGCCGCCGTAGTTATGAGCCCTCCGACCGTCAGGCCGGCCTAATCTATACCGGTTTGATGGACGTGCAGCTGCTGCTGGGCGTTTTGCTGATGATTCTAAGCCCGGTGGTACAGAGCGCGCTGGCCAACCCTGGTGCAGCCATGCAAAATAGCCAGATTCGCTTTTTCATAGCAGAGCACTGGGTACTGATGCTGGCTGCGGTAGTACTGGCCCATGTGGGGAGTGTTCGCATCAAAAAGGCTACCGACGCCCTGCTCAAGCACCGTCAGGCCCTGGTCTGGTATGGCTCGAGCATTGTGCTGCTCTTGCTGGCTATTCCCTGGTGGCGACCTCTGCTGCGCCTCGGGTAGTCGTCTCAGCAAGTCAACAGAGGAGGCCGAAGCCTCCTCTGTTGGAAGGGACTGCTGGTTTATTTCTTGACGGTTTCCTTCAGGGCTTTGCCGGGCTTGAAGGCAGGGTACTTGGAAGCCGGAATCTTGATCTTTTGGGTGGTGCCGGGCTTCACGCCGGTGCGGGCTTTGCGGCTGCGCACTTCGAAGGTGCCGAAGCCGGTCAACTGCACTTTATTACCGGCCTTGAGGGCTTCTTCGACTTTGCTCAGGAAAGCGTCCACAGCGGCTTTGGCGTCTTTCTTCTTCAAGCCAGCAGTAGCGGCCACTTGGTCAATCAGGTCGGCTTTGGTTTTGGTTTTCTTTGCTGCAGCTCGTGCCATACTGTTACCTCCTTTATTTTCCCTTCGGCACGGAGTGTATCACACCTGATACACAAATTGCAAGCATCAGGGCGGTGTTAAAAGCAATTTTGCTTCAAACAGAATGCCTAAACCGTGGGCTTTCTGTGGTACTCGGGGGGCAAAAGTGCGGTCACAGCGGCCTCGAGGCGGTGTGTGACCTCTTCCAAAGTCTGGTGGTCGGGCTTGCCGGGAGGGAGCACGATGGGATCTCCGAACACCACCCGAACCCTACGGCGCAGGCGCGGCCCTTTGCCCACCGGCCAGGCTTTATCGCTGCCGATGATGGCGGCTGGAACAATCACCGCGCCCGTGCGCAGGGCAATGGCCGCCGCGCCGGTCTTGAAGGGCTCGATAAAGCCGGTACGGCTGCGGCGTCCCTCGGGAAAGATGCCAAAGGCCATACCGTTTTTGAGCACGCGGATGGCGGCCTTAATCGCTCCCAAGTCCCCCGAACCCCTCGAGACCGGAATCACGTACAGGCGCGGTAAAAGCCAGCGCAGGATGGGGTAGTTGAACACATCGTCGCGCGACATGTAGCTCACCACCCGAGGGCAGGCCACCCCCATCACCACCGGATCGAGGAAGGACATATGGTTGGAGGCCAGTATCACCGGGCCTTCCTTGGGAATTTTCTCGGCCCCTTCCACCTTCAGGCCAAACAAGACCTGCAGCAAGAGCCGCGCAATTACCTTACAGACCTTGTACACGCCCAAGCCGTACTCGTACATGGCCCAACCATCATAAGCACAAAGCCCGGTTTGAGCACCGCGCAGGCCCATTAGAAAAGGGTTCAGTCCAGTTTCACCACCACCCGCCCCCGCACCCGACCTTGCAGGATGGCCTGGGCCAGCGCCGGCACTTCCTCGAGGCTTACGGTTTGCAGGGTGGCTTCCAGCAAGGGCTTGGGCAGTTCGCGGGCCAGGCGTTGCCAGGCCAGCAGGCGCTTTTCTTTGGGGCACATCACCGAATCGATGCCCAGCAGGTTAACCCCGCGCAGAATAAAGGGGAATACGGTGGTCTCGAGCTTCGCCCCACCGGCATTGCCGCAGGCCGCCACGCTGCCGCCGTAGGCCACACGCGGCAGCACCCCGGCCAGCACCGCCCCACCCACGGTGTCCACGGCCCCAGCAAAGCGTTCGGACTCGAGGGGTTTGCAGGGGGCGCCGAGCACCGCGCGATCCAGTATTTCGTGAGCCCCCAACGACTTCAGATAGGCTTCTTCCTGCACGCGCCCCGTGGAGGCCACCACCCGGTAACCCCGCTGGGCCAGCAGCGCGACGGCCAGGCTGCCCACCCCCCCGGCCGCACCGGTGACCAGCACTTCTCTGGCGGGGTCTATGGAGTGGGCCTCGAGGGCCATCACCGCCAGCATGGCAGTAAAACCCGCCGTACCGATACCCATGGCCTGCTGCAAGGTAAGCCCTTCGGGCAGGGGCACCAGCCACTCCGCGCGCACTCGAGCCAGCTCCGAGAGGCCGCCCCAGTGCCGCTCCCCCACCCCCCAGCCGGTCAGGATCACCGGGTCGCCGGGTTTGTACTCCGGCGAGGCCGACTCCAGCACCGTGCCGGCCAGGTCAATGCCCGGAACCATGGGGAAATTGCGGATCACCTTGCCCGCGCCGGTAATCGCCAGGCCGTCCTTGTAGTTGAGGCTGCTGTAGGCCACCCGCACCAGCACCTCACCCGGCGGCAGCTCGTCCAGGCGGGCCTGCCGGATCTGGGCGGTGTAGGGGTCGCCCGACTCTACCACCAGTGCCTTGAAGGTTTGCATGGCCCTAGATTACCCGATGGGCATTGGTCGCGCACAATCCGTCTCCGCTGGCAGTGTTAGGCTGTTGGCATGCCTTCTCCACTGGTCAGTGCCCAATGGCTGCACGAGCACCTAGGCCACGAGCGGCTCCGGATTGTGGACTGCCGCTTTTCCCTGCAAGACCCCTCAGCCGGTCGGCGGGCCTACACAGCCGGGCACCTCCCCGGTGCTCTGTTCCTCGACCTGGAGCAAGACCTCTCGGCGCCGGTGCGGCCCGACCGCCGGGGGGGCCGCCATCCCCTGCCCACCCCGGAGGCCCTGGCCCAGACCCTGGGCCGCGCCGGCATCGGCAACGAACATATTGTGGTGGCCTACGACGACCCCCCCGCGGGCGGCATGTATGCCCCGCGCCTGTGGTGGCTCCTGCGCTGGCTGGGCCACGAGCAGGTGGCCGTGCTGGACGGCGGCATCGGAGCCTGGCAAGCGGCGGGGTACGAGGTTTCTACCGCGGCGGTTGAGTATGCCCCCACCACCTTCAAGCCCCACCCCCGGCCCGAGATGGTGGTGGACGCCGATTTTGTAGCCCATCGCCCGGCAGGTACGGTGCTGATAGATTCCAGGGCCCCCGAGCGCTACCGGGGCGAGGTGGAGCCCATAGACCCGGTGGCCGGCCACATTCCGGGGGCCATCAACCGCAACTGGCTGGACAGCCTGGACGCCTCGGGCAGGTTCAAGCCCACCGAAGAACAGCGAAAGCGTTTCGAGGGTCTCGAGGGCGAAATTATCACCTACTGCGGCTCGGGCGTTTCGGCCACGGCCAATGTGCTGGCGCTGGAGCTGGCGGGCAAGCAGGCCCGGCTCTACGCTGGTTCCTGGAGCGACTGGGTCTCCGACCCCAGCCGTCCGGTAGCCAGGGGCCCAGAATAAACCCCCGGCCCAGGGTAAACTGGCCTTCAGGATATGCAGGCTATCTCGCATCGGTTCAAAACCTACCTCGAGCTCGTCCGCTTCGAGCACACCCTGTTCGCCCTCCCCTTTGCCTACGGCGGCATGCTGCTGGCCGCCCGGGGCTGGCCGGGCTGGGAGGTGTTCGCCTGGGTTACGGTGGCCATGGTAGGCGCCCGCACCGGGGCCATGGCCCTCAACCGCCTGATTGACCGCGCCATTGACGCCGCCAACCCCCGCACCGCCGGACGCCACCTCCCCCGGGGGCTGGTCAAACCCGCCGAGGTGCTGGCCCTGGCCGTGGTGGGCCTGCTGCTCCTGACCCTGGCCGCCTTCAACCTCAACCCCCTCACCGCGCAACTGCTGCCGGTGGCGGTGTTTTTTCTGGTGGGCTACAGCTACACCAAGCGCTTCACCTGGCTGTGCCACTTCTGGCTGGGCCTGACCATCGGGGCCGCCGCCGCCGGGGGCTGGATTGCCGTTACCGGGGCTTTTGAACCCGCTTTATTCGCCCTCTGGGCCGGTACGGCCTTCTGGCTGGCCGGTTTTGATATCCTCTACGCCACCCAGGACTACCAGTTCGACCGCGAGAACGGTATCCACAGCGTGCCGGCCCGCTTTGGCCTCCCCACTGCCCTGCGCATCGCCCAGGCCTGCCACGCCCTCACCTTCGGGTTTTTTCTGCTAACCGGCCTGCTCTGCGGCGCGGGCTGGCCGTACTTTGTGGGGGTGCTGGCGGTGGGTGCGGTGCTGTGGTACGAGCATCAACTGGTAAAGCCCAATGACCTGAGCAGGGTAGACCAGGCCTTCTTCCAGGCCAATGTGGTGGTGAGCCTGGGAATGCTGGCGGTGATTCTGCTGGATACCTGGATTTAAGACTCGCCCAGCAGCGAACGCATCTGCCGGTAGATAAAACGGGTGGCCCGCTCCGGGGATAGGCGGTAGAGAAGATCCATCAGCCGGGCATCCGAGCCCACCAGCACCCGGAAGCGGTTCTGCTCCATGCCCTCCACGATAATCTGGGCGGCCCGCTCGGGCTCGAGGGGCCTGGCCGCAGGCCGGCGGCCCTCGGCGGCCCGGATTTCCACCCCCGAGTTGGCGGTGATGTTGGTGGCCACCGCCCCCGGAAAGACCACCGTCACCCGCACCGGGGTGTCGAGCAGCTCGGCGAACAGGCCCTCGCTCAGAAGCTTGACCGCCGCCTTGGAGGCTCCGTACACGCTCTGCCCCGGCACTGGCAAGAAGCCGCCCATGCTCGAGATGTTCACGATATGCGCCTCGGGGCGCTGCAAAAGGTGCGGCAAAAAGGCTTTGGTCATGTACAGGGTGCCGTAAAAGTTGACGTTCATGACCCGCTCGATGGCGCTGTAGTCCAGGTCGTTGACCCGCACGAAGGGCTGGATGATGCCAGCGTTGTTAATCAGGCCGTCCACCACCCCATGCCGGGCCATCACCTCGGCGGGCAGGGCCTCCACCGCCTCGCGCTGGGTGATGTTGAGCACGTGGGTCGAGAGCCGTTCGGCGGCCTGGGCCAGTTGTGCGGTTTCTTGCAGGCTTGCCGCGTTGAGATCCACCGCCGCCACCCGGGCCCCCTTGCTAAGCAGCCGCAAGACCAGGGCCCGCCCTATGCCGCTGCCACCGCCCGTGACCACCACCACCTTGCCCTGAACCTTCATGCTTTACCCCCTTTCGGGCCTCGAGCTTCTTCCAGCGCGCTAATCGAAGCGCAGGGCCTCGCGCATCATCTGGGCCACCGCATACGCATCGTATAAGTCGGAGTAGCCCATCAGCGAGAGGCGAAAGACCCTACCCTTGAGCTGGCCCTGCCCGCCGATAATGGTGGCGCCCCGCGCGGCGAAGGCCTCCTTGATCTGGGCGTAGCTTACCCCTTCGGGCAGGTAAAAACAGGTGGTGGCGGGGCTTTTTACCTCGGGCACGGGCTTCAGGCCCAGCTCCTGGCCGGTGGCGTAGAGGATCTCGTTCTGCTGCTGTTTGAGGGCGATGTGCTCGGGCAGCCGGGGCAGCAGTTCCGCCAGCACCGCGGCGGTGGCGGCCACCAGGTTGATGGCCGGCGTCCAGGCCGACTCGCCCGCGCTCTGCACTTTGAGCTCGGAGGCCAGGTTCAGGTAGAAGCCTCGAGGCTTGAGGTGCTCGATCGCACGGGGCGAGAGGGCCGCATAGCCCAGCCCTGGGGGGCACATGATGCCTTTTTGCGAGCCACAGGCGGCGGCATCCAGGCCCCAGCCCTCCAGCTCGAACTCGCTTACAAACAGGCTGGTGATGGCGTCCACCACCACCAGCCCCTCGGGGAAGCGGGCCTTGAAGGCCTGGGCCAGGGTGCGCACGTCGTTGAGGGCCCCGGTCGAGGACTCGGAGTGGGTCAGGAGCAGGCCGTCGAAGGGGCCCTGGGCGCTTTCCAGGTGTTCCGGGCGCACCACCCGGCCCCACTCGAGCTCCAGGCGCACTACCTCTAGCCCGGCCTGTTGGGCAATTTTGGCCCAGCGTTCGGAGAAGTTGCCGTGCACCGGCACCAGCACCCGCGCCCCCGGCGCAAAGAGGTTCTGCACCAGGGCGTCCATGGCGGCGGTGCCGGAGCCGGTGAGCAGCAAGACCTGGCCCTGGGTTTTGAAGGCGGCCTCGAGCCCGGCCTTGGCCTGGAGGAAAATCTGCCGGGCCACCTCGCTACGGTGGTGAAGCTGGGGGCGGGATAGGGCCTCGAGGGCCCTGGGGTGGAGTTCCACGGGGCCGGGGGTGAGGAGGCGGGGGCGGTACATGGGCCCCATTGTAACGCGACCCTCTCGGCCCACAAAAACCCGTCGTGCAAAACAAAATGCCCAGTACGAGCAAAACCGCCGTACTGGGCGAGCCGCCTGCTCGGGTCTCGAGCGGCTAGTTACCTCGAGGCCTCAAACCAGAAGGTTTCCTGTAGCTGCAAGTCGCTGTTGACCAGCTTGGAGGGAATTCCGCCCCAGTTGGCGCTCAGATAGGGCAGGGTGTTGCGGGGGATGCGCTGGATTTGCTTGTTGGCCACGCGGAAGTTGAACTTTCGCAGCAGCCTGGCCTTGGAGCGGAACTCGAGCCCATACTCGCCATCGGCTTTCTGAAGGTCGGCCAGGGTGCAGGGGGCGTTGCTGTTGGGCCGGGCCACATCGAAGCGGTAGCGTGACCAGTGGGGGGCATCCACAAACACCTCCGACTTGCACAGTACGCTGCCGCCTTTGGTGATCTGCACCGTCACCCAGCGGTCGCTGCGGTTGGGGCCAAACTCACTGTCGGTCACCCAGCCCACCACGTAAAGGCGGGCGTTGGGTTCGCCATCTCTGGTGTAGAGGTAGGCCCATCGATCCCAGTGGCCTACCAGCCGGAAGGTTTTGCCGGGGTTGAAGGCATCGCCCGAGTCGGTGGCCCTGGCCTCGAAGGCCACCACCCCGATCTCCTGGCTGCCCATCCGCACGGCCAGCTCGTACTTTCCGCCCTCGCTGAGCTTGAATTTATCCGAGCCGCGCTCCTGTGGGTTCAGCCAGCCAAAGGCGGGAAAGCCGCTGACTTCTTGCAAATCTAAGCCAACCTTGTAAATCACCGCCCCACCGGCCCGGCGCAGCTCCAGCGAGTAGGTTTCCCCTGCTTTAGGAAAAGCGATCTGAAGGCCGTCGAACTGGAACAGCCCGCTCTGGGGGAAGAAGCGCAGGCCCAAAAGGTCGGTGAGCTGCACGGTGGGGCGGTAGGCGGTCTGGGCCTGGGAGGGGATGGCCCCTCCCAGCAGCACCAGCACCCAAAACATAAGGCATGGTTTCATCTCGACACCTCGGTGTGCACAGCCGTTGCACTAGGGCCGGGCCAGCCCGCTATGCACGTAGATGATGCGGCTCTTGGAGTTGAACCCGCCGTTGCCATCCGACACCTGGGCCACGATGGTGCGGGGGCCTGGGGTGTTGAAGCGGGCGTTCACGCTGTTGCCGCTGCGCCCGTTGATGTTGTCGGCGGGCTCGCTCGAGCTCCACACCGGGTTATCCCCGCTCACGGTAAAGTTGACCTGATCGCCCACGTAGATGTAACGGCTGTTGCTGGGGGCGCTGTACTGGATGCCGCCGATATTCAGGCTGAGGATTCTCGAGGGCAGAACCTCGGTGGTGTCCTTAACAACAAGGTCGTTTAGGGTGAACCGCGTGGTGATCACCTGGCGATCCGCCATCTTTTGCACCTGGAAGCTATGCTCGCAGAATGGCCCCACCCCTCCGCTGGCCGGCACAAAAACCCCATTGGTGCTGCCCAGGCTACGGCGTTGCAGGTTCGATCGCCAGAACACCTCGTGGGTAGGACAACCAGCCTGTGAGAACGGCCAAGTGCGGGCGGTAAGATTGGCGTAATAAGGGAACGGGGAAGGCAGCCCTTCATCGCTGTTGCCTACGATATTCACGTACGGCAAACCGTTGGGGAACTGGCACTGGTTGGCGGCCAGCTTTACCTCGAAGCTGCGGGTGCGCGAGGTTCCTTGGCTGTCGGTGAGGGTCGCGGTGAGGGTGTGGGTTCCGTTGGGCAGGTCTACCTCGAGGGTGTGCTTGTCGGCCTTGGTGGTGGTGCCCAGCAGGTTGTTGCCCCTGCGCCACTGGATGGTGCCCGTGCCGGGGCCGTCTTCTTTGTCGTCGGTGCTGGCAGACAACACCACCTTGTCTGAGGCGTTGCGGGCCGCGTAGCCGCTGTTGCACGCATACTTGGGGCCGATGTCGTCGAACTTGGGCGGCGAGTTGGGAGCCTGCTCGGTAAACAGCTCAATATCGAAGAGGTTGACGTCCCACTCCTTGCGGAAAATGAGCAGGTCAATATCCACCCCCAGATTGCCCTCGAGGCCAAACTTCATGGTCCAGTAGGGCTGGCGGGGGTACTGGGCATTGAACTGGACGTAAGGCCCAGCCTCGGCCGAGACCCCCGCTACCCCGTAGAGCATGAGCCGCAAAGCCCCATACACCCCCGCCTTGAGTTCAGCGCTGCCCTCGATGGTCGGGCCGATGATGCCCCGCTCGTTTTTGGTGATCTCGTTGATTTTTTGGAAGCGACCATTGAAGTCCTTGTTGTACTCCGTCCCCGCTTCTATTTCGAGCTCCTGCCAGGCTCCTACCTCGAGCTCCACCCGCAGCTTGCCCTCCACATCCACCGTAAAGACCACGTCAATTAAGAACACCAGCGGCCCTGCGGTAATGGTGCCCAGCGGAACCCGTGCAATCTGGATGGATTTGTGCAGGGTTTTTTCTAGGGTGGCGTTGAGGCGAACCTCGGCCCGCTCGTTCAGCACGAACTTGGCCAGTAGGTATGGCTCGGAGCAGAAAGTCCTGCGGCACTGGAACTTGACCACAATTTTGGGGGTAAAACGCACAAAGCCGCTCACCGTGACGCCTTCTATCACCTCTATGGGGCCAAAGTTTTTGGTGATCTGGCTCTGGGCCGAGGGGCCTAGTTGCTGGGCCGCATAGATAATCTGGCCGCGCTCGAGGGCCGTGGCCCGCTGGGCATCGGCCTCGCTCAGCGGAAGGTCCATTTGAATGTCGCTCTCGTCCAGCAGGTCGGCCACGTTGGCCTTGGCGGTGCGAACCCGCACCTTGCCATCGCTGGTGTTTTCGATACCGGTTACACGGCGCAGAAAGCCGTTGGGGGCGGCGTTGCGGGGGGCGCTGGCGACAATATCGCCCACGGCCAGTTCGCGCAGGTTGCCCGCCAGCCGGTTGAAGATGAGGGTTCCGTTGTCCTGGTCGAAGCTCACCAGCTCGGCCCCCGAGACGTTGCCCAGCTCCTTGACGTTGGGCTTGAGGGCAACGTTCGCCACAAGGGGGCTGGCCGGCAGGGTGGGGGGTGTGAGGGTGAGGCCCTGGGAGGGCATCGCCGATTGCACCTGGCCCCGCGCTGAGGCGCCTCCAGCCCCCGGCGCCAGGCTGCCCTGGAAGCTGAAGATAGTGCCCATATGGGTCTCCACGGCGGTGTAACTCAGGGCGACGGGCAGGTTTTGCTCCTGCACCTCGCCGGGGGTGCAGCCCAGCGTCTCGCCAGCCCGCACGCCCGTCAGGGCTCCGACGAGCTCGAGGTTGCCTTGCTTGAGGCTGTACGAACCGCTGAGGCCCTTCTCCTCGCAGACCCCCCTAAACTCGGCCATCCCGCTGAACTGGTAGACCGTGCCCGCGGTCGGGCCCCTGAAATTGGCGTTCTGGGCCGCTGCAATAAAGGCGATGGGGTTCAGGGTAGAGTTGGGGTCCCGTGGCACCAGCCAGCCCGCCAGCACCACCTGCCCCTGAATCCGGCGCAGCCGGGCCTTCATGCGCAGTTGCCCCCGCAGCGCATCGGGCTCGAGGCCCTCATCCCCCAGGGCAATGGCCTTGAAGGGCAGCCCCTTGGGGGTGGTGCCGGAAATCTCGTAGACGGTCAGGCCGCCAATAAAAGGGTTGAACTGGGTGCTGATGGTGGCCGGCTTGAAACTACGCAGAACCTCCAGCGTCACCTGGGCCTCGGCCTGATCACCGCCCGTGATTAGCTCGGCCAGCTCGGAAGGCGTGGGCGGCGTCGAGGTGCCCCCACCGCAAGCTGCCAGAACCAGCCCCAATACCGCTCCCAAAATCCACTGCTTCATACCCTTACCTCCCTACTTGAGCCACAGAACTCTCTCCTTGCTCCACCCCGCCCCTAGCGTCCTCTGCCCTTGACAGGTTCAGGTGGAGCCTCCATGACCATCGTCTCGAGGTAGCTCGAGAGTTCCCTGGCGCTTTCGAACTGCCGCACCTGACCCGTACGCACGTCGCGCAGCTCGTAGGTCAGCCGACTAAGCCGCTGGGTCAGGCGCAGGATGTAACTCGAGTGAACCTTTGCGACGGCCATGCCCCCAGTCTGGTGGCCGGGCGTTCCATGGGCGTTCCATTGGGTTGGGCTGTCAAACTCAATACGATACTGTGGTGAGTATGATGAAAAGAAAAATAATCAAAATAAAGTTGATCACTAGACGGGTTCTTTGTTTCTATGTGGCTCTAGTACCTATTCTGCCCACGGCAATGGCCCAGGGAAACGATCACGTCATCCGATAACTAAGAACTTCTCTGAACACACCGCATATTCACTGCAACTTGCCCGCTGATTTTGGTTGGCCCCGAGCCACTACCTTCAAGAAATGCAAAATTTCTTGGAGCGACGGATGTTTGGTTTGCTTCAAAAGTTCTTCTATTTCTTTGCTAACAATTGTGCCCAGAACTTTAGCTTTTATCTCTTCATATCCAGGGAATTTTACAAACTGAAACTCAGATCGTATCCCCTCAGCATAACCCCAAAGTCGAACCGCATCATCTGAATAACCAAGCTCACTCCAAAACCGAGCAAGCTCGAAAGCGTTTTCAAAGAAATACTCCATTGCGCCCTGTTCGAGATGCAGAATTAGATGTTGACGATAGACTTGCTCCCCTCCCTCGCGCTCTCCCATCTGCCATTTAGCAAAGCCCAAATTGCCTTGAACTATGGCTAAATAACTTTTCGATCCCACGAACAAAGCTAATTCCAGTGCTTGTTGGCTAAATTCAACAGACTGGATGTAATCACCCTTAACCAAGGTAGCCCAACCCATCGCAGTTAGGCACCTCAGTTGCGCAACCGTATCCAGAATTGCACGAGCTTCAGCTAAAGCCTTTTGCTGATAAGCTAAGGCCTGATCGGGCTGATTTTGGAAACCCGCCATGCGGGCTAAATTTAGCGTGACAGAAACCTTCAGCCTCGAGTCAGAGAGTTGTTCCGCTATAGACAGTGCCTTGTCAAAACAAACTCGAGCTTGTTCAAACTGCCTTTGACTTGTCGCTGCCCAGCCGAGTTGGTTGTATAGCTCAGCCTCGAGGCGGAGGTCACCAGCGCTCCGGCACAAGCCAAGAATCCGTGATCGCAGTCCCTGAGTCTCCTTATACCTACCGATCCCAAACAGAATTCGCAGATATTCGATAAGAATAATCGCCTGCAACCTAACTTGAAGTACCGAAAGCTTGTCCAGTGAAGAGCGCAATCTCCGTTCCCCCTCGGCATACAATCCGAATAAATGCCAGTACGGCCCAAGATATGCCAACAGCGCAACTGCTTTATCGGGAAGTTTTACAAACCCTTCATCCAAAGCGTTAATCAAGTTGGTGTGTTCAGTTTTTAGCTTCGACAGCCACCTTATTTGATGCTCACCGTTTAAGTTCCTTAGGGCCTCTTGTGCAAAGCCCTGAAAGTAGTCTAAATACCCCTCGAGCGTCTCCTCTGCTTTGCCCAGTTCGTCTAGCCTCTCCGCTGCAAACTGCCGCACCAGCTCGTGCAGGTCGTAGCGCCCGTCCTCACCCCGCCGTAGCAGGGCTTGGTTGATAAAGCGCAGCAATAGCCCCAGATGCGCCCCCGCCACGCTCTGGGCGGCCTCGAGGGTGAACCCTCCCCGGAAAACCGAGAGTTTGGCCAGCACCGCCTGCTCGGCCTCGGTCAAAAGCTGCCAGGTGTACTCGAGGATGGCCCGCAGGCTGCGGTGGCGCTCGGGCAGGTCGCGCTGGGAGGTTTGCAATAGCCCGAAGCTGTGGCCCAGTTGGGCCAGAATCTCCCCCACCCCCAGGCCGCGCACCCAGGTGGACAGGAGTTCGATGGCCAGCGGCATACCCTGTACCCGGCGGGTCAGCTCGGCGATGGCCTCGAGGGTCGCGGGGGTGATCACAAAGCTGCTGGAAAGCCGCTCGGCCCGCGCGATGAAAAGCCGCACCGCGTCGAAGCCGTCCAGATCTTCTTCGGTCTGGGGGGGTGGGTAGCCCAGGCCCTCCAGGTCGAAGAGCCACTCACCGGGGAGCTCCAGGGCCGCCCTCGAGGTCACCAGCAGTTTGAGGCCGGGGGCCTGGGTCAGCAGTTCCTCCAGCAAAGGGGCCCCTTCCAGCAGGTGCTCGAAGTTATCCAGCAGCAAGAGCAGCGTCTTGCCGCGCAGGTAGTTGAGCAACTGAGTCTTGGGGTCGGTAGACCCCGCAAAGGTAAAGCCCAGGGCACTGGCAATGCTCGAGACCAACTGCTCGGGCGAGGCCACCCCGGCCAGTGCCACCAGCCAGACCCCGTCGTCGAAGCGCTGGGTCTGCTGGGAGGCCAGCTCGAGGGCCAGGCGGGTCTTGCCCATGCCGCCCAGCCCCACCACCGTCAGCAAGCGGCAGTCAGGGTTGGCCAGTTGGCGGTTCAGCGCCCGGAGTTCGCGGCTTCGCCCAATAAAGCGGGTGCTGGCCGCGGGCAGGTTGTGCCGGGGGTGGGCTGCGGCTGGGTTTTGGGAATCCAGACCATCGGCGAGCGCACGGGTTGACTCCAGGGGCTCCACCCCCAGCTCGAGCTTCAGGCTGCGGCGGAAGCGTTCGAAAACCTCCTGGGCCTGGGCCAACCGCCCCGCCGCGCGCAGAACCCGGATTTGGGCCTGCACGGCCTCCTCGTCGAGCGGGTCTGCGGCCAGCAGCTTGGAGAGCCAGCGTTCGGCCCCTAGCCAGTCGGCCTGGGTTTCCAGCAGCCGCACCTGCTCCATCAGCGCGCTGCGCCAGGCCCGCGCTAAATCCTGGCGCTCGAGCTCCAGCCAGGCCTCGTAGCCGCTCAGGTCGGGAAAGGCCAGCCCCTGCAAAAAGGGGCCCCCGTAGAGCTCGAGGGCCCCTGCCCAGTCGCGGCGCTCGAGGGCCGCCCGAAAGGCCTGCACATCGGTGGGGATGCAGAGCCGCAAGCGCGTGGCTTCGGCTTCCAGCACCCCCGCCCAGCCCTGCTGGCGCAGCCGGTAGACCAGCTTGCGCAGGTTGGCAAAAGCAGCGGCCTCGTCGGCCTCGGGGCTGTAGAGGTAAGCCAGCTCGCTGCGCCGCACCCAGTCGCCGCGCTGGGCCAGGTAATAGCCCAGCGCGGCGGGACGATCCAGGGGCAACTCGCTCCCCACCCCATCCGCCTCGAGTCGGGGCGTACCCAGCAGTCGCAGCCGCACTTCCATTACATTTGATTGTATAGAAAAACCCCATTTGAGGCGATGTATTTCGACCCTTGCACAAAGAAGGCGACCTTGGGGCCTTGCTAGAGGGCTCTTCACAATTATTGAGCCACATACAACTGGATGGCTTTGTCCTGCACAGCACAGTGGCCTCCCGGAGGGGAGACCACGTCTGTGAAGAGTGCGATAATTGCTTGCCTTAAAGCTACTCTTCGAATTATTCCTCCACTTCGTGAGTAAGTTGGCAGTGGCCTGGACGCAGTTCGCTAAAAAAAGCTTTTAGCCACCCGCCGGTCCTTGATCCGTCGAAGATCTACTAGTTCCGAACCGCGCAGTAGTTGTTCCAGCCCCCCTGGCCCACCTGTCCGGGGTTGCTCAGGAGGATGGTGTATCTGGCTGCACCCCCAGAAAAGTCCACATTGTTGAGGGTGAAGTTCACCCCGCTGTAACGCTTGCTAAAGCTGGTGGATCGCCTCGAGCCAAACGCCTGTTGCAGCACATTCAAAAACTCGCCGGGTTGATTGAGGGCTTTGAGTTGGGATGGGGGCACACCCAGGCAAGTCGCCGCCGTAAAGAGCAGTTGCAAGGTGTTGGCGGTGGCAGCCTGAATCTGGCTATAAGGGCCGGAGAAAGAAAAGCTAATGGTGTCGGCGGCCGTGCCCGACCTCGAGGCCAGCACCAGTCCAAAGTTAGCAACGCCCGCTTGGGTATATACATCGCGCAGGGTAAGGCCGTAGCTGTAGCTTTGCTTGAACCCGTTGAGGGCCAGTGGCTTGGGGGCGGTCATGGCTACCAATGCCTTGCCGTTGATGAAAGCTTGGCGAATGGAAATTGCCCCGCCGCTTTGGGCCAAACCCACACCCAACAAAGCCACCGACATCAGCCCAACTGCTTGGTTCCAAAGTGTGTTCATGGTTTTCCTCCTTGGCTCAATGCAGAGCGGTAGAGAGGGCTTTACAAAGCCGCAGTCCTTAGGCCACCTTGATAGGCGAAACCCGCCTAGCTTCCAGAGCGCCCAACCCACGGAGGTGACTAGGGATTGTAGAGCGCGGTCTTGATCGAGGCCGAGCCGTTTATTTCCAGCAGGTGCTGGCTGGATTCTGCCCCGGCAGATTTGGCTCCAGCGGCTGGGCCTGAAGGGCGTGGTACGGCATTGGTTTCATCGCGGGTCTCCTCTTACGGCCGTTTTACTCGACTACCCTTATGGTTCGTGTCACACGATCGCCGAAATCGTCATGCCCATTGGACATCACCCATTCCAACCGATACTCCCCAAGATAGGGGGGGCCTTCGATTTCATACGAGAAGGCGTGGGATTCACCAGGAGCCACGGGGTCCTTTAGCTCGAGATGGGGAGTCAGATGCTCACGCTGGGTCGGGCTGCCAGAGGGGCCGCGCACAATCCTGACTCTCAGAAAGTATTTACGGGCTTGCCACGTGGTGGTTCCGTTATTCGTAACCTTCACGCTCACCCGATAGGTGCGCCCAACCTGAACCCGATTGGGAATATCTACGTCACTCGAGCGCATCTGGGCATCGTCGCGTAGGGTCTGACCAAGGGCAGACGTGAGCAGGACCTGCAGCACTACAGACATTAGTAAACTGAGCAAAATCTTCATGGCGACTCCTTGGTGCTCTGGTAACTTAATTTCTGGGATGGATTTAGCCCTTTATGACCTGGGAGTTGCTTTGAGCGCTTCATTCCGGGAACTTCACTGAATATCCATCTTTCCACTTAGCCCAGCTACTTGACGCTGATCTCGAGGGTGAAGTCGGCTGCCGTCATTTCGGCGGGGCCACTGACCCCAATCACGATGCCCTCGCTTTTGGTGCCCATGGTGATATAGCGGGTGTGGTCTTGGGTCTGGTTTTTGAAGGGCCGATCCCACTTGAAGTCGGCCTCGCAGCTCCGCACGCTTTGGAGGTTGGGCGGTAACTGGTAACCGTTGCTGGCATAGACCCACAAACTGAGGTTGGCGTTGGGGTCGCTGGGGATCACCCTAACCGTCAGTTCGCCAATCCCAGTCAGCTTGGTTTGGGTGGCAAAAATCACATGCTTGGCCGCAAACTTATGGGCTTGCAACTGGACAAAGCAGGCCACGCTCGAGCGCCAAGCCCAGGAGAGGTCGGGGATAGCGATGCCGTTCTCCAACTTCCCGCTTACCGCCACCACCTTACCCCGCTCTACGGGCGCAACCACGGCGACGTGGGGGGGCCAACTACTCTGGGCGGAAATCATCGGAAACGCTAGGACAAACAGCATAATGATGAAGCGGCGGATTGTAGTCATATACACCTCGTGTTCTTGGAGCAGGTTTGCTGTCGTAGGTTGGCATCCCCGCAAGACCTGCCATGAGCGGTACAGGTTGACGGATAGCTACAAGGAAACCAAGTAAACAGTGGTTAGGGCATCTAGGGAACCAGGAATCTGAGATGGCGGGGTGAGAAGAACCTACCTTCTCACCCCGGCATTGTGTTTAGGGTTTAGCCAGTGCGGGGAGCACGTTCACCTTTAAGCTTTTGCTACTAAAGCCGCCGTCGGGGGTCTTGGCCGTCACGGTCAGGGTGCGAACCCCGGGCGTGGCGAAGCTCACGCCGGTGCTGGAGCTGCCGGGGCTGGTGAAGGTGTCGGCGCTGTTGGAGGAGGTCCAGCGCAGGGTGGCGTTGGTCGCGGTAGCGCTGAAGTTTACGCTGTCGTCCTCGTAGGCGTAGGCACTCCCGCTGGGGTTGGTCTGGGTGATCTGGCCCAGGTTGGGGTTGCTGCGGGTCTGGGTGAGCGCCCCCAGCTCGAGGCTGTCGGTGGCGGTGGCCCCGTTATGGGTCACGGTCGCGGTGATGGTTTGGGGAACCGCTGGATTAAAGGTGTGGGCGAAGCTGTGGCACTTCTGGTTCTGCCCGCTGGCGCAGGGGCCGCCGTTGCTGGTACCCAGCAGGCCCGCCACGTCGGAGCGCCAGGTAACCTGGCAGCAGCTCAGGCTCAAACCGGCCTGGGTGGTAGCGGTGAGGGTGAAGGGCTGGCCTTCGACGATTAAGAGCGGTGGGCTGTTGGTGATGCTGACGGTGGGGGGCACGTCCCCCAGGAGGCAGGCCGACACCACCTCGATCTGGAGGGTCTTGCTGCCAGTTTTGCCTTTGGAGTCGGTCACGGTGGCGGTGATGGTGTGCTGGCCATTGGAAAGGTTGTAGCTGGGCTGGTGCTTGCTGCCCGCGCTGGTGGTGCCCAGGAAACCATTGACGTTCGAACTCCAGCTCACCGTGCCCTGGCCCTTGCCATCCTCGGCGTCGTCGGTGTTGGCGTCCAGGGTCACCAGGTTGCTGGGCACGCCGCGCGGCACGGTGCCGTCGGAGCAGGTGCGCACCGGGATCAGGCGGGTAACCACCGGGGCGGTGTTGGGGGCGATGGCGATGGTCCAGCTGGTGTCGAAGAGCGGGATGGAGAACTCCTCCTGCCAGATGATGATGTCGAGGTCTACGCCAATGTCGCCGCGCAGGCCGCCGGTGAGTTCCCAGGCGGGGTCGCGGGGGATACCGGCCTCAAAGTGGGCATACAGCTCGATGCCCGCCGAGACGCCCGCCACCCCGTAGAGCATCAGGCGGCCCTCCACCCCCAGGCTGGCCTCGGCCTCGAGGTCGGCCTCAAAACTGGGTGGGTCGGCACTGAAGGACTTGCTGAAGCTGTCAATAGTATCCCAGCCGCTGCCCGACTTGTACTCGACCCCCGCCTCGAAGCTGATGGTCTGCTCGGCACGGAACTCCATCCCCACGCTCACCTCGCCGCTCATGTTCACCTCCACCACAATCTCCGGGGTGAAGACCAGGAAGGCGGCCGTGATGGGTGGCAGCACGATGCGGGCCAGTTGGAAGGTCTGGTCCTCCTCCCAGACCAGGTTGCCAGTGACGGTCAACTCGGTGGTCTCGGTCATCTCGAACTTGGCCAGAAAATCCGGCTTGCTGCACAAAAAGCCCGTGCAGTCTAGGTCAATCACGATCTTGGGCTCTAAGGTCAGCTTGCCGTTCACCTTGAGCTGGTCGTCGGTGGTGGAGTTGTTGCCATCCTGGTCGAAGATGACCTTGTTGATGTTGATCACAATGTCGTCGAAGAGGGCCTGTGCGCTCACCTGCGGGGCTGCCGCGTAGAGGGTCTGGCCCTGTGCCAGGGCCGCGCCCTGCCGCACGTCGGCGGCGGTGTAGCGCCGCTCGATGCGCAGGTTGGAGCGCTTGAGGGCGTCTTTGAGGTTGGCCCGGGTGGTGGTCACGGTGATGGCCCCATTGGCCCCACCGATCTCCCGCACCCGACGCAGGAAGCCGTTGGGGGCCTTGGGGCGGGGCGTAGCCACGATTACGTCCCCCACCCTCAGGCCCGCCAGGCTGCCCGCGAGCTCTTTGAAGACCATGGTGCCGGTCTTGAGGTCGAAGCTCAGGAGCTGCGCGGTAGCGGCGGCGTCCATCACCCGCACCCCGTCGGCGGCCTCCACGTCCACGAAGCCGATGCTCTGGGGCAGTTGCTCGCCCACCGTGAGGGCGAAGACCGGGAGCACGAAACTGTTCCCGCCCACGCTGCCGGGGCCGCCCAGCAGCACGCCCATCCGGGTCTGCACGGCGGTGAGGTTGAGCACGCTTTGCAGGGTGGGGGCCAGTTTGGTCCCAGGAGCGCAGGGGGCTTGCCCCTCGAACAGCCCGATCAGCACGCCCTTGTTGCTCTGGCCCTGGCTGCTCTGGTTAAAGGCCCCGGCCAGGGTGCTGCTGCCGCAGACCAGGGCCGACTCCCCACTACCGCGCAGCTCGAAGGCGGTGCCCGGCTGTGGGCCGCTGAAGGTGGTGTTTGGGCCGGTAGCCAGGAAGGGCAGGGTGAGCACCGAAGCCGACTGGGCGGTTTGAACCTGCACCGCCGTACCCCGCAGCACCCGCTTGCCCTGAACCTGGGCAGCCCTGGCCTGGATGCGCATCTTGCCCTGGAAACCCAGGATGGCCGAGTCCGCCGAGACCCCGTAGAAGACCATCTTCAGCTCCTTGCCGCCGGGGGTCTTGCCGGTTGCCTCGAGCAGGAGCGGGGTGTCGGCTGTGGGAAGGGCCTGGGTGGTGAGGGTCTGGGTCTTTAGGCTCGCCAGCGGCTGAACGGTGATCTCGGCGTCTATCTCGCCACCAGCAGCCCCCTGGAGCAGTTCCTCGAGGCCATCTGATGCACCCTCGGGTGCTCTAGGCGGAGAGCACGCCGCCAGGGCCATCAGGAACACAATGAGCAGCAGAAAAAACTTGAATTGGCTCATAGCAAATCTCCGGTTACCCGGGCTCTAGAGCCCGATCAGAATAGCGATGATCCCGCGCGGGGCACCGTCGGGCCGGGCCAGGGTGCCCTGGGCCTTGCCCACCACCCCGACGATGGTGCGCACGGCCTCAACCTTGGCACTCAGCAAAGCCGGGCTGGCCGCGGCCCTGCCGACGCCGATGGGCGAGGAGAGCAGACCGGCGCTCGAGGCCTTCTGCTCTGGCAGCAGGGCCGCCCCCGCCGCGAAAGGCCCGCCCTGAGCGGTCTCGAGGAAGGCCATGGTGCCGGTCTGGGTGACGCCAAAGCTATACGAGGAGATGAGGGTGTTCTCCAGCTCGAGCGAGCGGACGTTGCCGGGGAGGGTGCTGTCCTTGTTCACCAGCACCAGCGCCACGCCCGCGCAACTGGAGCAGGTGGCGGCGGCCTGGGGGCTGTTGACAAACGCCGCCCCCACCAGTGACGGAATTCCACCCGACACCACCCGCCGAGCCCGTATCCGCATGGGCTGTTCTTGGCTCAAGGCATCCTTGCTGGTGGAGAGCAACAGGGCCTTAAAGGCCCGCCCGCCAGGGGTGCTGCCCTCGGCCTCGAGGAAGAAGTAGGAGATGCCCTCGAGCTCTAGGAGGGCGCTCGAGACCTGGCTGCTGCCAACAGCCTTGAACCTGAGTTCGGCCTCGACCTCTCCGTTGACATCTGGGTTGGCCGCAATCTCCGCAATAGCTCCCATGGTCGGTGCGGGTGGGGTATCGGATCCGGGAGGGGTGCAGGCGGTCAAACCAAGGGCAACTGCGGCCAAGACTGCCAATACAGCGTGGGTTCTTTTCATTTCGATCTCCTTTGCTTGGAACTTCCCACCGCAATGGGAAGACATCCCAAACCTCATAGGCCTATCCATGCCTCCACTGGATGGGCTGGGCCTAGGTCAAAGCGCAACACCTGGGTATCGCGCAAATAGACTCCCTGCTCCAACGCGGCTTGCTCGATAAAGGCCACCGGCGACGAACCAAGATGATGTCCGATAAATCCGTAGCGCTGGAAGGGTGGGTTCACCTCTATGGCCTGGCCCAGCAACACCGGGGCGCCTTGGGCCGTAAAGCCCATGGCTTGCACCACCTGGGCCTGTATCTGCAGGGTGTGGGGGGGGTGCCCTGCCCGGCCCAGCAGGGTGCCCTCGAGGGCCTGGACACCCGCAATACGACCCTCAAACCTGTAAAGCTGTAGTGCAGAAGCTGGCAAAGCGCCACCGATGGCCAGATGTTCTGCGGATTGGATTTTTTTGATCTGTACCTTAACTTCGGTGACGACCAGGCCTTGTGTATTAGCCAAGGCCATTAACGCAGCCAGGTGGTCGTCGCGACCCAGTGAGCCTCGCCCCACCCACAAAATCCCCAGGGCCAAAGCCCCCAACATCAGCCAACTTCCACCCAAGCTTGTCATCGCTCACCTCCAGATGGCAGCTTGCCAAGGGGCTCTTGACAGGGGCTTGACGGACTCTTAACAGCGTGCGCTGGTACAGAGGTACAATCGAAGGATGAAGCTGGCCAGCTTCGGCAAGGTGGGTTTGGAGGGGGTTGCTTTCTCGCGGCCCAAACCCTTGCTGCTGCTGGCCTACGTGACCCTGGAGGGCCCGCAGGAACGGCGCAAACTGGCCGAGCTGTTTTGGCAAGAAGGGGGCTCCAAAGCACTGGGCAATCTTTCGGTGGTGCTGGCCCAGTTCAAAAAAGAGGGAGCCGCCGAGGTTTTCCCCGACAAGCCAGGGGTCAACCCCCTGCCCAGCCAGGTCGGCTGCGACGCTTTGGAGTTCCTCGAGGCCCTAGAAGTGCGCGATCTCGAGCGGGCCATCGGGCTTTACGGCGGGCCTTTTCTGCACGATCTGGGCAAACCCGTGGAGGCGCTCGAGGTCTCCGATGAACTCCTGGACTGGGTGCTGGAGAAGCGAGAGTTCTTCGCACAGAAAGCCCAGGAGGCGATGCTCGAGCGGGCCGAGGAGCTGGTGGGGCAGCAGCCCAAACAGGCTCGAGCCTTGGCCGAGCGGGCCTATTCGTTGATCGAGGCCCCGGAGTTGGAACCCGCCCTGTTGACCCGCTTCCAGCAGTTACTGGCCCAGACCGGGAGCGATCTGAGCCGACGGGTGGGCTCGGCGGCAAAGGCCAGCCTCGATGACCTGCCCGAGACAGCCCGCAGGGTATTTCTGGCCCTAGCCCTGCAGGAACAGCCCAACCTCACCATCGTGCGAAGTGCCCTCGAGACCCCCTTAGGTGAACTCTCCCAGGCCCACGAAACCCTGATTCTTTCAGGACTGATAGACGCCAATAACCGCGTATTGGCCGGAGGAAGCGCCCAGGGCTGGCTCGAGGCCCATCCCAGCGAACGTCTCTCGCTGCTGCTGGCCCTGGCCCGCCACACCCCGCCCGAGGCGGCCTATGCTTTGTATCGCCAGATTCTCGAGCACACCCAGGGGTTTGGCGGGGTGGGGGATTTGCTCCGTGCCCGGACTGCCTACACCACCAGGGCCAAAACCCTGATGGTCGGGCTCAAGTTTGCCGAGGCCGCAGCCCTCCTAGAGCAAATCCGCGCTGTCGAGCGGGTGCTGGAGACCGACCCCGACTCGGAGAGCCGGTTCCTGGAAGCCTACGCGCTCGAGCGGTTGGGGCGCTTCAAGGAGGCCCTCGAATTGCTCCAAGCCCTGCCAGAAAAGCTCCGCAACCCCAACATCACAGCGCTCGAGTCGGTGTTGCTGTGGCGGCGGGGAATGCCCCAGGAGGCCCAGCAGGCCGCCAGGAGCGTTTTAGAAAGCGGGGTGAACTGGCTGTGGGCCAAGGCCACCGCCAACAACACCCTGGGCTATCTCGCTGGGTCGCGCGGAGATTTTCTCGAGGCTGCCTCCTACTTCAAAAAAGCTGCTGCCTTGTTCCAAACCGCAGGGGCCAGGGATCGCTGGGTGGGAAGCCTCAACAATTACGCCATAGAGCTGGACAAAATCGCCAGGGAAGCCGAAAAAAAAGGAGTGGATGCCACCGCCCTCGAGTCTGCCAGAGCCGAAGCCGAACAAGCCTACCGCCAAGCGCTGGAAGCCTTGGATCAAGCAGGCAAGAATCCTCTTCTGCGGGCAAGAATTCTACTCAACCTAGGCATTCTTTGGGAGCGCCGCAAAGACTGGGCTAGGGCAGAGGCTCAATACCTCGAAGCCGTTCCTTTTGCCGAGGCAGCCGGTGCTTTGGAAATCATCGCTCGACTGCACTTGAATCTGGGGTACACCTATTCCGCCCAGCGCAATTTTGCTGAGGCTAGGTCACGTTTCAGCAATGCTCTGCACTTCGCGTCTAAAGCAGGTGAGTTGCTAACCCAGGGCGTAGCCATGGCCCACCTCGCCGACTTGGACGACGATCCCGATGTATTGGAGGTTGCCCTGTCGCTCATGGAGCAGAGTGGGCACCTAGATGAGGTGGGGGATTTCCTGGTGAACTACGAGGGTGTGCTGAAGCGGTTGATTGGCAAAGCGCATACCCTCGAGCACCACGAAAAAGTGCGGCGCCTCGAGGGTCGGTTGGTTGCTTTGTATCAGCAGTACCGAAAAGACGATGGTTCGATGGATTCTCACGTCCTACCACCCCCACCCCGGCAAAACTGACCGCCAGAAATAGGATCGCCAACCTCCCAGGCTGCTGTTAAGAACCTGTTAAGACCTCCCTACTACCTTTGTAGTTAGGAATGCCCAGCCAACCATCGGCGCTCCCAACGAGGTGACCCAGATGAGTCGAACCGTGTTATTGCTGACCATGCTACTGGTCTTAATCGCCTGCAACACGCCCTTCCTCTCGGAAAAGGCGGAGATGGGTTATGGGGTTATGGCGGCCTCTACCTCCGCCGATCCCACCACCCGCCCGGCTTGGGGTCAACGGGTCGGTCTGGAGGTGGGAAACCAAACCATAACCAGGGTAGAGATCAACGATGTGGCTGTAGTTTGGACAAGAGTGGGAAATCAGGTGGTATTTGATCTGCCCAGTCCACCCCCCCTGCCTCCCAGTCTGCCCAGCACGCCTGTCCAGTACACCGACCGCGCCACGGTCAAGATCGAGGTGTTTGGTAATAACCTGAGCCAACCTTTCCTAACGAGGAATTGGACGCCCTACGGCTCGGCAGTAACCGGGGAGGTTAACGTCTTGCTGCTAAGCAGCAACTGCCCTTCCCAAGACGGAAGCTTTATGGGTATGGCCGTGGTCAACCGGTTTGCCGTGGGGCAGTTGTGCTTTTTCACCCTGAACATCGGTCAGCGTGATACCTTCACGACCCTCCAGAACCTCAAGAACAGCTTGAGCGAGCTGGCGGTAAGCCGAAATGTTTTCTTCAGCATGGATCAGGGCGGGGGCCTCAACTCCTACGATCCCACCTGCGGCCAGACCTACCACCACCTAGACCCCGCCTCGCTCAACTACCAGCTCATCCAAGGAACCAGCCTCAGGTCGCTGGTAGGGGCTAACTTCTCCACTGTGGGCAGTCCCACCGGCCTGGGTGTCACAGTCGCGGTGATTGGGGGCGGGGTCAATCCGGCCTGGCTGGGCAATCCTCCCCAGCTTGTGAGCGGCTACAACTTTGCCAATCCCGGTCAACCGACCAGCGAAGATTTCGCCTGCGATTTCGACCGCGACGGCACCAACGACCTGGCCGGTCACGACACCCACGTGGCCGCCATCATCCACAGCATCGCCCCCCAAGCCCAGCTCGTGCCCCTCAAGGTTTGCAACGGGGTCGGCGACTGCCGCTCGGCCTACATCGCAATGGCCCTGATGTACCTGATGAACCCGCCCTACAACGGGAGGGTCATCGCCAACGCGAGCAACGGCGGCCCCTTGCCCGACGATACCATCTTCCAGATTCTGCAAAGGCCCCAGCTCAGCGACCCCACCCGGTTCTTGCTCATCGCTTCGGCAGGCAACCAGAAAGAAGCTGTCTTACACTATCCGGGCGGCTATGCACCGGGCGCGACTCCTCCGGGAAGCCTGCCCAACGTGGTATCGGTGGGGGCGTTCGGTGTAAACGCCTCGAGCGGAGCCTACGAGCCAGCCATCTTCAACACCGCCCAGAACTTCGAGCTTCTCGCACCGGGCATCAACGTCTGCACCAATCCAGCTACCCAGTTCCGCTGTACAGCAGGGGCCGCCTACCCGGACAACCTGGGCTTGAGCGGCACCTCCTACGCAACCCCCTTCACGACCGCGGTCGCTGCGCTGTATGCCCAGGCCAAACCCGGTCAGAACCTGCGGAACCTGCTCCTGGCCAATGTAGCCCTAGATGTCACGGGAAGCACCCTGGGCCGGGTGCAATACAAACCCTAATTTTGCAAATACATGCTCTATAGTTCCGCCAAATCCACCCGCTCGAGCACGTCCAGCCCGCGCAGGGCTGAGAGCACCGCCTCGCGGGGGCGCTCGTCAATAGCCAGCACAAACAGGGCTTTACCACCGGGGTTGTCGCGGCCGAGCTGCATACCCGCAATGTTGATGTTGTTCTCGCCCAGCAGGGTGCCCACCTTGCCCACCACCCCAGGCCGGTCGCGGTTGATGCAGACCAGCATGCAACCGCTGGGTACGGCCTCCACCGTGTGGTCATCAATGCCCACGATGCGGGGCTTGCCGCCCAGCACCGCACCCCGCACCTTGCGGGTCTCCTTGTCGGTCTCGAGGCGCACCTCCAGCACCTGGCGGTAATCGAGCGGCTCCTGCACCTGCCGGGTCACCAGCGCGATGCCCCGGTCGCGCAGCAGCGGCCGGGCCGAGACCAGGTTGATGGCCCCGGCCTCCAGCACCTGCTCCAGCAGGCCCTTGGCTACTGCCGAGGCGATGGGGTCGGGGTTTTTCTCGAACTCGCCGTAGTACGAGACCTCCACTGCCTGCGGGCGGCCCTGGGTGATCTGGGCCAGCAGCTTGCCCAGAGCCTCGCCCAGCGGCAGCCAGGCCGAGAAGAGTTGCAGGCCCTCGGCATCGAAGCCGGTGTTGAGGGCGTGGGCCAGGTTGCCCTGCAGGGTCTCGATGACCCGCTCGAGCACCGCCTCGCCCACCCGCTCCTGGGCCTCTAGGGTGTTGGCCCCCAGGTGGGCGGTGTGCACCACCTTGGGGTGGTGTACCAGGGGGTGCTCGGCGTTGGGGGGCTCCTCCACAAACACGTCCAGCCCGGCCCCCCACAGGTGTCCGTCGTTCAGCACCTCCACCAGGGCTTTTTCGTCCACAATACCGCCCCGCGCCGCATTCACCACCACCGCCCCTTTGGGCAGCAGGTAAAGCTCGCGGCGGCCAATCAGGCCGCGGGTCTCCTCGGTGAGGGGGGTGTGTACGGTCAGGAAGTGGCACTGGCGCAGCATATCGGCCAGGTCGTCGAAAAGCTCGACCCCGAGGGTCTGGGCACGGCTGCGCGGGATGTAGGGGTCGTAGGCCAGCACCCGCATATCGAAGCCCTTGGCGAACTTGGCCACCTGCCCCCCAATGCGCCCCAGGCCCACGATGCCCAGGGTTTTGTGGTTGAGCTCGAGGCCCAGGTACTTGCGATCCCACTGGCCCTGCCGGATTTTCTGGTCGGACTCCACCAGGCCCCGCGCCGTAGCGAGCAGCAGAGCCCAGGCCAGCTCGGCGGCGGAGCGGGTATTGGCCTCGGGCACGTTCACCACCAGGATGCCCCGGCGGGAAGCGGCTTCCAGGTCTACGTTGTCCACCCCCACCCCACCCCGGCCCACCACCTTCAGGTTCACCCCAGCCTCCAGCACCCTGGCATCCACCTGGGTGCGGCTGCGGGTAATCAGGGCATCGTAGGCGCCAATCACCCGAAGAAGCTCCTCCCGCGCCATGCCGGGTTTGTAGTCCAGGCGTACCTGGGGGTGCTTAACCTCCCCCAGCCGCATCTCGTCGGTCACTAGCACTTTCCACATAGCTCTGGCCCTCGGTTGTATTTGGGATGGGTTGGGGACGTGCGCCCCAGATCAACACGCCTCAAACCTTATCATTTTGTGCGGTTTGGCACAATATAAAACCAAGGCACTGTCCCAAAGCCGCGCTTTTGCAAAGACAAAAGCCTGTGCTAGACTTACACCACGAAGAAGTACCACCCTCTGCGCCCACCATCCCCCAACCAGACCGGCAAGGCTCTGGCTGTTTAGATGGGTGCGCGTTCAGAAACAGGAGCCAAGATGAAAATAGCCATCGTAACCGACTCGACCTCCGACCTACAGACCCGCGCTGCCGAGATGGGCGTCGAGGTAGTTCCTTTGTACGTCAACTTCAAGGGCAAAATTCACAAAGACTGGGTTGAAATTACCCCCAACGATATCTTCGAGGGGGTCAAGGCCGGGGCCGGGATGCCCAGCACCAGCCAGCCCTCCCCGGTTGACTTCAAGGCCGCTTACGAACGGGCCCTGCAAAAAGCCGACCACGTGCTCTCGATTCACATCTCCTCCAAGCTTTCCGGCACCGTGCAGTCGGCCCAGCTCGCCAGCCAGGATTTTCCGGGCAAGGTGACGGTCTTCGATACGCTGGCGGCCAGCATGGGCATCGGGATGATGGTCGAGCGGGCCAAGGAGCTGCTCGACCAGGGGGCCGATCTGGGGCAGGTCTTGGTGGAGCTCGAGCGCATCCGCGCCGACCACACCGTGCGCTTTACCCTGGCTACCCTGGACTACCTCAAGAAAAACGGGCGCATCGGCGGGGCCCAGGCCCTGCTGGGTAGCCTACTGGGTATCAAACCCATCCTGACCCTCAAGGAGGGCCGGGTAGAGGCTGCAGGCCGGGCCCGGGGCGAGAAGAAGGCCCTGGCCGAGATGGTGGAAGCCCTCAAAAACTGGGCCGCAGGCCGCCAGAAAATCCGCATTTACTACCTCTACAACTCCAGCGTCGACGATCTGGCCGCCTTCAAAGCCGCCGTGCAGGCCGCCGGGCTGCCCCTGGAGGAGCGCCTCACCACCAGCATTGGCGGGGTGATCTCGACCCACACCGGGCCAGGGGTCTATGGGTTTTATGCCTACAGCCTGTAGTTAGGCTGGGGAGAGGCCCTGTGGCAAATCAGGAGGTAAACATGGAACGTACCGCATTCGTGGCCGACTCGACCCTGGGCCTCTCCCCGCAAGAAGCCCTCGAGCGGGGCATCTACCTGATTCCCCAGCAGGTCATCCTCGAGGGCCAGAGCTACCGCGACTACCTCGAGATGACCCCCGATCAGGTGATCCAGGCCCAGCTCGCGGGCAAAAAGGTGAGCACCAGCCAGGTTTCGGCAGCCGATCTGGAAGCTTTGTATAAGGATTTGCTCGAGAAATTCGACCGCATCGTTTCGGTGCACGTCTCCAGCAAGCTCTCGGGCACCTATTCGACCGCCCGCAAGGTGGCCGAACAATTTGGCAACCGCGTCAAGGTGATTGACGGCCTGACCCTGAACGGCGGGCTCTCGTTCGTGATCGAGGAGGCCCGGCGCAAGCTGGCCGCGGGGGTGCCCTGGGATCGGCTGGAAGAGGCCATCGCGCCGCTGGTGCAACGCATACGCGGCTTCGTGCTGCCAGCCACCCTGGAGTACCTGCACCGGGGCGGGCGCATCGGCGGACTGCAGCATTTCATAGGCTCGCTTCTAAAACTACTGCCGGTGCTGGAAGTCCGGGATGGGCTGGTGCGGCCCCTCGAGCGGGCCCGGGGCTGGCACAAAGGTTTGCAGCAGCTTGCCGAGGCCTTCCACAAAGCCTTTCCCGAAGGAGCCCGGGTGGTGCTGGCCCACGCCTACAACCCCCAGGGGGTCGAGGAATTGCGCAAACTGATCAGCCAGGAGGGTGTGGTCATCGAGGATGTGCGCGAATGCGGCCCGGCGGTGGCCGCCCACACTGGCCCCGGGACGGTGGCATTGTTTGCAGCGCCTCGCTAAGCCCTGGCACTTGGAAAACGCAGTTTGTTGCAAGGTGGAAGCCTCCCGTGGGGTACTTCGGGCTCCCCTCCCCTTTTCCTCGCTCCCCTGCTATTGTTGGGCCGTGCGTGCGGTGGTTCAGCGGGTTTCCCAGGCCAGCGTAGAAGTAGACGGTCAGACCGTCGGGCAGATTGGGCGAGGGCTGTTGGTGCTGCTGGGGGTGGGCCAGGGCGACACCCAGGAAGACGCCCTCTACCTGGCCCGTAAAATTGCCGGATTGCGCATCTTTGCCGATGCCGAAGGCAAGATGAACCTGGCCCTGGCCGACGTGGGGGGTGAGGTGCTGGTGGTCTCGCAGTTTACCCTCTACGGCGACACCCGCAAGGGCAACCGCCCCAGCTTTGTGGAGGCGGCGCCCCCCAACCAAGGCAAGCAGCTTTACGAACGTTTCTGCGACCTGCTAGCCCAGCAGGGCGTACATGTCGAGACCGGGGTCTTCCAGGCCCATATGCAGGTACACCTGATCAACGATGGCCCGGTCACCCTCTGGCTCGATACCGCCGAGCGGCTCCGGCCCCGGCGGGCCTAGCTGCGCTTCCAGCCTATTGCGCCCCGCATCATCCGCCGTGACCAAAACCGCGGTTTTGTGGGGCGATTGACAGGGCCCGGCCCGGTGGGATATAGTTCGTTCGCTAAACTTACTAAGTAACCAGGTCTTTGCAGGCAGATTATGGCCCGCACCACGCCCCTCGACCAACAAGCCATCAAGCGGCTCAACCGCCGCCTGATTCTGGAGGCCCTGCGCCGCCATGGCCCGCAGAGCCGGGCTGCACTGGCCCGGGCGGTGGGCCTCACCAAGAGCACGGTCTCCGCGCTGGTGCAGGAGATGCTGGAGGAGGGCTTGCTGGACGAAGGCAGCCAGCACAAGCCGGGCCTGGGCCGTCCGGGCACCGCGCTCGAGTTCTCCCCCCAGTACACCCTGGCCCTGGGGGTCGAGCTGGGCGTAGAAAACACGCAGCTCGTGCTGCTCGACCTGAATAACACCATCCACGACGAATGGGACTGGGTCGAAAGCCCCCACACCCCGCTAGCCGAGCGGCTATCCAAGCTAGCCGAGCAGGTGCAGAACCGGCTTTCCGATTCCACCCATTTGCTGGGGGTCGGGCTGGCCATCCCTGGGGTGGTCAACGGGCGAAACCTCATTTATGCGCCGGGCCCCGGCTGGCGCAACGAGCAGCCTGCGGAGATGCTCGAGGCCCTGCTCAAAGTGCCCACCCTGGTAGACAACGACGCCAACGCCGCTGCCCTGGGCGAGACCTTCTGGGGCGAACAGCAAAGCCCGCTGGTCTACGTGGTCATGACCACCGGCCTGGGCACCGGCCTGGTGGTGGACGGCCAGGTCTACCGGGGCCGCCTGGGGGCTGCCGGTGAGCTGGGCCACTGGCTCACCGGCCAGCCCCACAGCCGCAGCCGCGCCGGGGATGTGGAGGACACCCTGTCGCTGCGGGCCATGGTGGAACGCTACCAGGCCGCCAGCAACCGCAAAGAAGGCTTCTGGGGCATCCTGCAGCGGGCCGAGCAACAAGACCCCTACGCCCTGCAGGCCCTGCAAAACCTGGCCTACGAGCTGGGGCGCTTTGTGGTCAACCTGTGCGTCGCCTTCGATCCGGCGGTGGTGGTGCTGGGCGGGGCCGGGGCCGAGGCCTGGAAGTGGCTCGAGGCCCCCCTGCGCCAGACCATCCGCAACCTGGCTTTTATCCCCGAACACGCCGAAATACCCGTCAAACCCAGCGCGTTCGGACATCTGGCTCCGGCTATGGGTGCTGCGGCCCTGGTGCTGCAGCGCTTTTTAGCAAATGGTGGAACCGGGGAGTGGAGCCCGCCAATCTCCCCCCTGGGAACCCGGTCAACCATTGGCGTATAAACCTAATAGGAGGACACCCATGAAGAAGTTATTCCTAACCCTGGCGGCCCTGGCCCTCGGCACTGTGGGGCTGGCCCAGTCGGGAAAACTGGAGATCTTTTCCTGGTGGGCCGGCGACGAAGGCCCCGCACTGCAAGCCCTGATTGATCTGTACAAGAAACGCTACCCCAACGTAGAGGTCATCAACGCCACCGTCACGGGCGGCTCCGGCGTGAATGCCCGGGCCGTGCTCAAAACCCGCATGCTGGGTGGCGACCCCCCCGATAGCTTCCAGGTGCACGCCGGGCAGGAGCTCATCGGCACCTGGGTGGTGGCCGACCGCATGGAAGACCTGACCGGGCTTTTCAACCAGGAAGGCTGGATGACCAAGTTCCCCAAAGGGCTCATTGACCTGCTCTCCTACAAGGGCAAGATCTACAGCGTGCCGGTCAACATCCACCGTTCCAACGTAATGTGGTACGTCCCAGCCAAGCTGCGCGAATGGGGGGTGCAGCCGCCCAAAACCTGGGCCGAGTTCCTGACCGTCTGCCAGACCCTCAAAAGCAAGGGCCTCGAGGCCCCCCTGGCCCTGGGCGAGAACTGGACGCAACAGCACCTGTGGGAGTCGGTGGCCCTGGGTGTGCTGGGCGCCGCCGACTACGCCAACCTCTGGACCGGCAAACTGCGCTTCAACGACCCCAAAGCAGTCGCGGTGTGGAACACCTTTGGCCGGGTGCTGGACTGCGCCAACAAGGACGCCTCGGGCCTGAGCTGGCAGCAGGCTGTAGACCGGGTGCTCGAGGGCCAGGCCGCCTTCAACATCATGGGCGACTGGGCCGCTGGCTACATGACCACCACCAAGGGCCTCAAACCCGGCGAAGGCTTCGGCTGGGCCCCCGCCCCCGGCACCGCCGGCGTGTTCATGATGCTCTCCGACTCCTTCGGCCTGCCCAAAGGCGTGAAGAACCGCACCAACGCGCTCAACTGGCTGCGGCTTCTGGGCTCCAAAGAAGGCCAGGATACCTTCAACCCGCTCAAGGGCTCCATTGCCGCCCGCACCGACTCCGACCCCAGCAAGTACAATGCCTACCTGCAGTCGGCCATGCGCGACTGGAAGTCCAACCGCATCGTAGGCTCGCTGGTGCACGGCGCGGTGGCCCCCGAGTCCTTCATGAGCCAGTTTGGCACCGTGATGGAAATCTACCTCTCGAGCCGCAACGCCCAGGCCGCGGCCAACGCTGCCCAGGCCATCGCCACCCAGGTACGTCTGGGTCAGTAAGCTTCGCCGGGGCAGGCCCGAAGGCCTGCCCCTTCTTTTCCAAGAGCCATATTTTTAGGCAAACAAACCAAGAACCGGGATTTTTTCTTCAAACGCAGTACCCGCCCCAGAGGTGAAAATGCGCTGGTTCAACAACAAAGATACCCTGTACGGCTTCCTGGTCATCCTGCCCTCGCTGGTGCTGCTGGGCATTTTCGTGTACGGTTTTATCTTTCAGACCTTTTATACCTCCCTCACCGACTGGGGCAAAGACCCGGCCCAGGCCCTCTCGGCCAACCCGCAGATTCGCTTCATCGGCTTTGAAAACTACCGCGAACTCTTTACGGGCCTGGTAGATTCTCGCTTCCGTCAGGACTTAGTGAACACCTTTTTCTTCACGGTGTTTTTTATCCTGGGCTGCCTGAGTGTGGGCCTGGGGCTGGCCATCGTGCTCGACCGAAGCCCCCGGGGCGAGGGGTTTTTCCGCACCATCTTTTTGTTCCCCATGTCGCTCTCGTTCATCGTCACCGGCACCATCTGGCGCTGGATGCTACAGCCGCAGGGCGGCGTCAACCAGCTTCCCACCCTGGTAGGGCTGCCCAAGGGCGAGTTTGCCTGGCTGACCAGCCGCGAGCAAATCTGGCAGGTAAGCTGGAACGACCTGCCTTTCATCACCGCCCTGGTGGTGAGCGCTGTGCTGATATTTATCGCTATCACGGCCTTTAGAGGGGGTGAGCGGCGGCGGGGTTACATCGCCTCCGGCTCGGCAGCCTTGCTGCTCTTGTGGGCCTTCACCCTGGGCCGTAGCCTGCAACCCCTCCCCTACGACGAGCCCCACGGCTTCAACCTGGCCTTTATCGGCATCATTCTGGCGGCAGTCTGGCAGATGTCGGGCTACACCATGGCCCTCTACCTGGCCGGGCTGCGCGGCATCCCCGAGGAGTTGCGCGAGGCTGCGCGGGTAGACGGGGCCTCGGAGTGGCAGCTCTACCAGCGGGTGATCTTCCCGTTGCTGGCCCCCATCACCCTCTCGGCCATGATTATCCTGGGCCACATCTCCCTCAAAATCTTCGACCTGATTTTTGCCATGGCCGGGGCCGACAACGCCCCCACCGACGTGCCGGCCCTGCTCATGTACCTGACCACCTTCCGGGCCAATCAGATTGCCAAAGGCGCGGCCATCGGCATGATTCTGCTATTGCTGGTAGCTGCCGTGATTGTGCCCTACCTGTACAGCCAGCTCAAAAGCGAGGTGCGGCGATGATCGGGCGCGTCCTGCAATACACAGTTCTGTTTATCGCTACGCTGTTTTTCCTGCTGCCGGTGTACCTGGTTATCGTCACCGCGTTCAAGGAACCCTCGGCCATCACCCTGAGCAGCACCTGGCAACTACCCCAGGTCTGGTACTGGGAGAGCTTCACCCAGGCCTGGACGGCCTTTGCACCCAAGCTGCAAAACAGCTTCTTCCTCACCATCACCGCCACCATCCTCTCGGCCCTGCTGGGCTCCCTGAACGGCTACGTGCTGGCCAAATGGAAGTTCCCTGGGGCCAACATCGTCTTCCCGCTGATGCTCTTTGGGATGTTTATTCCCTACCAAGCGGTGTTGATTCCCCTGTTCCAGTTTGTGCGCGAGATTGGGCTGGGCGGTAGCCTGTGGGGCCTGATTCTGGTGCACGTGGTGTACGGCCTGCCCATCACCACCCTGATCTTCCGCAACTACTACGCCGAAATCCCCGACGAGATGATCGAAGCCGGGCGCATCGACGGCGCGGGCTTCTTCGGCATCTACAGCCGCATCGTGTTTCCGCTCTCGGTGCCGGGGTTTGTGGTGGTGATCATCTGGCAGTTTACGCAAATCTGGAACGAGTTTTTGTTCGCCGTAACCCTGGTGAGCAGCCCCGCCAACCAGCCCATTACGGTGGCGCTGGCCCAGCTCGCCGGCGGCGAGGCGGTCAAGTGGAACCTCCCCATGGCCGGCGCCTTGCTAGCAGCGCTACCAACGCTATTGGTGTATATCTTCCTGGGCCGCTACTTCATCCGGGGGCTTTTGGCGGGGTCGGTGAAGGGGTAGGACAGCCAGGCTTTAGGGTTTGCCCAAGGCGCTCAGGAGCAGCCTGGTTACGTCCTTTGCCAAACGTGTCATCCGCTGCGCCGAAACTCAACCGAAGGCCTACCCTCAAGAAGCCCTGCAACGGAGATATCTTCGTCAATTCTGGGCCAGTGAATGCCCTCCCCATTACCGAGCAACTCATACTCGGCACGCTCCTGCGGATCGGCTTTTGCCAGGCGGGGAAACCAGACGATGGGCACAGCCAAACGTCGGCCGTCCGATAGTGTGACGATAAGTTCGTCCTCGGTGCACTCGACTGCACTGGCAAGAATAGGTTTAGCGGCTAAAGAACTCATTCCATGCCTCCTCAAACACTTCCTTGTTTTCTTCTACAAGCTTGAGCAGCTTCGATAGCTCCTGCGCAGAAAAGCCGCTACTGCTCGCATATGCCACGGGTTTAAGCCAAAACTTTGCCAAAGCGCGGTCTCGCTGAACATGGATATGTGCAGGCTCCTCATTCTCGTTGGCATAGAAGAAAAAACGATACGGGCCGATACGCAAAACCGTAGGCACATATTTATCTTAGCGCCTGGCGCGTGGTTATACCGCAACGGCGGACGTTGACAGTCAAGGAACAATTTAGCTTTCCCATTTCTGAGCTTAGTGTGATACGCATTCCGGCAGTATCCTTCACTTTTGAAAGCCCAAACGATACTGCCGGAATATACTCCTACTCCCTTCGGTCGGCTCGAACCCTTCGCCTTTGATGACACCCAAAGGTGAAGGGTTCAATCGGAACCGGTATGAGAAGCCATTCGGATTCGTCTTCTAGGCGACAACATCGAATAGTCTGGCTTGTTTTTGTTCGCTTTTGGTTTTTCGCGAGTGCCTTGGCAAGTAGGGCTGAATCAAGTTCAGCCCGCTTTTTCCTGGCTCGAGCCGTACAGCCTATCGGCCAGCGCGGTGATTTCCGAGCCCAGCGCCAGGCGTTCCAGCCATGCAGTTGGGATTCCTTGAGCGCCGTAGTAGGCCCCTGCTACCTGCCCGCATACCGCAGCGGTGGTGTCGGCATCCTCGCCCAGGTTGGCCGCCGCCAAGACTGCCTCGGCAAAGCTGTTGGTATGCACAAAGCACCACAAGGCCGCCTCGAGGCTCTCGACCACATACCCGGTGCCGCGAAGCGCCTCCCTGGGTTTCTCGAGGTAGGCCCCCTGGGCGATGGCCACAATCTTCTCCGCCCCGGTAAAGGTGTTGCTGTCGGCCAGCACCACTTCGTCCTTGGGCCTGCCCAAAAGCGCCCGGCAGATGATGCGGGCCAGCAGCCGGCAGGCATCGAGGCACTCGGCGGCCCCGTGGGTGGTTCGGGCGCTCTCGGCCGCGTAGTGCTCTGCTGCCTGTAGGTTCGGGAAATAGAACATGGGCACCGGGGCCAGCCGCATGATGCAGCCGTTGCCCGCAGTGTGGGGGTGGCTCGAGCCCGCATAGGGGTCTTTGGTTTGTCGAAACCTGTCCAGGGCGGTACGGACGGTTGTACCGATATCAAAACAGCTTCCCGTGCTGCTCAGGTAGCCGGTTTCCTGCCACAGGCAGTACCGGTTCATCTGGTCGAGGGCATCGAACCCGCCGCGCTCCTTCAGGCTGGTAGCCAGGCACAGCGCCATCGAGGTGTCGTCGGTCCACTGGCCGGGAAGGAGATGGAAGGGGCCCCCACCCACCATATCGGTGAGCGGCTCGAAGCTACCTCGAGGGCGAAACTCCACCGCCGCCCCCACCGCATCGCCAACCGCAAGGCCCAGGAGGCAGCCACGGAAGCGGTCTTGTAGGCTCATATCTAAGCCCTGCCTCACTTTGGCTGGCTCATAGAAACGATGGTTCCCTGAGCCAGCGCACACAGAATTTCTCTATCATCTACAACCACAAACACCTGGCACTGGCAAACCGCCTGGCTTTTGCCCGCGTGCACCACGTTGGCGCGGGCCACCAGCGCCTGGCCTTTGGCCGGACGGATGTAGTTGATTTTGTACTCGGAGGTGACCACCGCCGGGCCCAGCGCCGTACCTCCAGCAAAGGTAAGGGCGTTGTCGGCGGCATACGAGATCACCCCACCGTGAACAAAGCCGTGTTGCTGCTTCAACGGATCGGTTATTGGTATACGTAGCTCAACAGAACCGGGCCCGAACGATGTGATCTGCGCGTTGAGCAGTAGACTAAACGGTTGCGAACGGAGTACGGCCTGAGCAGCTTCAAGTGTGGGTTCCATAGGCCTAGATCGAGTCTTTTCAAAATTATATGCCGAGGGACATAGCAGGCTAAAAACCCCCAGCCAGCTAGTGTCGCTGGGGCATCAAAACAGCTTCTGGGCCGCTCGAGCCAGCTCGAAGCCGCGCTTATCCCGGTTGGTACAACGCAGCCGGGCCGGGGACACCTCGCAGCGGAAACCGCCCTCGCTCCAAACCTTGCCGTAGGCCAGCACGGGCAGCCGGGGGTCGGCCACGGTATCGCCCACGCAGAGCCGCTGGGCTTTGCCCCGCTCGCCCAGGCCAAAGGCGTTGCCCCAGTCCAGCTCGCAGTCTTTGGGCTTGGCCGGGGGGCGGGCCTGGTTTTTGAGCAGGTCGCAGCGCAGGCCTGCTTCCTGGGTGAGGCGGTCTACATAAGCTACGCAGTGGATGTTGCCCGAAGGGGTCTGGAAGCCGCCCAGCTCAAAATAGCTCTGGGCCAAAGCGGTGGAGAGCAGAAGGGCCAGCACAACGCATCTTTTCACGCTTATCTCCGGATGCGGAAGGAGTCCAGCATGGGTTTGATGAGGGGGTCGTAGGTGTTTTTTTCGGCGGTGGGGTACTCGAGGTACAGGGTATAAAACACCCCGTTCTCGAGCCTTTTATACTCGTAGACCACGCGGTTGCCCCTAAGGCCCGAGACGGCATAATAGGTGGGCTTCAGCACCTTATAGCTCACGCGCAGGTTCTGCTGGGCCTGCTGGAACTGCTCCTCCAGCGTAAAGACATAGGCATCCAGCGCGCCCGAAACTACCAGGCGGGCCGCACCCCGGCGAAAAGCCTGCCCGTCGCCGTTTTGCGGGGGTGGCTCGGGGGTCATGAAGGCCGGGCGTTGCAGGCAAAAGCCGAAGCGGGCATTGCAGTAGGTCGTCCACTGGGGTTGGGCCAGGGCCAGGCCCAGCAGGCAGAGCCAGAATATCCAGCGGGGCATAAGTTACTTCTTCTCCGGGGCAAAGTCGCTGAATAGGTTAGCCCAGGTTACCCCGTCCACCACGCCATCCGTGCGCACTTTTATTCCACTGGCACTTGCAAGCTGGCGCTGAAAGGCCACCACCGCAGCCTGGGTCTTGGGGCCAAAAACGCCGTCGGCCGCGCCCACCTCGCGGTAGCCGAGCTCGAGCAAGCGCTGTTGCAGGCTGCGCACCAGGGCTCCTTGCAGGCGGGGGTTTTGCAGTTGCAAAGGGCGCGAGAACAGGGGGGCTTTGGGGCTGCCGCTATAGAACATGGCCACCCAGGTGTTAGGCCCCACCGTGCCTTTGGGGTCGCCCTGCACCCCTTCAACCTCCTGGAAGTTGATTACCGCCTGCCAGGTGCGGGGGCCGTAGATACGGTCGAGTTCGCCTACCTCGGGATAGCCGGCATTGAGCAAAAAGCTCTGCACGCTGTACACGTCTTCGCCTTGCAGGCGGGTGCGCTCGAGGCTGATGGAGCGGCTGTAGAAGCTGGCCTGGGCCTGAACCTGCCAGCCTAGCAAAAAGCAGAGGGCGACGAAAAGCAGGGTGAGATAGTTTCGCATGGAAGTCCTTTCTGACTAAACATTAGCAAACCCAGGACACGGGCCAGGGTTATTTGCTTCGGTCTGGGGCGCAAAACCCATGCAAGGCGATATACTCTGGCTACTCGTTATGGTCGGCTACGTCGTGAACCGTCTGCTCGCCGCCATCCCCACCCTGCTGGGCGTGGCGGTCATCACCTTTTTGCTCATGCGGGCCGTGCCGGGTGATGTGGTCACCAGCCTGGTAGGCCTCGAGGCCAACGTCAGCCCCGAGCGCATGGCCGAGCTGCGCCGCCTGTTCGGGCTCGACCTGCCGCTGCACGTGCAGTTTGGGCAGTGGCTGGGGGCCGTACTCCAGGGCGATTTTGGCAGCAGCCTGCGCACCGGGCGCGAGGTGGCCCAGGATCTGGCCCTGCGCTTTCCGGTCACCCTCCAGCTCACCCTGATGGGCCTTTTAACCGCCCTGCTGATTGCCGTGCCGCTGGGGGTGCTGGCGGCCATCCGGCGGGGCGGGTTTGTGGATTATTTCGCCTCGCTCTTTGCCATTCTGGGCCTTTCGGTGCCGGGGTTCTTTCTGGCTTTGCTGCTCATTTTGCTCTTTGCCCTGGCCCTGGGCTGGCTGCCCCCCGCCGGGTTTGTGCCCCTGGCCGAAAACCCCCTGGAAAACCTCCGGCACATGCTGCTGCCGGCCCTCTCGCTGGGCCTGATTCTGGCCGGGGCGGTGACCCGGATTCTGCGCAGCTCGATGCTCGAGGTGCTCTCGCGCGACTACATCCGCACCGCGCGGGCCAAAGGGCTGGCCGAGCGGGTGGTGATCTTCCACCATGCCCTGCGCAACGCCCTGATTCCGGTGGTCACGGTAATTGGCATCCAGTTCGGCTCGCTGCTGGGCGGGGCCGTGATCATCGAGCAGGTCTTCAGCCTGCCCGGCGTGGGGCGCTTTGCCCTCGAGGGCATCAACCTGCGCGACTACCCGGTGGTGCAGGGCACGGTGCTGTTTGTAGCCAGCGCGGCGGTGCTGGTCAACCTTTTGGTGGACTTGCTCTACTCGCTCATAGACCCCAGGATTCGGTATGAGTAACCCACTCGAGGCACCCCTCAGAAGCGCTGAAACCGGGCGCTCGAGCCCACCCTTTTCCCTACCATCATGACCACTGCTTCCCCCAACTCCCATCTGGCCCTGGTCGTCCGGGCTTTGCTGCGCAACCGCTCTGCCGTCATTGGCGGCCTCATCACCCTGGTGGTGCTGCTGGGCGCGCTCCTGGCCCCCATCATTGCCCCCTGGGACCCCCTCAAGTTCGACCCCCCCAACCGCCTCAGCGGCCCCTCCCCCGAGCACTGGCTGGGCACCGACCAGTACGGGCGCGACCTGCTCTCGAGGGTGCTCTATGGCGCGCGCTTTTCGCTCTCGGTAGCGGCGGTCTCGGTGCTGGCAGGGTTGCTGGTGGGCGGCACCCTGGGCCTGCTGGCCGGCTACTTCAGGGGCTGGCTCGACCTGACCATCTCCCGCCTGGCCGACATCCTGATCGCCTACCCGGCCATCCTGCTGGCCATCGCCTTTCTGGCTTTTTTGGGGGGCGGCTTCATCAACCTGGTGCTGGCCATCTCGGTGGTGTTTGTGGGGCCCTTCATCCGGGTAGCCCGGGCCGCCGTTCTAACCGTGCGCGAGGAACTTTACGTGGAGGCCGGGCGGGCCATGGGCGCTTCAGATGCCCGCATGATCTTCCGCACCATCCTGCCCAACGCGGCCGCCCCCCTCATCGTGGAGGTCACGCTGCGCTTTGCCTATGCGGTGCTGGCCGAGGCGGCTTTGTCGTTCCTGGGCCTGGGCATCCAGCCCCCCTTCCCGGCCCTGGGCTCCATGGTCTCGGAGGGGCGGGCCTTCCTCTCGCTTTCGCCCTGGGGCTCGCTGGTGCCGGGGTGCGCCATCGTGCTGATGGTGCTGGGCTTCAACCTGCTGGGCGATGGCCTGCGCGACGCCCTCGACCCCCGGCTGCAAAAGGCTTAGTGTTGGTTGTATACCGGTATAATCACCGACAAGGAGGCGCAATGAAAAGACTGTTGGTTCTGCTCGTGCTGGTTCTGGCCGCGGTATCGCTGGCGCAAAAGACGGGGGGCATCCTGCGGGCCGGGATGCAGACCGACCCGGTGGGCCTCGACCCCCACACCACCAACGCCACCGCCAGCCGCAACGTGCTGGAAAACATCTACGACACCCTGGTCATGCTCGATAGCAAAGGCCGCATTGTGCCGGGGCTGGCCCAGTCCTGGAGTGTCTCGGCGGACGGCCTGACCTGGACCTTCCGCCTGCGTCCGGGCGTAACCTTCCACAACGGCGACCCCCTCAAGGCCTCCGACGTGGCCTTCTCCATCAACCGCATCAAAGACCCGGCCACCAAGAGCCCCCGCGCCAACGACTTCGCCCTGGTACGCTCGGTCACGGCCCCCAACGACAACACCGTGGTCATCACCCTCTCCCAGCCCTTCTCTCCCCTGCTGGCCAAGCTGGCCTTCAGCACCAACGCCATTGTTTCGGAGAAGGTAACCAGAGAAAACAACAACGACCTCAACAAGGCCGTGATTGGCACCGGGCCTTTCCGCTTTGTGGAGTACATCCCCCAGACCCGCCTGGTGGTGCGCAAGTGGGATAAGTACTGGCAAAAAGACAACCAGGGCCGCCCCCTGCCCTACCTGGACGGCATCACCTACACCTTCTACCCCGACCCCGCCGCCCGCTCCACCGCGCTCCGGGCCGGGGCCGTGGACTGGATCGAGTACGTTACCGCCGCCGATGTACGGCCGCTCAAAGCCGACCGCAACCTGGTGGTGATGGGCGGGCCCTCGGCCAACTTCCGGGCGCTCTACTTCAACACCACCCGTGAGCCCTACAACAACCCCAAGGTGCGCCAGGCCATCGCCTACGCCATTGATAAAAAGGCCATCGTGGATCTGGCCCTCTTCGGCACCGGCGGCATTGTGGCCCGTGGCACCACCATCCCCTCGGGGGCCTATGCCTACACCAACAGCCCCTACAACACCCGCGATGTAGCCAAAGCCAAGCAGCTCCTGGCCGAGGCCGGCCTGCCCAACGGCTTCACCATGAACCTCTACGTCACCTCCACCTACGACTTCCTGCGCACCCCCGCCGACGTGATCCGCGACAACCTGGCCGAGGTGGGCATCCGGGTGAACATCCAGGCCGAGGACTGGAACGTGTACCTGCCCAAGGCCCTGCGGAGCGAGTTCGACGTGACCCTGCTGGGCACCTCGGGCCAGGCCGACCCCGACGACTACCTCTTCAACACCTTCCACCCCTCCTCGGCGCTGAACCTCTCCAAGTACAAGAACGACCGGGTCACCCAGTTGCTGGAGCAGGGGCGGCGGGTCTCGAGCCAGAGCGAGCGCCAGCGCATCTACACCCAGGTGCAGGAGCTGGTTCTGCAGGATAGCCCCATGGCCTTCCTGTTCCACTCCGCCCAGTACGAGGCTATGAACCGCCGCGTGCAGGGCTTCTTGCACTTCCCCAACACCAGCTACCTGGCCTTCCGCTACACCTGGCTACAGTAAGCCTATAGCCATAAGGCGAGCCCATCGGGCTCGCCTTGTTCGTTTATCTATCCCGGATAGCAACCCTGCCACGCAGCAAAAACAAGAAACCTGTTGGTGCAACCTCGGGAAGAACACACTAAACTTCAATCTGCGCGAAACGGGCGTTCTCCTCGATGAACTCGCGGCGGGGCTGCACGTCCGAGCCCATCAGGTCGTCGAAAATCTGGGCGGCGTAGGAGGCGTCTTTCATCTCCACCTTTTTCAAAACCCGCCGGGCGGGATCCATGGTGGTCTCCCAGAGCTGCTCGGCGTTCATCTCACCCAGGCCCTTGAAGCGCTGGATTTCGTAGGTTTTGTCGCCAATGTTGGCCAGGGCTTTTTTGAGGGCTTCGTCGTCGAAGATGTACTCGACGTGTTTGCTCTTGCCCACCCGCAGTCCGTACAGGGGGGGCTGGGCCACGTACAGGTAGCCCTGCTCGATGATGGGGCGCATATAGCGGTAGAAGAAGGTGAGCAGCAGGGTGCGGATGTGCGAGCCGTCCACGTCGGCGTCGGTCATGATGATGATCTTGTGATAGCGCAGGTCTTCGATGTTGAAGTGGGCCTCTTCGTTGTCCTTGCCGCCAATGCCCGCCCCAATGGCCGCCACCATGGCCCGCACCTCGGCGTTTTTGAGGGCTTTGTTCAGGCCGGCCTTCTCGACGTTGAGAATTTTGCCGCGCAAAGGCAGGATGGCCTGGAAGCGGCGGTCGCGCCCGCTCTTGGCGCTGCCACCCGCGCTATCCCCTTCCACGATGAAGAGTTCGGCCTCGGCGGGGTCTTCCGACTGGCAGTCGGCCAGCTTGCCGGGTAGGTCGTCGGACTCGAGGGGGTTGGCCCGGCGCACCAGCTCGCGGGCCTTGCGGGCCGCCTCACGGGCCTGGGCCGCACGCTGGGCTTTTTCGTAGATCATCTTGGCGATACGGGGGTTTTCCTCGAGGTACTCGGAAAACTTCTCGTACACCACCTTGCTTACGGCAGTACCGGCCTCGGGGTTCAGGAGCTTGCCCTTGGTCTGGCCCTCAAACTGCGGCTGGGGAATCTTGACCGAGATTACGCAGGAAATACCTTCCAGCAGGTCGTCGCCGGTAGGCTCCAGGTCCTTGACCAGGCCAGCCTTCTTGGCATAGGCGTTGATGGCGCGGGTGTAGGCGGTCTTGAAGCCCGAGACATGGGTTCCCCCATCCACGGTTGGAATCATGTTGGCAAAGCTCACCAGGTCGGCGCTGTAGCCCTTGGTGTGCACCAGGCCCACCTCCACCCCCACCGCTTCCACCTGGCCCTGCAAGAGCACCGGCTTGTCGTAAAGCAACTCCTCGCCGTCGGCGCGGAATTTGGCGAATGAGGCCACCCCGCCTTTGTCGTAGAAAACCTCTTCCTTTTGGTGAACCTCGTCCTTGAAGACCAGCTTGAGGCCCGCCACCAAGAAAGAGACCTCGCGCAGGCGCACCCGCAGGCGGCTGGCCTCGAATCGTTGATCGGGACCAAAAATCTGGGGATCGGGCAGAAAGGTTACGCGGGTGCCGCGCTTGCCCTTGGGGGCCTCCCCCACCACCTGCAGGGGCTTGGTGACCTCCCCTCGGCTAAACTCGATCAGGTAGTGCTTGCCATCGCGGAAGACCTCCACACGGGTGTACTCGGACAGGGCGTTCACCACGCTGGCCCCCACCCCGTGCAAACCGCCCGAAACCTTGTAAGCCCCCTCTTCGAACTTGCCCCCCGCGTGCAGCACAGTGTAGATCACCTCTACTGCAGGCTTTTGCTCTTCGGGCATGATGTCCACCGGAATCCCACGCCCGTTGTCCTCCACCGTGATGGAGCCGTCGGGGTGCAGGGTGGTAATGATCTCAGTAGCAAACCCAGCCAGGGCTTCGTCCACCGCGTTGTCGAGAATTTCTTTGAACAGGTGATGATAGCCATCGGCCTGGGTACCGCCAATGTACATAGCCGGACGGTGGCGAACCCCTTCCAGGCCTTTCAAAACCTTAATTGCGGATGCGTCGTAGCTGGTGGTAAGGTCAGTGCTCACCTGAACAGTATACCATGTTTTGTTATTTGCGTAATAAAAAGAGCGGGGTAGGATGTCGTCAAATAGTGCGTCCTGGACAGTTATAATGTGGTTTTCCTGGGAAAACTCAAGCAGTTTTCATGCTGCCATTGGAGGCATAAAGAGCTTTTTAAGCGTGTGCGACAGATTTATACGTCTTGTTTTCCGCACCGGCAGCCCATGCAAATTCCGGTAAAAGCAAAAAGTGCCCGGCCCACCTTAGCGTTTAACCGAACCCACCGCGCTAATGGCGTGCTCGCTCGAGCCCGTACTCAGGCGCAGGCGCTTGCCCAGCTCACGCCACCAGATGTAGGCGGGGCTATCCAGGCGTTTGATGTGCTCGAGGTCGGCCTCCTTGCGCCAGCTTTTGAGTCGCAGCAAAAACAGGTTCAGGAACAGGTCGCGGTATTCGGCGCTGGCACGCCCCATGTGAAAATGAAAACGCACACCACGGTGCTGCGAAAAAGAGATGATGATGGGCACGCCTTCGGGACCTTCTACCGGGATTTCCACGGTGGTGTCGGTAAAGGTGGAGGCGGTGAACTCGTATTCCTCCTGAATCATCCCGAGCTCGAGCAAAATTAGAGCAAACGCCCGCATCTCGAGGCCATTAATCTCGCGGTAGATGCGATCGATAAGGTCGTAGGTTGGGCTGTAGTGAAACTGCTCGCCCTCCTGCTCGGCCCACCACATGGCATACTGGCCCTTGGGGGCGCTCAGGGAAGCCTGAATAAAAAGCCGGTCGCGGTAGGTCACGGGTTCCAGGGTTTCGGGGTAGATGGATAGCAGGTCGTCGGTGCTGTAGTAGATGGGGCGGATGCGCCCCCAGCGCTGGGCCAGCTCCTGCACCGCCACGTAGTGGGCCGCAGCTTTTTCGTCGGCTACAGGATAAAAGAAAAGGTCGTATTCGCCGTCTTCGGCCCGCACCCGCAAGGGGATTTCCAGAACCCCTTCCCGGGTCAGGCGCAGCACATCGGCTTCCAGCACCTGGATACCCGATTTGCGAAACAGGGTCTCTACGCTGGTGGCGAAAATCAGGCGGTTGGCTGCCTTAACTTCGGGCGCAGTGCTATTGATAAGGCCCTCGAGGCGGACTTTGGGCCAGTGGGTGGGAGCGTTGGTATAAAGTTCGTGCATGATAACAACCAAAAGAGGCAGTGTCTAACCAAGGAAAGTCTAGCCCCTCTGGAGCAAAAACCCTGTGACATTTAATAAGCACCGGCGTTATGCGAATAACCCCTTCGGGTGAAGGGTATTGCAGTTGGGGCATGTTGGTTGGCCGCACAATAGAAGCAATGTCCCGAGGCGTTCGACTGTATGTGGCTCTGGTTTTGTTGGTGGTGGGGTTGGTAGTGTGGTGGGTGATGAGCCAGGCTGCCGAAAAACGTCTGAACCCCAACAAGCGCGACTGGGAGAGTTTTGTGGCCCGCCAGGTGGCCGAGCAGACCGCCCCTTCTAGTTACCCGTTGCGGCGCAAGCTGGACTTTACCCCCTTTGAAGCAGCTTTGAACCGGCTCGAGGCGGAAACCCTCGAGCGCCTGCAAACCCTTACCCAGCAGGCCACCATCGCCGAGCTACAAGCCCTGATGCAGGCCGGGCAGCTCACTTCCGAAGAGCTTACGCTTTTTTATCTGTGGCGCATCCGCCGCTACAACGACCAGCTCCGCGCCTATCTGGAGGTGAACCCCGAGGCGCTCGAGGAGGCTCGAGCCCGCGACCAGGAACGCCAGCAAGGGCAGGTGCGTGGCCTGCTGCACGGCATCCCTATCAGCCTGAAGGACAACATCTCCACCCGAGGCCCTTTGCACACCACCGCCGGGGCCGCGGTGCTGTCCCAGCACATCGCCGACCAGGACGCTTTTATCGTGCAAAGGCTGCGGGCCGCCGGGGCGGTTGTGCTGGGCAAAAACAACCTCTCGGAGTGGGCCAACTTCATGACCAGCCAGTCGGTCAACGGCTACAGCACGCTGGGCGGCCATACCCGCAACCCTTACGGGCCGTTTGATGTGGGGGGCAGCAGCAGCGGCACAGCGGTGGCCGTAGCCGCCAACCTGGCCGTGGCCGGCATCGGCACCGAGACCTCGGGCTCGCTCGTCTACCCCGCCGCCCAGAACAGCCTTTTCACCCTCAAGCCCACCCTGGGCCTGGTCAGCCGCGACCGCATCATCCCCATCACCGCTGCCCAGGACACCGCCGGCCCCATGACCAAAAAGGCCCCCGACCTGGCGGTCTTGATGTCGGTGCTCACCGGGTACGACCCTGGCGACCCCCAGACCCAGATGGCCCGGGGTTTCACCTTCCCCACCGTATCCCCATCCCCGCCGGCCGCGCTGCGGGTGGGCTGGGTACAGCACATCCAGCGCAGGGGCGACCAGGAAGCGCTGGAGCAGGTCGCACAGGCCCTGCAAAACCTGGGGGCCGTGGTGGTGCCGGTGCCCTTTCCCGAGAGTTCCATCGAGATGATGCCGGTGCTGCACGCCGGTATGCGGCGCGACCTGGCCCACTACCTAAAGACCACCGGGGCTGCAATTGAGGGCTTGCAGGACGTGATCGAATACAACCGCCAGCACCCCGAGGCCATGCGCTACGGGCAGAACTTGCTCGAGGTCTCGCTTTCGCACCCCCTATCCGACGCCGAGTACCAGGCCCTGGTGCAGAAAAACCGCCAGCAGGGCCGCGAGAGGCTGCTCGAGCTGATGCAGGCCCACCGGGTGGATGTGCTGCTGGCCATCAGCAACAGCCTGAGCCTGCTCACCTCCACCTCGGGCTTTCCGGTGGTGAATTTTCCGGCGGGCTACCGCGAGAGCGGCGAGCCGGTGGGGGCCTCGCTGGTGGGCCCGGCCCTGCAAGACCCCCTGCTGATTGGCCTGGCCCAGGCGGTTGTAGAGCGGCTGGGCATCCACCGGCCCCCCATCCTTCGGTAAACTTTGCCTGGCATGGACACCCCCCTTCCGGTCTATATCATCGGGCTGCGCGGCCTGCTCAACCTGATCACGTTGCTCCTAATCGGGGTTTCGCTCCTGTGGAACCTACCCCTGCTGGTGCGCGAGCCCCATATCCGGCAGTTGCGCTTTTTCAGGTTCGTGGCGGGCTTTGCGGTGGCAGCGGTGGTGGTCGAGCTGTTGGTGCGCACGCTGTTTATGGGCGGCGTGAGCTGGCTGCACGCCGTCTATGGCCTGCTGGCTGCCAGCATTCTGTGGTTTGTGAGCGGCCTGGAGCCTGGGGGCTGGTTCCGCAAAAGCCTGGAAAAGCCCCCGGAGCAGGTGGGGCCGTACTTCTTCTGGGCCAGCCTGGTTTGTTTGCTGCTGTGGTGGCGCTTTATCGAGACCGGGATTGCGCGGGTTCCCGCTCAATAGCCTGGAGGTGCTGGTGTATATCCAGGGCTATCCGCGCGGCGGCGCCGGGCTCGCCCATGGCGGCTTTCCCGGCCGCTCGGGCCCGCTGCAACAGGGTTTCGGAGGAGAGGAAGGCCCGCACAGCCCGCACAACGGCCTCGGGGCTGGGCTCGGTGAGCATCAAGGCGTCCCCCAGCAAGCGTTTTTGCGTCTGGGCAAACCCTGGGGTGTACTGCGGCCCGTGGGTGGGAAAGCCCACCAGCGGCACCCCATAGCCCGCGGCCTGCTCGGCCGCCGTTCCGCTGGTGGAAAGGGCCAGCCTCGAGCCCCGCAGGGCCGCGCCGAAAGCCCGCTGCGCCAGGTACACCACGGTTCCATCGGGGTGGCTGAGCCGGTGGGTGACGCCCTCGCTCCGACCGGTGGCCTCGAGCCGGTAGTCTTTCAGCTCCAGCCTGTCCAGGGGCAGGCCCGCCCAGGCCACCACGGGCGTTAGGGCGGTATCGCGCAGCCGGCGGCAGGCCTCGAGCATCAGGGGCAGGCTCTGGTAGGCATCCTCCCGCGAGCCGGGCAGCAGCAGCAGGTAGGGGGGGCTCACCTCGAGCGACCCCTCGTCCAGGGCATCCAGCATGGGGTTGCCCAGGTAGCAGGCCTGGGGAAGGCCTCGAGCCCGCAGCCAGACCGCCCCTTCCGGCTCGCGGGGATACACCCGAACCGCCCGGCGCATCAGCAGGCGCTCGGTCACGCTGTAAGGGCGCCCCCCCACCCGCAGCGAGGAGCGGCACTGCATCAAAAAAAGCGGGCGCCCCCCAAACACCACCCCCACCCCCAGGGCGTACACATCCCCCACCACCAGCGTGGCCAGGGCCCCCTGGGCCGCCGCCCGCACCGCCCGGTACTGGGCCCGGCTCATGGAAAACCAGCCGGCCCGGAGATCGGCCCAGAGCGCCGCCGCACTCTGCAGGGCAAACCCCCCCGAGGGCAGCTCTTGGCAGGGCCCCAGCCTCGGGATACCGGCCCGCCGGTAGGCCTGGCCCTGGCCCACCAGCGGCACCGCCTGCACCGCGTAGCCCAGCGCCTGCAAGGCCCCGCCCAGGGCAGCCCCGATGATGTCCTCGCCGTGCCCGTTGGAGATGAGCAGTATCCGCTTCATGCCTGGGTAAGCTGGATCAGGCGCTCGAGCACCGCCAGCCCGGCCCCTTCGTCCAGGAGTTGCTGGGCCAGCCGCACCCCCTCGGCCACACCCTCCACCCGGCCCGCCAGGTAAAAGGCCGCCCCGGCGTTCAGCGCCACCGCATCGCGCTTGGGGCCCCGCTGCTGGCCGCTCAGAATGGCCCGCGCCACCGCCGCATTCTCGGCAGCAGTTCCCCCGCCGATTGCCGTGTAGGGGGCGGGCTCCAGGCCCATCTCTTCAGGCCGGAGGCGGTAGGTGTGGATCTGGCCGTCCCTGAGCTCGGCCACCAGGTTGTCGCCCAGGGCCAGTTCGTCGATGGCCTCGAGGCCCTCCCCGCGCGCCATCTGGCCGTGCACCACCAGCGCCCGGCTGCTGCCCAGGTCGCGCAACACCCGGGCGAACGGCTCCACCAGGGCCGGGCTGCTCACCCCCACCAGGTTCAGGCTGGCAAAAGCGGGGTTGGTGAGGGGGCCCAGCAGGTTGAAGACGGTGCGCACCCCCAGCTCGGCCCGCACCGGGGCCACATAGCGCATGGCCGGGTGGTGGTTGCGGGCAAACAGAAAGCCCAGGCCCACCGTCTCGATGGCCTCGGCCACTTTTTCGGCGGGGATATCGATCCGGATCCCCAGCGCCTCGATCAGGTCGAAGGAGCCCGACTTGGAGGAGGCCGCCCGGTTGCCGTGCTTGGCTACCGCCACCCCACCCGCGGCCACCACAAAGCAGGTGGTGGTGGAGATGTTGAAGGCCTCCGGGGCCACCCCCCCGGTGCCCACGATGTCCAGCAGGGGCTGGCGGCGGGTCTCCACCCGCACCGCGGCCTCGCGCATACCGGCTGCAAAACCGGCGATCTCCTCGGGGGTCTCGCCCCGGGTGCGCAGGGCCATCAGCACCCCGGCGGTCTGCACCGGGGTCAGGTCGCCGGCCATAATCCGGCGCATCAGGGCATGGGCCTCGGCCTGGGATAAAGGCTCGGCTAGAAGGGCTTTCTTGAGTTCGTCCACGGTTCCTCCCCAAAAGTTTACACATCAAGCGGCAGGCGCCAACCCTGCCGGAGGCCCCGTCCGAGGGCCCCCACCTTGTCGAAACGGCCCCGCAGGCTGTACTCCAGCAGCCAGAACAGGCCATACCCGGCCACCGCCAGCAGGGGCCAGGGAGCGTGCTTGCGAAAGAGCCGGACGTTGTAGGCAGCAAAGGTTTCGTCGGAGCGCAGACTGCCCGACCAGGAGCTACCCCCTTTGTGCAGCACCCGCGCCCCCTCGGCCACCGCCAGCCGGAACCCTGCGCGGGTCAGGCGCAGGCCGTAGTCGCAGTCCTCACCGTACATGAAAAACCCCTCGTCCAGCAGGCCCACCCGTTCCAGGGCGGCCCGGCGGATGAGCAGGCTGGCCCCGCTGATGTAGTTCAAACGCCCGGCCTGGCGCGGATGGGTTAGCAGGCGAATCAGCCCCCAGGGGAGCACCACCTGGCCCCCGCCCCAGGCCTGCACCTGCTGGGGGTTGTCCATCTCGTAGAGCACCGCGCCCACCGCCCCAATCCGGGTGTCCTGCTCGGCCCGCTCCACCATGGCGGCGAGCGCGCCCGCCTCGGGCAGGGTGTCGGGGTTGAGCAGCCAGACGTAGTCGGCCCCCGCGGCCAGGGCCCGGCGGATGCCCACGTTGTTACCCCCGGCAAAGCCCAGGTTGCGCTTTAGCTCGAGCAGCTCGAGGTGTGGAAAGGCCGCGCGCAGCCGGGCCACCGCGTCGTTGTCGGAGGCATTGTCCAGCACCAGCACCCGGTGGTTGGGGTAACGGAGTTGCTCCAGCGCCCGCAAACAGGCCAGGGTGTCGGGCCAGGCGTTGTAGTTGACGATCAGGATGTACACCAGGGGCGCGCTCATGCCGTGGCCCCTTCCAGCAGCCCCTGGGTGTAGGCGGCCTCGAGCACAAACCGGTAGGCTGCAAAGGCCCCCGCCCCCGCCTCCCAGTCGCGCACCTGCAACAGCCGCTCGGCCCTGGCCCAGGGGTAGGCCCAGCGCTTGTAGGCCCGCGACAGGGGGTGTACACCCGTCCAGAAGGCCACCAGGGGGTGCGGGTGCAACCGGTAAAACTGCCAGGCCATCCGCCCCAGGCTCCGCGACTTGGCTACCATAACGTCCAGGCTGACCCGATCCTCGTGCGCCGCGCGGGCCCCCAGGGCCAGGCGGGGCCGCACCCCCTTACGCCAGAGCCGCCAACCCAGCTCGTGATCTTCCCAGCCGTAGCCCCGTATGGGTGCAAAAGCCTCGGCCAGCTCGAGCGGCAAAGAAAGGCTGGCAAACCAGAAGCCGCCCCAGCCCAGCGACGCACCATCGGCCCGGCCCCGCACCCCCGACTCGGCCCTCGCGCGCCAGAAGCGAATAAAAGAATCCTGTCCCAGCGATTCCGGTATATAGGTATAACTCACCCCCGCCGCTCGAGGGTAGCGCCTATGCAGAGAAAGATGAGCCTGTAAAAAACCCGCCTCAGGCACCACATCGTCATCGTTGAACAGCACATACTGGCCCCGGGCCTGAAGCAGCCCTGCATTGCGTGCAAAGGCCATCCCTGCGTTGGGTTGGCGCAAAACCCGCAGGCGGCGGTCATGGAACCCGGCCAGCACCTCCGGCGTTGCATCGCTCGAGCCGTCGTCCACCACGATCAGCTCGAGCGCAACCCCTTCCTGGGCTAAAAAAGCCTGCACCGTGCGGGCCAGCAGTTCGGCCCGGTTGTAGGTGGGGATCACGACGCTGAAGGTAGGTTCCATGCCTCCGAAGCTCCCCAGGCATACGCCAGCTCGTAGTCGCCCCGCGCCCCCAGCAGGCCCTTGAAGGAGGGGAGCAGGGCCAGCTTGAGGCTCACCAGCACCGGGTGCACCCCCAGGGCCCAGGCGATGCGGGGGTCGCGGTGTTTCCTGCAAACCCGTACATGGGCCGCCCCCGCCTGCCGGGCCTTCTCGAGGGCCCTGCCCCGGTAGTCGAAGGCCTCGTGCACGGCCAGGGCGTCCCGCACAAACACCAGCCGGGCCCCGGCCCGCATCAGGCGGTAGCCCAGGTCGGGGTCTTCGCCGCCGTAGCCGCTGAAAGCGGGGTCGTAGCCGCCCACCTCCTCGAACAGGGCCCTGGGCAGCGAGGTGTTGTTGCCGGTGATGTTCCACCAGAAGGCCCGGGGGCCCTTCAGTTCCGCCGCCCCCGTGCCCCGCAGTTCGGGGGGCAGCTCGAGCCGCCCCACCGCCACCGTGCGGGGCTGGGTGTGCGCTTTCTGATGAGCCTCAATCCAGCCCGGCTGGGGTATCACGTCGTCATCGGAAAAGAGCAGAATATCGCCTTTAGCTATCCCAGCCCCCCGGTTGCGGGCGTTGGCCGCGCCGAGGCCTGGCGTTATCTCGATAAAACGAAGGGCGTAAGGGGGGTTGTAGCGCTGCAGGAATTCCAGGGTATCGTCGGTGCAGCCATCGGCCACCACGATTACCTCGAACGCGCCCGGCTGGGTTTCCAAAGCGCGCAGCTTCTTTTCCAGCAGCTCGCGGCGGTTGTGGGTGGGTATGATTATCGAAATCATCGTCAACTATCGCATTATTCGCACATCTGCAAGAAATTCGCCAGCATCTCCCGACCGCCCTCGGTCAACACCGACTCGGGGTGGAACTGCACCCCGTGGGTAGGGTAGCGGCGGTGGCGCAGCCCCATCACCGTGCGGCCCCCGGCCTCGTCGCACCAGGCGTTGGCCTCCAGTTCGTCGGGCAGGTCTTCCACCACCAACGAGTGGTAGCGGGTGGCCGTCAGGGGGGTGGGCAGGCCGGCAAACACCCCGCTGCCGTCGTGCAGGATAGGGCTGGTCTTGCCGTGCACAATCACCCGGTGCCGCCGCACCGCAGCCCCAAAGGCCTCGCCGATGCTCTGGTGGCCCAGGCAGACGCCCAGAATGGGGTATTTGGCTGCGTAGCGCTGGATGAGCGGAACTGACAGCCCGGCCTCCCGGGGCGTGCAGGGCCCCGGGCTCACCACGATGCCGTCGGGGTCGAGGTCGGCCACGTCCTGCAAGGCGAAGCGGTCGTTGCGCCAGACCATCACCTGGGCCCCCAGCTCGCCCAGGTACTGCACCAGGTTGTAGGTGAAGGAGTCGTAGTTGTCAATCATCAGGATTCGCTTCATAACCCAGCCTCCCGCTTTTCCATAGCCGCAAACTCGCTGAGGATGGTGCGGTAGATTCGCTCGGCCACATTGGGGGATAGTCCCTGGTGCTCGGCCATGTAGCGCACATGGTGAATGATCTGCTCCTGCCGATCCTTTGACTCAGTGGGCACCTGGCCTTGCGCAAGCCGGGCCGCTTCTTTAGCCAGCCGCGCCCGCTGGGCCAGCAGTACCACAATCCGGGCGTCAATGGCGTTGATCTGCAGGCGAAGATCCTCGAGGCTCACAAACCCTCCTCGGCCAGCCGCACCGCCTTGACCATGGCCTGGGCCTTGTTCAAGCACTCCTGGTACTCGGCGCTGGGGTTGGAGTCGTAGACCACACCCGCCCCGGCCTGGATGTGCATCTGCCCATTCGCCACCACGATGGTTCGCAGGGTCAGGGCCATGTCCATGTGCCCGTCGTAGGCCACATAGCCAAAAGCCCCCCCGTACGCGCCCCGGCGGGCGGGCTCGAGCTCCTCGATAATCTCCATGGCCCGGATCTTGGGGGCCCCCGAGACGGTGCCCATCGGCAGAACCGCGGCCAGGGCGTCGAGCGGGGTTTTGTCCTCGCAGAGCTCGCCCTCCACGGTGGAGACGATATGCATCACATGCGAGTAGTTCTCCACCTTCATAAGCTCGCGGGGCCGCACACTGCCATAGCGGCAGACCCGGCCCAGATCGTTGCGCGAAAGGTCCACCAGCATCACGTGCTCGGCCCGCTCCTTTTCGTCGGACAGCAGCTCTTCGGCCAGGGCCTGATCCTCGGCGGCGTCCCGGCCCCGCCGGCGGGTTCCGGCGATGGGGCGGGTCACCACCCGCTGCCCATCGGAGCGCAGCAGGCTCTCGGGGCTGCTCGAGACCAGCGTCACCTCGCCCAGCTCCAGATAACCCATGTAGGGGCTGGGATTTACTGAACGCAGCGCGCGGTAGACAGCAAAGGGGTGCACCTGCAGGGGGGCCGAGATGCGCAGCGAGGGCACCACCTGGAAGATATCGCCGGCCCGGATGTACTCGAGCGCCCGCTCCACCATCTGCTCGTACTCGGCCTGGCTCACGTTCTGGCTGAACTCCACCCGCCGCCCGGCCCGCTCGCCCGGCACCCCCGGCAGCGGCCCGCTGAGCTTCTTCTCGGCCCAGGCGATGCGCTCCAGGGCCTGGGCCCGCTCATCCTCCAGGGCCGGGGCCACGATGTGAAGCTGCTGCTTGAACTGGTCAAATACAATCAGGACTTCCGGCTCGATAAACAGCAGGTCGGGAATGCCCAGCAGGTCGGGCTTCTGGCTGGGCAGCCGCTCGTAGTAGCGGATGAGGTCGTAGGCGGCATAACCCACCGCGCCGCCCCAGAACAGGGGCAGGTCGGGGTCGGGCTGGATGGGCCGGTAGATGGCTTGGTAGAGGGTGCGCAAGGGATCCTGGGTGAGCACTGCCTGACCGTTCAGGGTCAGCACCCCGTCCTTGAGCCGCCAGGTCTGCCGGGCCCCCACCCCCACAAAGCTCCAGCGGGCCCAGGCCTTGCCCCCCTCCACCGACTCCAGCAAAAAGCTGGGGCTGGCCTTCTCCGAGAGCTTCAGGTAGGCCGTGACGGGGGTCTCGAGGTCGGCCAGCAGGGTTTTTTTGACCGGGATGGTGGGCTTGGTTGTCTCCGAAATCTGCATCTGTTCTCCTTGGCAAGGGCCATAAAAAAATCCCCTGAGGAAAGCCCCAGGGGTAACGACCGCTACCGTCCCAGGGCTATCCGGGCCACCACCAACCCTTGACCTGTGCGGTGCGTACCATCTGACCCTTAGTCTGCGCTAAAAGGCCCCGGAATGCAAGCCGGCTCCCCCTTCCATCCGTGCCTAAACCGATAGGCTAGAGCCGATGCGCTGGCTCACTTTCGACCTCGATGGCACCCTGGCCGACTGGCCTTTTCGCCGCCTGCTGCGGCCCCACATGGAGGCTTTGCTGGCAGAGCCCACCATCCGCCAGGCCCTGCGAAGGGAGTACCTGCGCCGCCTGGCCCAGGGCGACCCCACCAAGGTGTACGACTGGGGCGATATTCACCGGGCTGTACGGGAGCAACTGGGGCTTCCACCGGTCTTCCCCAACATTGCCCAGGTGCTCGCCGAGGCGGAGCTCGAGCCGGAGGTGCTTTATCCCGATGTGTCGGCAAGCCTGGCTGCCTTGCGCCAGCAGGGCTATCAAATCGCCGTAGCCACCAATGGTCTGGCTAGGTACCAGCAGGTACTGATAGATAAGCTTAATATCGCCTACGACCGGTTGCTGGCCCCGGATATCTCGCAGGCCCTCAAGCCCGATCCTGCTTTCTGGAGGCCGATCCTTAGGGAGCCGGCAGAACAGATCGTGCACGTCGGCGATCTGCTCAGTCAGGATATCTGGGGGGCCAACGCCGCCGGCCTGAAAGCGGTCTGGATCTGGCGCAGCATGCCCCAGGACTGGCGCGAAACCCCGGTGCTCGAGCGCACCCAGCGGCCCGACCTCAGCAAAATCATCACCACCAGACTGCAAAGAGAGCTGGAAGAACACGGCCTGGTGAGTTCGGCCCACCCCCAGACCCCACCCCGGCCCGACCACGTCGTAGCCAGCCTGGAAGAGCTGCAGGCCGTACTCAGCACCACATCCGAAGGGCCAGCTACCCCCTCCCTTCCTTAGTTTTGCGATGGAGTGTGGCAGCGGGTAGAATCCAGCATGGCCTTCTCCCTCACCCGCTATCCCATCATCCAGGCCCCCATGGCCGGCGGGGCCACCACGCCCGAGCTGGTGGCCGCCGTCTCCAATGCGGGTGGGCTGGGCTCGCTGGCGGGGGTGTTGCTTTCACCCGACCGGCTGCGCGAGGTCATTCACCAGATTCGCCAGCTCACCGACCGGCCCTTCAACGTCAACCTGTTCGTGCTCGAGCCCGTGGGGGTTGAGCCGGGTGTACTCGAGGCCGCCCTGAATCGCCTCGAGCCCATCCGGGCCGAGCTGGGCCTGCCCCCCGCTGCGGCGCCCCAAAAGTTCAGCGAGGACTTCGGGGCCCAGCTGGAGGTGCTGCTCGAGGAAAAACCACCGGTAGTGAGTTTTCACTTCGATATTGTTCCAGCCCAGGTTGTCGAACGCTTACATAAAGCTGGTTGCAAAGTTATCGGCACCGCCACCAACGTAGCAGAAGCGCGGGCCTGGGAAGAGGCCGGGGCCGATTACATCTGTGCCCAGGGCAGCGAGGCCGGGGGGCACCGGGGTACTTTCATGGGCCCGTTTGAGCAGTCCATGACCGGAACCCTGGCCCTGGTACCCCAGGTCGCAGATGCGGTAAAAGTTCCGGTGATTGCGGCGGGGGGCATTATGGACGGGCGGGGTATTGCAGCGGCCCTGCTCCTGGGGGCCAGTGCGGTGCAGATGGGCACAGCTTTCCTGACCTGCCCGGAGTCGGGGATTCACCCCCTGTACAAACAAGCCCTGCTGGAAGCCAAAGGCGACCCCACGGTGGTGACCCGCACCTTTTCCGGGCGTCCTGCCAGGGGCTTGCGCAATGCCTTTATCGAGCGGATGCAGCCCTACGAGGCCCAGGTGCCGCCCTATCCCATCCAGAACGCCCTGACCAGCGAGATTCGCCAGGCCGCCGCCAAAGCCGGCCGCACCGAATATATGTCGCTGTGGGCCGGGCAGGCGGTCAGCCTGTGCCGGAGCCTACCCGCTGCCATGTTGGTAGAAACCCTGATGCAAGAGACCCAAACCGCCCTCTGGAGCCAGTGTGAATAGACTCTTTTACGGCTGGATCGTAGTCGCGGTGGCAGTGATTGCCACCCTGATTGCCGCGGGTAACCGCTCGGTGCCAGGAGCGCTCATCCAACCCTTACACGAGAGCACCGGCTGGGCCATCCAGAGCATCTCCTTTGCTACCGCCATCGGGCTGGTGCTGTTTGGCCTGGGTGCGCCCCTGAGCGGCTACCTGATGGATCGCTTCGGCCCCCGGCGCATCACCCTCTTCGGCCTGGGCCTGATGACCCTGAGCATGGCCCTGAGCGCCCTGATGACGCACATCTGGCAGCTCAACCTGGTCTGGGGGTTGCTGAGTGGGGTGGCCACCGGGGTGGTGGGTGGAGTATTGGGGGCCACGGTGGCCAACCGCTGGTTCATTCAGCACCGGGGTCTGGTCACTGGCTTTTTTGGGGCCGCCACCTCGGCGGGCCAGCTCATCTTCATCCCGGCCCTGGTCTTCTGGGCCAGCGGGCTGGGCTGGCGCGAGGCCAGTTGGATCATGGCGGCCATCTCGCTCCTAGCCCTGGTGCCGGTCTGGCTCCTCATGAAGGACAGCCCAGCGGAGATGGGGCTCAGGGCGCTGGGGGCGGCCCCCGGTTCAGCCCCCATGAAGATCACGGCCGACCCCGGCATTATGGGCAAGGCTCTGCGCTCGCCTACCTTCTGGCTGCTAACGGTTACCTTCTTTATCTGCGGCGCCACCTCCAATGGCCTGATTGGGGTGCATTTTATCCCCTATGCGGTCTCGTGTGGCCTGACTCCCACCACCGCCTCCGGCATTCTGGCCGTCATGGGGGCTTTAAACTTTGTGGGCACCCTGGCCTCGGGCTACCTCACCGACCGCTACGACCCCCGCGTGCTTCTGAGCCTCTACTACGGTTTCCGGGGACTTTCGCTCCTGTTTTTGCCCTTTGCAACCACCCCAGAAACCCTGCTGGTTTTCGCGGTGGTGTTTGGCCTGGACTACATCGCCACCGTACCCCCCACGGTAGCTCTGGTAGCGGATAACTTCGGACGGCAGAACGTGGGCACGGTGTATGGCTGGGTGTTTGCCGCCCATCAGCTCGGTGCGGCAGCAGCGGCCTGGGCAGGGGGGGCCACCCGCGATGCCCTGGGCGAGTACAACCTGGCCTTTTTGCTGGCTGGCACCATCGGGATTGCGGCCGCCCTGCTCTCGCTGGGCATCCGCCGACCGGCCAGGCCGGCCCCGGTACACGGATAACACGCATTCCAGCAGTATCGTTCACTTTGGCAAGCCTAAACGATACTGTCGGAATGCACTCCTACTCCCTTCGGTCGGCTTGAACCCCTGACCTTTGATTACACCCAAAAGTGAAGGGTTCAAGCGGAACCGGTATAACCGCAGCTCGAGTCCTGCCCCAAGCCACTACTTCTGTCTTTTGCGTACCCGCATGGGCAGCCCGCCGTGGGGGCAGAGGGTGAAGTTGGGCTCTGGGCGCACCGGCACGGGGCGGGTGAGCTCGAGGTCAAACTGCTGCAAAACCGTGTCCACAATCAGCTTGTACTCGAGGGTCGCAAACCCCTGCCCGGTGCACACCCGGGGCCCCAGGCTAAAAGGGAAGTAAGCCCCGCGCGGCAGTGACCTCTCGAACTCCGGCGTCCAGCGCTCGGGCCGGAACTCGTCGGGGTGCTCGAAGAAGCGGGGGTCGCGGTAGGCCGCCCACTGGCTCATCACGATCTGGGTTCTGGGCGCGAGGCGCATCCCCCCCAGCTCCAGCTCCTCCACGTTCTCCCGCCCGATAATCCAGACCGGCGGGTACAGCCGCAGGCTCTCTTTGAAGACCTGATCCAGGTAGGGCAGCCGCTGCACATCCTCGAAGCCGGGTAGCTTGCCCAGGCTGTCCACTTCGGCCTTGAGCCGGGCCTTGACGTCTGGGTGCTGGTCGAGCAGATACCAGGTTCAGATCAGGGCATTGGCGGTGGTCTCGAGGCCCGCCGTAATGACCGTGAGCACCTCGTCCCGCAGTTGCCGGTCAGATAGCTTAACATCGGGCTGGCCCTGGGCTTCCAGCAGCATCGAAAGCAGGTCGTCGCCCAGGTCGCCGCGCTCACGTCGGTAGGCGATGTGGCGGCTCACCATGTCGTTCAGGGCCCGCACCACCCGGATGCCATCGCGGTTGAGGCCAGGGTGCCAGTCGGGCAGGTTGAGCCAGCCGTAAACCATCTGCCCCACCACCTTCTGCCCCAGCATGATGGCCCGGTGCATAATCTCGCGGTCTTCGCCGGCCTCCACGTCGAACATGCACTTGGCTACCACCCGCAGGGTGAGGGCGTTCATGTCCTCATCAATATGCCGGATTTCGCTGTTCTGCCAGTGCGAGAGCATCTCCAGGGTAAAGCGGCTCATCACCTCGGCATAGCACTGGAGGCGCTTGTAGTGGAAGGCCGGGCGCATCAGCCGAACCTGCTGCTTCCAGAACTCTCCCTCGGAAAGCAAAATACCGTTGCCCATACCTCCGGCAAAGGAGCGGGTCAGGTCGGACTTATGAAACTGCTCGGCCCGCTCGATGAGCACCTCCCGGATCAGGTCGGGGTGGTTGAGAAAGACAATTTCCTTTCCCGAAGCAAAGCGAATCCCGAAGCAAAGCGAAAGGTGGTGATGTCGGGGCTGGTGCGCGAAAGGTGGACGAAAAAAGCCAGCGGGTCTTGGCGTAGCTCGAGTTCGGTGGGATCCAGAATCATCCAGATAAAGAATACCGCAAGGCCTGGAAGGTTCTACTACTGCCTCGAGGAGGTGGCTTAACAAAAAAACCGCCCCGAAGGGCGGCTATGAATCTTGGCGCAGGTTAGGCGAGTCTTCGCTTGCGCGAAGTCTGGTTCGGCTACGACAACCGCCAGATTGGCGCCGCAAAGGGCGCATGAACTCCTTAGAAAGGAGGTGATCCAGCCGCACCTTCCGGTACAGCTACCTTGTTACGACTTAGCCCCAGTCATGAGCCTTACCCTAGGCGCCTGCCTGTGGCTCCCGGCGACTTCAGGCAAAACCCACTCCCATGGCTTGACGGGCGGTGTGTACAAGGCCCGGGAACGTATTCACCGCGGCATGGCTGATCCGCGATTACTAGCGATTCCAGCTTCATGGGGTCGAGTTGCAGACCCCAATCCGAACTGAGCCTGCTTTTGTGCGATTGGCTTCCCGTTGCCGGGTCGCAGCGCTTTGTAGCAGGCATTGTAGCACGTGTGTCGCCCAGGTCGTAAGGGCCATGCGGATCAGACGTCATCCCCGCCTTCCTCCTACTTTCGTAGGCAGTCTCGCTAGAGTGCCCAGCCGAACTGATGGCAACTAGCAACAAGGGTTGCGCTCGTTGCGGGACTTAACCCAACATCTCACGACACGAGCTGACGACGACCATGCAGCACCTGTCTCTGGGCTCCCTTGCGGGCACCCCCGGCTTTCACCAGGGTTCCCAGGATGTCAAGACCTGGTAAGGTTCTGCGCGTTGCTTCGAATTAAACCACATGCTCCACCGCTTGTGCGGGCCCCCGTCAATTCCTTTGAGTTTCAGTCTTGCGACCGTACTTCCCAGGTGGAGTGCTTAACGCGTTAGCTACGGCACCCAACAGATGTCGGACACCCAGCACTCATCGTTTAGGGCGTGGACTACCCGGGTATCTAATCCGGTTTGCTCCCCACGCTTTCGCGCCTCAGCGTCACAAATCGTCCAGGTAGCTGCTTTCGCTATCGGCGTTCCTTCCGGTATCTGCGCATTTCACCGCTACTCCGGAAATTCCGCTACCCTCTCCGACCGTCTAGCCTCACAGTATCCAACGCACCCCCGAAGTTGAGCTTCGGTCTTTAGCATCGGACTTGAAAGACCGCCTACACGCCCTTTACACCCAGTAAATCCGGGTAACGCTCGCACCCTCCGTATTACCGCGGCTGCTGGCACGGAGTTAGCCGGTGCTATTACCTCGGTACCGTCATTATCGTCCCGAGTTCAGAAGTTTACACCCCGAAGGGCTTCGTCCTTCAAGCGGTATCGCTCCGTCAGGCTTTCGCCCATTGCGGAAGATTCCTAACTGCTGCCTCCCGTAGGAGTGGGGTCCGTGTCTCAGTACCCCTGTGGCTGATCGTCCTCTCAGACCAGCTACGCGTCGTCGGCTTGGTAGGCCATTACCCCACCAACTACCTGATGCGCCGCAGGCCCATCCCAAAGCGCCGAAGCTTTAAACATCGGTCAAAACCGAGGTTCACA